>JAFRQP010000061.1 GCA_017428565.1 Oscillospiraceae bacterium
AAGAGTGAAGAGTGAACAGTGAAGCGTGATGGTGTGCCGCTTCGCGGCACGGTTTTCAATCTGTCCCGCGTCGCGGGACCCCCTTTCTTTTCACTTTTCACTTTTCACGTTTCACTTTTCACTTTTCATTCTCCACCACTTCCCGCATTTTCGCCTTGCTGTACTCGGCCAGCTCCCGGGTGCTCATGGCCTTGACCTGCTCCGGCGGCAGGACCTCCAGAATATCCAGGTATACCCGGGTGGGCAGCAGGAGCGTCCGGCGGGAGGCCTTCTCCGTATCCTGCACGCAGGCGATCACCAGGGGCACGCCGGCCCGCTGGGCGATCTTGAAAGAGCCGGGGTGGAACTCGCCCATTTTGCCGGTACGGGTGCGGGTCCCCTCGGGGAAGATGCCCATGCTGCAGATGCCCCGCTTCAGATAGTCCGCGGCGGTGAGGATGCTGCGCAGGGCGTTGCGGTCGTTCTCCCGGTCGATGGGCAGGAAGCCCGCGGCGTAGGCGATGTCCCCGATCATGGGGATGGCCAGATTAGAGGGCTTGGACACGAAGGCGATGTTCTCCCCCTTCAGATAGTGGAGGATCATCAGCGGATCGTAGAAGGAGCGGTGGTTGCAGACCAGCAGATAAGGGGTCTTGGGCAGCTTTTTCAGTCCCGTGATCTTGGGGCGCAGGCCGCCGTAGGCGCAGAGCAGGCTGTCGATCCGGCGCACGCTCTCCATGGCGCCGGGAAGCTGCTTTTCCAGGGGCTTTTCCCGGTCCACATTCCGGGCGGGCAGCCAGTTCAAAAAGACGAAGAGGACGTGCAGCACAAGCTCCAGCCCCAGGAAGATGGGGATCCCCCACCAGAGAGAGAAGCCGCAGCCCAGGGGCAGCCCCAGGGCCCCCGCCAGAGAGAGCAGGAAGAACAAAAGCACGTATATCATGACAGACCTCCGCCTTTTATTTTTTTCATTATACCACAGGCCGACGGAAATGGGAAGAAGGGAATCTCCGGCGGCACAGCCTTTTCGCAGGGTTGCGCATCCTTTTCGCAGGGTTCACTTGACAAGCGTCCCGGGAACGATTACATTATAAAAGATGAGAACAAATATGAATCGGAGGTAAATCGCCATGATCCTGAACACCAAGCAGTACCTGGGTCCCTGCGCCTGCGGGCGCGATCACGAGCTGCGCACCAAGCTGGTGGTGTGCGAGTACGGCGCGCTTACGCGCTTCGAGCAGTACATGGACGACTGCGGCCTGAGCGGCCACCGGATCGTCATCTACGACACCAACACCTACAATCTGCCCGGCATGGTCCACGTCCGGGCCGACCAGGAGATCGTGCTGGAGGCCAAGGGCCTGCACAGCGAGAAGGGCCTGATCGAGAACTGCATGACCCGCTTTGAAAAGACCCCGGATTACGTGGTGGTGGTGGGCGGCGGCACCCTGATGGACTTCGGCCGCTACAGCGCCTGGCGTCTGGGCATCCCCTTCGTGGCCATCCCCACCATCGTCTCCTCCGACGGCTTCACCGCCGACATCTGCTCCATCATCATCGACGGGCAAAAGAAGTCCATCCCCATGCAGGCCGCGGACGCGGTGATCTGCGACATGAACATCATCGCAGGCGCGCCCATGTTCCTGAACATCGCGGGCGTGCAGGACATCCTGGCCAAGCACGTGTCCATCGCGGACTGGAAGATCGCGCACATCGTCTCCGGCGAGTATTTCTGCGACAAGGTCTGCGCCATGGCCCAGGAAGCGCTGGACATCATGGTCCGCTGCGCCAACGAGCTGGCCGCGGGCCAGAAGCCGGATCTGGAGGCCATGGCCTACACCCAGATGCTCTCCGGCCTGACCATGCAGATCCTGTCCAACAGCCGGGCGGCCTCCGGCGCGGAGCATCTGGTAGCCCATCTGGTGGAGATGAAGCCCAAGTACTTCGAGAAGGCCCACGGTCTCCACGGCGAGTGCGTGGGCGTGGGGACGCTCATGTGCGCCAAGGCCTACCACAAGCTGGCGGAGCGGGAGAGCATCACCGTCAAGCCCTTCGAGCCCATCGATGAGGCCTGGGTGCGGGAGATTTTCGGCCCTCTGGCCGACGGCATCCTGAAGGAGAACGAGAACGACGTGCTGAAGACCTTCCCGCCGGAGGCCATCGCCGAGCACTGGCAGGAGATCCGGGAGGTCATCGCCAGGATCCCCACCTACGAGGAGCTGGACGCCCTCTACGCCGCCATCGGCGCCAAGCACACCCTGGAGGAGCTGGGCATCGACCCGGCCTGCGAGGACAGCTTCCTGGACATCTCCTCCGCCATCCGCAACCGTCTCACCCTGGCCCGCATGACGAGGCTCATCGTGAAGTAAAGCGTCTCCCGATTGCAAAGGGGCCTGCTGCAGCATGCAAAAAAAGGCGGAACCCCCCTTTGTTTCGCAGGGGAGGGCCTTGCGCCCTCCCGGCGGAACAGCGCCTTGATAGGGAAAAAATGTTCGGCGAATTCGCACAATCTGCGAGTTCGCCGAACATTTTTTCAAGATCGTCCTTCACGCTGCCGGAGGGGGCGAGCCCCTCCCCTGCGGCGGCGACTGGGCTGTGCGTTTTTGCGGCCGCCCCGTCTGATTTTCGTACTCTCTATGTATAATACTTCTGCTGGCGGTAGGCCAGGGGGGTGATCCCCTCGAAGGCCTTGAAGACCTTGATAAAGTAGCTGCTGTCCAGAAAGCCCAGCTCTGCGCTGATCTCGCTGACGCTCTTTCCCGTCTTTCGCAGCAGCTCCTTGGCCCTGGTCACCTTCTGCCGCTTCATGTAATCCGTGAAATTCTCCCCCAGCTCCCGCAGGAAGAGCTTGGAGAAATAACAGCCGCTCAGGTGGCAGAGCTCCGCCATCTGATTCATCCGGACCATCTCTCCCGGGTGCTCCTGCATGTAGGTCAGCGCAGGGTAGACGGGGCTGTCTTCCGGCACGCGGATCCCTCCGTTTACGCCCCGCTCCTCCCCTTCGTCCCGAGGCCAGTCCAGGCTGGGAGGCAGGCCGCTGCGCAGCACCCACTCCTGGGCCATCCGGTCGCTGCGGTCCTGGACGGCGCGGCCGACGATATAGCGCACCACGGAGTGGATCAGCGCCGCGATCTCCACGATGCGGCTGTACTCCATCTCCGGCAGCCGCCGGTATTTTTCCAGCAGCCCGGCACGGGCGTCCCGCTCCTCGGGCTGAAAGGAGCTGATCTCGTTGACCAGACGCCGCACCTTGCCGTCCCGGTCCCCGTCCGGCAGGCGCACCTGGCCGAACATCACCGCCCCCAGGTACTGGTTCCCCACCACCACAGGCACTGCCACGTCCACGATGCCGCAGTGGCAGAGGTAAATGAAGGGCTCGTTGCGCCGCACAGCCTCCAGGCCCGCCAGCGCGTCGCAGCGGTAGCAGCGCTTGCAGGTGACGGGGTTTTCGCGGATGACGGTGCAGAAGGAGGTGCGCCCGCTGTGCTTGGAGATCGGGATGCCCTTGTAGTCGATGGTGATGATCGCAGTGCGGGTGAGAGCGGCAAGCTGATCCTGCACCGCCTCCCAGCGGGCCACGTCCAGCAGGCTTTTCAGATCGTATTCGACGCCGGCCATGTGCTTCACATCCCCCGTGTATATTATATATTTACATGGATATACTTTCATTCTATATAATATACTGTCAAAATTCTCCTGTCCATCCGCTTTTTCCACAAAAAATTCCTATGATTTCAGTCATTTTCCCAAATGGGCTTTTCTTTCTCTTGACAATTATGATAGAATGATTTGAAAGAATTACAAAGGCAGGCAGGTGATCCTATGAAAGTGGAATGGATGGGGCGCTATCGCGAGCTGGTGGCCTTGCTCGTGCAGCACTCCAATATCACCGCCCGCGCGGCGACCCAGCCGCTGCAGCTGAGCCCGGATCTGCGCATGAGCAGCGTCTCCTGGCAGGTACTGGAGTACCTGATCGAGCACGAGGACGACGACGCCTGCATGATCCAGCTCTCCGAATCTCTGGGCCTCCCCCAGAGCAGCTTCTCCAAAATCGCCCGGCAGCTCACCGAGCAGGGGCTGGTCGCCCGCTACCGGACCACTGTCAACCGGAAAAACATCATTCTGAAGCCCACCGAGGAGGCGCGGGAGCTGTACGCCTCTATCAGCCCCGTGCTTTTCGAGCGGGCCTTTCGGCGCTTCTTCGAAAGCCTGGATGGCCTGGACGACGCGTCCCTCTCCGTCTTTACCGCGGCGCTGCGTGGCCTGAACGAGCAGCTGTGCCTGATGGGCGAGCCGCAGGCTCCCGCAGCGCTTGTAAAAGAGAATTGACCCCTTCCCTCTTCTCTCGCCCTTTCTCCAACCTGCACAAATTCCGAGTCCGGAATATGTGCAGGTTTTTGTTTTTCTTTGTTTGGACAAATCCTGTCGATCTGTCAAGATATTACCGCAAAAGAATACCAAATCGGAAAAAAGTAGTCAAATGACGGCAGTCCTTCTTTCTTATATAATTTGCATAAGGTGAGCGCGGAATATCCGTTTTTCGTCGCTCATATTCAGCAAAGTCACCAAAAGTGCCGGACTTCGCGCCGGCGCGGCGGTGAGAAAACGAAAAGAGAAGAGAAAGGAGATCCGTATGAAAAAACTTTCCAAAAGCAAGCTCGTACTGATCATCGCCGTTGCCCTGATGCTGATCAGCATGGTCGGCACCGCCTGTATGCAGGGCAACTGGGGCAAGACGCAGGTCAAAACCTACTACGTCAGCCTGAACGAGCTCCAGGACATGATCCGGGAAAACAACGCCAAGACCGGAAAAGACATCCAGATCACGTTTTCGGGCAGCGACGCCCAGTTCAGCTTTATGACGCTGATCCCGAAGACCGCCACCGCAGAGCATCCCGCCCCCGCCATCATCTGCGCCCACGGCGGCGCCAACACCAAGGAGATGCAGATGCCCGGCTACATCGAGCTGGCCCGCCGCGGCTTTGTGGTCATCACCATCGACATGTCCGAGCACGGCTACACCGACGCCGCCACCATGGGCGCGACGCTGGACAGCTACGGCATGCTGGCAGCTGCCGAGTACGCCATGAGCCTGCCCTGCGTCAAGGAGGACTGCATCGGCGTCACCGGCCACTCTCAGGGCAACTCCGCCTGCTACGGCACCATCCAGGCGCTGAACACCGAGGGCTCCACCCAGCGCATCGCCGCCTGGGTCGAAGGCGCCGGCTCCATGCCCGCCGTTCTGATCACGCCGGAGGAGGTTCGCGGCATGATCTGGACCGTCTCCGTGGACCACTATGACGAGTTCGACTCCGTGTACTTCGACTCCCCGCACATTCTGACCAACGACAACGGCAAAACCATCATCCGCGGCGTGTATCCCGGCTACAATGACGACGCCGTCGTGGACGGTCAGTGGTATGATCCCAGCGGCCCCATCGACGCTCCCAAGCCCGGCGAGGCGCTGGAGGCCGAGACGGCCGTGCGCCTGCTCAACCCGCCCATCACCCACCCCATGTTCCACTTCACCCTCACCGGCACCAAGATCACCGTTGACGGCTTCTACGCCGCCTTCGGCACCCCCGACGGAGCCAAGTACATCCCCTCCAGCAACCAGGTCTGGCCCGTGACGGTCTGCTTCGAGCTGCTGGGTCTGATCGGCTTCTTCATGATGATCTTCCCGCTGGTGGCTCTTCTGAAGGACACCAAGCTCTTTGCCGGCATCACCCGAAAGGTCCCCGCCCGTGACGAACTCAGCGCGACCCTGGATCTGAAGGAGGGCATCATCTGGGCCCTGACCCTGGTGGCCTCGGTCATCTTCGCCTTCTTCTCCTACAAGAAGCTCTATCCCGCCGGGGATGCGCTGCTGAACCCCGCCATCTACGCCGCCAACGGCGTGGCCAATGGCATCGGGATCTGGACCCTGGCCTGCGGCGCCTTCGCCGTGGTCGTCACCGTCCTGGCCTTCCTGCTGCGCAAGATCCTGGCCCGCGGCAAGGAAGTGGGCAATCCCTTCGCCCCCGCCGCGCTGGACAGCCTGAAGCAGTTCTTCCTCACCGCGCTCTTCGGGATCACCGTGGTGGTGCTGATGTTCATCCCGGTGTACATCGCCCGCTATGTCTTCAACGCCGACTTCCGCATCTGCTCCTTCATCGTCATGGCCGGCGAGATCAGCGAGCTGCCGCTGGTGCTGTGCAAGTATGTGCCCATCTGGCTCTGCTTCTACATCCCCAACGCCATCACCCTGGCCGCCACCCGCTATAAGAACGTGCCCGACTGGGTCACCGCCCTGGTCTGCGCTGTGGCCAACTCCCTGGCGCTGGTCATCTTCGTCATCAAGCAGTACGGCACCCTCTTCCGCACCGGCTTCCTGTGGGATCCCAACGGCGGCATGGCCGGCATCGTGGCCTTCCCCATCATTTTCTGTCTCTTCTTCGCGGCCTTCTCCGCCCGCTATGTGTACAAGAAGACCGGCAACATCTGGGCCGCCGGCTTCATCAACGGCACGGTCATGTGCTGCTCCACCCTGTTCGCCACCAGCTTCCCCACCGATTTCGTTCTGACCTTCTGATCGCTCTCCTTTTTCTCTCCTTCCTCAGCCCTGGGCCGCCGCAATTGCGGCGGCCCGCCTCTATTCCGGCTCTCAACTTATCGTTGCAAAAAGGAATGGAAAACGGTATAATATAATTGTAAGAATATGACCCTCGGATCAATAACAGAAAGGAGCACTTTCCCATGAAGTACATCATGGCCCTGGATCAGGGCACCACCAGCTCCCGCTGCATCCTCTTCGACAAATCCGGAAACATCTGCTCCGTGGTCAACAAGGAGTTCAAGCAGATCTACCCCCAGCCCGGCTGGGTGGAGCACGACGCCGACGAGATCTGGGACACCACCCTGGAGGTGGCCCGGGCCGCCATGGCCAAGCTCAACGTGAAGGCCGCGGACATCGCCGGCATCGGCATCACCAACCAGCGCGAGACCACCGTGGTCTGGGACAAGGAGACCGGCGAGCCCATCGCCAACGCCATCGTCTGGCAGTGCCGCCGCACCTCGGACATCATCGACGGTCTGGTGAAGGACGGCTGGAGCGACAAGATCCGGGACAAGACCGGTCTGGTGCCCGACGCCTACTTCTCCGGCTCCAAGATCAAATGGCTGCTGGACAACACCCCCGGCGCCCGCCGCCGGGCCAAGGCCGGCAAACTCCTCTTCGGCACCATCGACACCTGGCTGATCTGGAAGCTCACCGGCGGCCGGGTCCACGTCACCGACTACACCAACGCCAGCCGCACCATGCTCTACAACATCCGGGAGCTGAAGTGGGACCAGGAGCTGCTGAACCTGCTGGACGTGCCCGAGAGCATGCTGCCGGAGGTCAAGCCCTCCTCCTGCGTCTACGGCATGACGGACTTTGAGATGTTCGGCGGGGAGATCCCCATTGCCGGCGCCGCGGGCGACCAGCAGTGCGCCCTCTTCGGCCAGTGCTGCTTCGAGCCCGGCCAGATGAAGAACACCTACGGCACCGGCTGCTTCCTGCTGATGAACACCGGCCACGAGATCGTGAAGAGCCAGAACGGCCTGGTCACCACCATCGCCGCCAGCGCCGACGGAACCGTGCAGTACGCCCTGGAGGGCTCCATCTTCATCGCCGGCGCCGCCATCCAGTGGCTGCGGGACGAGCTGGGCGTGCTGACCTCCGCCTCGGAGAGTCTGGACTACGCCAAGAAGGTGTCCGACACCGCAGGCGGCTATGTGGTGCCCGCCTTCACGGGCCTGGGCGCCCCCTACTGGAACCAGCGGGCCCGGGGCGTTGTCGTGGGCATTACCCGCGGCTTCAGCCGCGCCCATCTGGTGCGCGCCACGCTGGAAAGCCTGGCCTACCAGACCTATGACATCGTGCGCGCCATGGAGCGGGACTCCGGCATCCCCATCGCCGATCTGAAGGTGGACGGCGGCGCCTGCGCCAACAACTTCCTCATGCAGTTCCAGTCCGATCTCATCGCCGCCGACGTGTACCGTCCCCGCTGCATCGAGACCACCGCTCTGGGCGCAGCCTACCTGGCGGGCCTGGCCGTGGGCTACTGGTCCAGCCTGGACGACGTGCGCAACAACTGGGCCGTGGACAAGATCTTCACGCCGGAGCTGGACGAGGAGAAGCGCCGCAAGCTGCTCCACGGCTGGCACAAGGCCGTGAAATGCGCCCAGCTCTGGGGCGAGGACTGAGGGCGAAGCCCATATTCCTCAGTGAAGAGTGAAAAGTGAAAAGCGAAAAGTTGAGGTGTCGCCTTCGGCGACGAATTCAAATCCGTCCCGCTTTGCGGGACACCATCACTCTTCACTCTTCACTCTTCACTCCCCCGTGTCATTGCGAACCAGTGACCGATGTCACTGGTGTGGCAATCCGTTTCTTTCGTCCCCCAAAAAAGAATACGGATTCCCACGCCAGTGTGCGCACTGGCTCGGAATGACAGGCCTTTGGCGTGTGCGCTCCGCGACCCCGTCCTCCGGACTCTGAACTATGAAGCCTATCGCCCCCGTCCCCCGTCTGCCCGACCCGCGCCTGTGTCCCCGGGCGGAGGCATACCCATGAAGGGCACTTTGCCCCGCCCCTGCTGAACACTGAATATTGAGGAGGTTCCCTATGGATTTTGACGAGATCTTTGGCTTCGGCGATCTGAACCTGAGCTTCCCGGTACGCCTGGATGGCTTTGCCGGCGAGGAATTTACCTACAGCGTGTATTGTGATGCAGCTCCGGAAGACAAGGTGGACGCTGTCAAGGCGGCAGTGAGCCGCTTTCAGACGGAGCAGGAAGACCCGGACGTTTATTATGGCGATGTCAGCGTTTTGCTGCAGGACGGCAAGATCCTGATCCTCCACGACCTGGGGAATGTGGATCCTCAGAACAACATTCCCGCGATTCAGAGGCTGATGACCGCCCTGGATACGCTCGGCGGGATCAAAGAGGTCGTCATCAACGAGGGCATGGGCTTCCCGTTCTGAACCCCGCCCCGCGTCCCCCCCCGTGTCATTGCGAACCAGTGACCGATGTCACTGGTGTGGCAATCCGTTTCTTTCGTCCCCCAAAAAAGAATACGGATTCCCACGCCAGTGTGCGCACTGGCTCGGAATGACAGGCCTTTGGCCTGTGCGCTCCGCGGCCCCGTCCTCCGAACTCTGAACTCTGAAGCCTATCGCCCCCGTCCCCCGTCTGCCCGACCCGCGCCTGTGTCCCCGGACGGCTAATAGCCGCCCCTACAATAAAAACATGGAGAATCAACATGACCAATCTGGACAAGCTGAAAAATTGTGAGCTCTTCCTCTTCGACATGGACGGCACCCTGTATCTGGGGGACATTGTCTATGACGGCGCCATCGCGCTGATGGAGGACCTGCCCCGCCTGGGCAAACAGTATATCTACCTGACCAACAACTCCTCCCGGGCCGGGGTGGACTACATCACCCGCCTGCGCCGCCTGGGCTTCCCCTGCGAGGCGGAGAACGTCTTCACCTCCGGCATGGCCACCGGCCTCTATCTCAACCAGCGCTACCCCGGGGCGAAGGTGTATCTGGCCGGCACCCGGGCCTTCTACCGGGAGCTCGTCAGCTACGGCATCGACCTGGTGAACGACGAAGCCGGCCACACCGAGGCCTTTGACGTGGACGTGGTGGTGCAGGGCTTCGACACGGAGCTCCGGTACGAAAAGCTGGACAAGGCGGTGCACTTCCTCCGCCGGGGCGCCAAGTTCATCGCCGCGAACCCGGACTGGGTCTGCCCCATGCCGGCGGGCGAGGTGCTGCCGGACTGCGGCAGTATCTGCGCGCTGCTGACCGCCTCCTCCGGCGTGAAGCCCGAATACATCGGCAAGCCCAACCGGAATATGATCGACGTGATCGCCCAGATGACCGGCATCCCCAACGAGCGCATCTGCGCCGTGGGCGACCGGCTCTATACCGACATCGCCGTGGCCCAGAACGCGGGCAGCGTGTCCGTGCTGGTGCTCTCCGGCGAGACGGATCAGGCCATGGTGGACGCGGCGGAGCGCAAGCCCGACCTGGTGCTCCCCTCGGTGAAGGAGCTCCACGAGCTGCTGCGCGGCTGAGCGCGGCGCTGCCGCGCAGCGCTTAGTGCTTAGTGCTTAGGATTTAGCAGGTGCGAGGCGCTGCGCTTCTCCTGCCTCATCCCCCCGTTCACTTTTCACTCTTCACTTTTCACTTTTCACTCTTCACTTTTCACTCTTCACTCTTCACTTTTCACTCTCCCATCCCTCCCCGGAGGTTCCTGTTCATGTCCGCCATCCATCTCTTTTTCATTCTCAGCACCGCGGCGATCGCGCTGGTCCTGCTGCTGAGCATCCCCAATCCGCTGCGCTGCACGCTCCCCGGCGAGCCTCCGCCCCCGACCAAAAAAGGACGGGGGCTTCGGCCTGTGTCGACGGATCGCTCCCGCCGCCTCTCCCGCCGGGATCTGCTGCCTCTGCTGCTGGTGACGGCGCTCTACGCCTTCGCGGCCTTTTTCCGTCTGGGCAGCACCGCCGCGCCTCAGAGCTTCGTGCCCATGGCGGGGCAGGAAGCGGTGATCGAGCTGCCGGAGGGTGTCTACCCCAGCCGGATCCTGCTCTACCCCGGCGTGGGCATGGGCAGCTACGCGCTGGACGCCTCGGAGGACGGGGAGGACTGGCAGTACCTGGACGCCTTCAACCAGGACCACATCGCCGTGCTCAAATGGACGGAGCTCTCGCCCTCCACCCTCCTGCGGCCCCGTTTTCTGCGTCTGCGCTGCACCAGCGGCGAGCCCTGGATGGGCGAGCTGGTGGTGCTGGACGGGGATGGGCAGCTCGTTCCGCTCAAGTGCTCCGCTCCGGCGCTCTGCGACGAGGCGGACACCGCCCCGGCGGTCTTCTCCTTCCAGAACTCCAGCTATTTTGACGAGATCTACCACGCCCGCACCGCCTGGGAGCATCTGAACGGCGTCTGGCCCTACGAGATCACCCACCCGCCCCTGGGCAAGGAGATCATCGGCCTGGGCGTCTCCCTCTTCGGCATGACCCCCTTCGGCTGGCGCTTCTCCGGCACACTCTTCGGGGTGCTGATGCTGCCGCTGCTGTATGTCTTTCTGAAAAAGCTCTTCGGCGGTGTCTGGATCCCCACCCTGGGGATGCTGCTTTGGGCCTCGGACTTCATGCACTATGTGCAGACCCGCATCGCCACCATCGACACCTACTCGGTGTTCTTCATCCTGCTGATGTACCTTTTTATGTACCTCTGGCTCACGGAGGACAGGCTTTGGGCCCTTGCGCTCTGCGGGGTCAGCTTCGGCCTGGGCGCCGCCGCCAAGTGGACCAGCATCTACGCCGGCGCGGGCCTGGCGCTGCTCTGGGCAGCCAAGTGGATCGCCCGCTTCGTCCAGGCGCGCCGCGGCGCCCCTGCCTCCCCTGCAAGGGGAGGTGTCGGCGCAGCCGACGGAGGGGTCCTCCCCGCCTTTTGGAAAAACGTGCTCTTCTGCCTGGTGTTCTTCATCGCCGTGCCGGGGCTGATCTACTATTTCAGCTACCTGCCCTATGGCCGGGCGGCGGGTTATTCCCCCTTCAGCCGGGACTACGCCGCCATGGTCTGGAGCAACCAGGTCTATATGTTCAACTATCACTCCAGCGGCGTGCTGGGGGCCACCCACCCCTATTCCTCCAACTGGTACCAGTGGCTGGTGGACGCCAAGCCCATCCTCTACGTGCTGGAATACCCCAGCGCGGAGACCAAGACCTCCATCGCGGCCTGGCTGAACCCGCTGCTGTGCTGGGGCGGGCTGCTGTGCCTTCCGCTGCTGGGCTTCATGGCCCTCGTCCGCCGGGACAAGCGCGCCGGCTTCGTCCTGATCGGCTACCTGGCGGAGCTGCTGCCCTGGGTGCCCATCCCCCGGCTGACCTTCGCCTATCACTACTTCCCCTCCTCGCTGTTTCTGGTGCTGGGGCTCTGCTACGTCTTCGCCCTGCTGCGGGAAAACCGCCCCCACTGGCGAAGCTGGCCCGTGATCCTGACGGGCTGGAGTCTTGCCCTCTTCGCCCTGTTCTTCCCGGTGCTGAACGGTCTGCCCATCGGTCGGGAGCTCTCCACCGCGCTGTATCAGTGGTTCTCCTCCTGGCCCCTGTAGAGAGTGAAAAGGGAACAGTGAAAAGTGAAAAGATATTGTGTCCCGCGAAGCGGGACGAATTGAAATCAGTCGCCGAAGGAGACACCATCCCTCTTCACTCTTCACTCTTCACCCTTCGCT
This sequence comes from Oscillospiraceae bacterium, assembly GCA_017428565.1. Lineage (GTDB taxonomy): Bacteria > Bacillota > Clostridia > Oscillospirales > Oscillospiraceae > Limivicinus. The sequence goes on from JAFRQP010000061.1 coordinate 12,249, forward strand.
CTTCACTCTTCACTTTTTTCCTTCGCAGAGGGAACAAAATCCCTGCGCGCTCGTCTAACTCTTGTCCCCCCAACTTCTTTGACAGGAGGCGCAAGCCATGCTGGGCAAACAGAAATGCAAGATCCTCAAGGAGATCCGCCAGCGGATCGCCGATGAAAACGATATCCCCTATGTGACAAGCGAGTGCACCCACAAGGGCGCGTGCAAGGGCACCTGCCCCAAGTGCGAGAGCGAGCTGCGCTATCTGGAGCAGCAGTTGGCTCTGCGGCAGAGCATGGGCAAGCGGGTGGCGGTGGCCGCCCTCTGCGCCGGCCTTGCCTTCGGCGCCGCGGGCTGCGGCCCCGCTGACCCGGAGCCTACGCCCACCCCCGACTACGTGGACGTGCTGGAAGGCGAAGTCGCCCCCTATCCCGACGATCTGGACGGCATGGTCCCCAACGAGCCCGACCCCACGGAGGAGCCCGACGAGTGGGAGCTGGAGGGCGACGTGGCCTGTATTCCCGACGACGCCGACGAGAACGGCAATGGCTGAGCCCCTTTTCCCGCTTCTGAGCCTGGCGCGGCTGCGCATGGAAACGGACGGCGCCGGGGTCACCACCCTGGTGGCCGGGGCGGGCTGTCCCCTATCCTGCCGCTGGTGCATCAACAAGCGACTGCTGAAAGAGGCGAAGGCGGAGCCGGTGACGGCGGAGGAGCTGACGGAGCGGCTCAGGATCGACGATCTGTACTTTCGCGCCACCGGCGGCGGGGTCTGCTTCGGCGGCGGGGAAGCGCTGCTGCACGCGGACTTTCTGCGCCGCTTCCGGGAAGTCTGCCCGGCGGAATGGCGCATCAGCGCCGAGACCAGCCTGGCCGTTCCGCCCGATGCTGTCCGCACCGCGGCGGAGGCGGTGGACTTCTTCATCGTGGACTGCAAGGACATGGACGGGGAGATCTACCTTCGCTATACCGGCGGGGACGGGGCGCTGATGCGGGAAAACCTGCGGCTGCTCCTGTCTCTGGCGGGCGCCGGGCGCATCCGCGTGCGGGTGCCGCGCATCCCGGAGTACAATACCGCCGAAGACCAGGCCCGCAGCGCCGCGGCTCTCCGCGCTCTGGGCGTGGAGACGGTGGAGCTCTTCGACTACGTGATCCGCCCGGACGCCTGAACGCAAAACCCGCTCTGAAGGACTTGCCTTCAGAGCGGGTTTTCGGCGTTTTTGCTTTTTCGCGCCCTCCTTCCTTCACTTCTTCAATTTCCCTCTTCCCTTTTTTGACATTTCCCTATATAATGACTATATCAACTCTATCAAAAATACAGAAAGCCGGTGACCTTATGTTCTGTCCCAATTGCGGAGCCAACAATCCGGACGGCGCAGGCTTCTGCACCAACTGCGGCGCGCCGCTGAAAGCCAAGCCCGCCCCCGCGCCCGAGCCGGAGGCCTACCCCGCCCCCTCCCGCCCGGTCTGGCCCTGGATGGCCCTGGGCGCCGTGGCGCTGATCGCGCTGGCGGTGATCGTGATCTTCCTGGTGAAGAGCAGACAGGACGCGGCCAGCCCCACCGGTGAGCCCGGGTCCATCATCGCACCCACAACAGACCCCGGCGCCGTTGTCGCCCCGCCCACCTCGGACCCGGCGCTGACGCCCGCCTCCCCCACGCCCACCTCCCAGATCATCGTCATCACGCCAAGCCCTGCCCCGGCGACTCCTACGACCGCGCCGGCGACTCCCGCCCCCACCGTCGCGGTGCCCGACGTGGTCCGCGTCTTCTATAAGGACACGGAGAAGACCGAGTTCACCGCCGCCGTGGGCGAGTCCGTGCCGCTGAACGCCCAGGCCTACCCCATCGAGAGCTTCACCAACGCAAGCTTTGCCTGGAGCTGCAGCGAGCCCGGCGTGCTGAAGCTGGAGCCGGACGCCTACGGGCGCACCTGCACCGTCACGGTGCTGAAAAAGCACAGCTCCCCCGTCACCCTGACGGTGACCTGCTGCGGCAAGTCGGCAAACGTGCTGGTCTACACCAAGGATGCCGCTCCCAGCTATCCGCCCGCCGGCCCCGTGACGCTGGACAAGGATCTGCAGTACCGCATCAACATCTTCCTGTCCAATTTCTCCGAGCAGAGCTTTTTGAACATGAAGCTCTCCACCGCGCCGGACGACCAGCTGATGAAGTTCGTGTGGATCTACTGCAAGATCAACCACGGCGGCGCCATCTCCTACGACGGCTCCTTTGAAACCATCCCCCTCGGCACCATGAACGAGTATCTGAACCGCTTCTTCGGTCTCACCCGAAACCCGGTCAACGGCGCCAGCTATATGCTGGATCAGTGGAACAGCTTCAGCTATCACGACGGCAAGTTCTGGTTCCCCGCCGCCAGCGGCGAGAGCTACAACAAGTTCACCGTGGTGGATTCCATGAAATCCAACGGCGACGGCACCTACACCGTGGACTTCCAGGTCTACGAGCTGGGGCTGGAGGAGTATTGGAACACCCCCGGCATCGACAATTCCTACTACTGGCTGAACTCCGAACAGGTGTCCGTCAAGGTCTGGGACTACAAGTGCATGCCCGTCCAGGGCGGCACCGCTGTGGTGCGGGACTTCACCTACAACGGCCGCGCCACCTTCCAGCTCATCTCTTATGAGATCTGGGACATCGAGTTCTCCTACTGATCGCTCCGGCCGCTGCAGGCGCAGAGCCGTCTGAGGATCACCCCGCGCAAAAAGGCTGCCCCCGGGCAGCCCTTTTGCTATGGCCTGCCCCTTGCGACATCCATTCTTTCTCCTCATCACTCTTGACAAAGCAGGTGATACGATGCGTACTTGTTCTCATTGCGGCGCGGCCAACGAGGCCGAAGGCGCCTTCTGCGTGAACTGCGGCTCGCCTCTCGCCGAGGCTCCCGCCTCCGAAGCGCCCAAGGCGGAAAAGGCCCGCTTCGGCATCGTGGGCGGCAGCGCCGGCAGCTCCGCCTCCGGCGGGGAGAAGGCCCGCTTCGGCATCGTCGGCGGCTCTGCCGGACACGATGGGGGCGGCTCCGCCGGCCGCAGCGGCGTTGCCGGTCCTCCCGACGGCGGCTTTTCGGGCGGAGGAGGCTTTACACCCCCGCCGCCGCGCCCCTCCAGGGCCCCGCTCTGGATCGCCCTGGGCGCCGTGGCCGTCATCCTGGCGGCGCTGGCGGCCATCTTCCTGCCCCGCCTCCTCCGCGGCAGCCCCGGCGGCGACAGCAAGTCCCGGGAGCAGACCCAGGCCGCCATTGAGCAGATCGTCTCCGCCGCCGAACCCTACCAGGATCCCAACGGCCAGGTGCCCCCGGAGAACACCCAGGCCGCCATCGGCGCGGTCTACGCCTCCGCCCAGAGCAACCCCCTGGTGACCTCCTGCCAGATGGACCCCTACGGCGTGGTCATGCACGTGGCCACCGGCCCGGTCTACGTCTACTGCCCCACTGCGGGCGAGCCCTACGGCGGCAGCCTCACGCCGGAGCCCCCAATCCCCGGCGCCGCCCCCTATGCCGGCGAGGGCTGGGGCGAGTTGGAGGTGCTCACCGTGCAGCCCTACGACAGTGAGAACCGGGAGATCGCCCGCCGCGGCGGCTACCGCCACGATCTGGACGCCCCGGACCTGGCCGCCGCCAGCCTGGTGGCCCGGGACCCGGAGCACTGGCACTTCGGCGCAGCCAATAATGTCAACGACGGCGCCCTGACCATGGACCGCATCCTCTCCATGGACGACTACCAGGTGATCCTCTGGCACGGCCACGGCGGCTACACCAGCTACACCGGCTATTTCCTCTGCACCAACATCCCCTGGACCGAGGAGCTCGCCGCGCGCTACGGGCTGAACGAGGGCAACTGCTGCCTGGTGTCTGACGGCACCATCGGGCTCAAGCCCTCCTATTTTGAACAGAACTTCGGCCCCGACGCCTTCTACAACGCCTACCTCTACATCGGCACCTGCTACTCCGGCATCGAGCCGAAGCTGGCGGAGGTCTTTCTCAGCAAGGGCGCGGCGGCGGTCTACGTGAACTCCGAGTCCATCAGCCGGCAGTACAATCTGGACATGATGCGCGTGATCGCGGAGGCCTTTCTGGGCGGCGAGGAGGCCCCCGCGGCCGCCGGCGCTCTGGCCGCTGCCAGCGGAAGCTATGCCTTCCCGCCGGCGGAGGACTGGACTGTGCGGGACGCGCTGCAGCTGGCCTGTTTGGCCTACGGCACCCGGGATCCCTATTCCTCCGAGGGTGCACAGGTCCTCTGCTACAGCACGGATACCATGAACGGTTTGGACTATGAGGCCTGGCTGGCCCGCTTCGCCCAGCGCCCCGGCGCCGAGCCCGAACCGGAGCCCGGCACTGAGATCGAACCGGAGCCCGGCACTGAGCCCGAACCCGAGCCGGTGCAGGAGATGCATCAGCTGATCGGCTATTGGTATGCCATGCCGGACTACCACGCCACCATCGTGGTCACCGACCAGACCATGAACCGCATGGATCTGGAGTTCCACTATGAGACTCCCGGCTCCGCAGACAACGTGGAGCGTTTCTCCGGCGCCGTCTTTGTGGATGGCAGGTGGGAGACCCGCTATAAGGACCTGTACGGCAACACCGGCCTGCTGCGGATGCGCTATGAGGACTTCACGATCTATGTGGAGATCCTCCCCGATCCGGGCGCCGGAAACTACGGCCTGCACCAGTGCGCCGGCGAATTCATCCGCATCCTGGACTTCCCGGAGCCGGAGCCCGAACCCGCTGCGGACGACATCTACATCCGGTATATGAAGGATCACCCCACGATCCGGACGGATCTGTATACCCAGAACGACGTGTTCATCCCCTCCTGCTGGGCCCTGGTGGATCTCAGCGGCGACGGGACGCCCGAGCTGCTGCTGGGCACCGCCCAGGACAGCTATTTCAGCGGAGAAATGACCGGCGTGCTGATCGTCATGCTCAACGACCGGGGAGAACTGGAACCGGCCTACTACGTGGACACGGACACTGTGTATAACTATCCGGACCTGTGCTACGGGCGCTGGCTCGTCACCTACGGCCACGGAACGGGAGGCTATCTGGAGACTCAGTATCTCAGCTATGGCGCGAACGGCTGGGTGACCCTTCGGGAGGTCTATTGGGGCATTGAGGAGGACGAAAGCTCCTACTACCTCCCCGGCACAGAGGTAGAGCCAGAGATCTTCGGGCAGTACCTGCTGCAGTTCGCCGGATATCCCGACGATCCCATCCACGAGGAGATCGAAATCCAGCCCATACCCTGAACCGGGGCGCACGCAGCGCCCTCAAACGCAAAAGCACCCTTTCCGATCCCGGAAAGGGTGCTTTTCGTATATGATTGCTATTCGATTGCAATGTCCCCGGTCTTCACCCGGCGCCAGTCGAAGTCCGGCAGCAGCTCCCGGGGCGTCACAGGCTCCGCCGTCTCCCGCAGGCCGCAGAGCCAGGCCAGCCGGCCCACCACGGCCTCCGGCGACATCTCCCGCCGCAGGGCCTGGGTGCTGAGACTGCCGAGACGCTTGGAGAGCTTGCCGCGCCCGCCGACCAGCAGGGGCGCGTGGCAGTAACTGGGAGGCGTGCCGCCCAGCATCTCGATGAGCCAGGACTGCCGGGGCGCGGAGTCCAGCAGGTCCCGCCCCCGCACCACCCGGGTGACGCCCATCTCCAGGTCGTCCACGCAGACGGCCAGCTGATAGGCAAAGACCCCGTCGGAGCGGCGGATCACAAAGTCGCCCCCCTCCCGGGCGGGGTTCTGCCGCAGGAGGCCGTAGTGCCCGTCCTCCAACGCGAGTTCCCGATCCGGGGCCCGGAGCTTCCAGGCCGGGGGCCGGGGCCCGGCGAAAAGGGCCGCCCGCTCCCCCTCCGTCAGCCGGGCGCAGGGGCAGGCCGGGTCGAACTGCGCCTCCCCCGGCGCGGGGGCGGAGGCGGCGGCCAGGCGCTTCGCCCGGCTGCACCAGCAGGGGTAGGCAAGCCCCAGCTCCCGCAGCTTTGCAAAGGCGGCCTCGTAGTGTTCCGTCCGGGCGCTCTGGGCGAAGGACGGCTGCTCCGGCCAGCCCTCGTCCCAGTCCAGACCCAGCCAGCGCAGATCCCCGGCCAGAGCCTCAATGTATTCCCGCTTGGAGCGGGCGGGGTCCAGATCCTCCAGCCGGAAGATCAGCTTCCCGTTTTGGGCGCGGCAGTCCAGCCATGCCAGCAGCATGGCCAGCAGGTTTCCCAGATGCAGATAGCCCGAGGGACTGGGCGCAAAGCGCCCCACGACACGCTTTTCCATGCCTGTATGATACCATCCCCGCCCCGGAAACGCAAGGCCTCCCCGACTGCGAAACCCGCTCTCTCCGCTTTTTCTCCCGCCCGAGAAATTCGCGGTTGTGCGCAGCGCTTTCCTGTGGTATGATCATTTTACAGACCGGTAGGAAGCAGACCCGTCGACCCGCGCTGAAAGGAGAGCAGCCATGGTCATTCCCACGATCCATATCCGCAGCGAGTACAGCGAGATCCCCCTGCGCATCGCCAAAGGCCATTTCGCCACGAGCCACAGCCACATCAACTACTTTGTCGACATGACCTTCACCAAGCACCGCCTGGCGGAGGCGCGTCAGGCCGCCAGGGAGCTGGCCGTCAAGTTCCGGTCCTCCGAGATCGTGGACACGATCCTCTGTCTCGACGGAACGGAGGTGCTGGGCGCCTGTCTGGCGGAGGAGCTCGTGGAGGAAGGCATCAAGACCGAGAACGAACACAACACGCTCTATGTGGTCACACCCGAGACCACGCCCGGCAACCTGCAGATCTTTCGGGAGAACATCGCGCACCTGATCCGCAACCGCCGCATCCTCATTCTGGCCGCCTCCGTCACCACCGGCAACGCCGTGCAGGAGGCCATCCAGGCTCTGCGCTACTACGGCGGCGTCCCCGTGGGCGTCTGCAGCATTTTTTCCTGCCTGGACGACTGCGGCGGATTCCCCGTCACCACGATTTTCCACGCCAAGCTCCTGGAGGATTACCGCTCCGTCCCCGCCGGACAGTGCCCTCTCTGCAAGGCCGGCGTCAAGCTGGACGCCCTGGTCAACAGCTACGGCATTTCCAGCTTCATGTGAGCTTGCCGAGAGAACCAAAAAGGACCATCCCGATGGGATGGTCCTTTTTGGCGCGCTGGTTGGGATTCGCCTGCGGCCGGGCACGCTGGTTGGGATTCGCTTGCATTTCTTTTTTGCTGCGGGAGACGCAAAAAAGAAATTAAGGTATCGTCCAGTGTTTGCACTGGTCGATGAAAGCCACCTGAGTGGCTTTCGGACATGATTCGAATCCCTTGCAGCGCAAAAATCCCGCAGGCCCGAATGGGCTTGCGGGATTTTTGGCACGCTGTAAGGGATTCGAACCCCTGACCTTCTGGTCCGTAGCCAGACGCTCTATCCAGCTGAGCTAACAGCGCATTTTTACGTGCTCAAGTATATTAGCATAGCCGGAAAGAAAAAGCAAGTCTTTTTTTCAGGTTTTTTCCATTTCTTTGTGAAACGGAATTCTTGCCGCATCGCACAGAAAGGCGCGGAAATTTTCCTGCTTTATTTGTTGAAATTTTCCAAATTATTGCGTATAATAGGACGGCGGTGCGCTCCGAGCGCCCATCGGCGAGAGCCAGCCGCCGGAAAGGGGAACGTGGATGAAAGGTATTTGCGTACACAATGAGATCGGCACGCTGAAAAAGGTGCTGCTGCACCGGCCGGGGAAGGAGCTGCTGAATCTGACGCCGGATCGGCTGCAGGAGCTGCTGTTTGACGACATCCCCTTCCTGCGGGTGGCCCAGCGGGAGCACGATGCCTTCGCCCAGACCCTGCGCGACAACGGCGTGGAGGTGGTCTACCTGGAGGATCTGATGACCCAGGTGCTGGACCAGAACCCCAAGCTGCTGGACCCCTTCCTGCACCAGTGGCTGCAGGAGGGCGGCATCCGCACCCGCCGCTGGCAGGACCGGATTTCCGACTATCTGTGCGAGCATTTTTACGGCAAGGCTCTGGTGGAGAAGACCATGGAGGGCATCACCCTGAAGGAGATGGGCAACGTGAAGGCCTACTCCCTGCAGGACCGGATCGCCCCGCCGGACGATCTGATCGTGGACCCCATGCCCAACCTCTACTTCACCCGGGACCCCTTCGCCTCCGTGGGCGAGGGCGTGTTCCTGAACTGCATGCACTACCCCACCCGCCGGCGGGAGACTATCTACGCCGACTACATTTTCCGCTACCACCCGGACTTCTCCGGCCTGGTCAAGCGCTACTACGACCGGGACATGCACGCCAGCATCGAGGGCGGCGACGTGCTGATCCTCTCGGAGAACACCATCGCCATCGGCATCTCCCAGCGCACCTGCCCCGACGGCATCGAGGCTGCCGCCCGCAACCTCTTCCGGGACGCGTCGTGCCCGGTGCGTCGGATCCTGGCCTTCGACATTCCCCGCTGCCGGGCCTTCATGCACCTGGACACGGTTTTCACCCAGGTGGACCGGGACAAGTTCACCATCCATCCCGCCATTCTGGGGCCGCTGACGGTCTATGAGCTGACCCCCGGCCCGGCGGACAAGGGCGGGCTCTGCCTGCGGCAGATCGACTCCGATCTGGAGCACATTCTGGAGGAAACTCTGGGCGTGGAGAAGGTGGAGCTGATCCCCTGCGGGGGCGACGATCTGATTGCCGCCGCCCGGGAGCAGTGGAACGACGGCTCCAACACGCTCTGCATCGCCCCGGGCAAGATCGTGGTCTACGAGCGCAACGACGTGAGCAACCGGATTTTGCGGGACAAGGGTCTCACCGTGCTGGAGATCCCCAGCGCAGAGCTGAGCCGGGGCCGCGGCGGCCCCCGCTGCATGTCCATGCCCCTGGTCAGAGCCGCGCTTTGATTTAAAGTGGCATATACAGGCCACAGGCCTGTCATTGCGAGCCAGTGCGCACACTGGCGTGGCAATCCGTTTTCCTTTCTCGTGTAAACAGAGACGAACCATCATGCACTATTACGTTTATATTCTCGCCAACGCAACAAACGTAGCTCTTTACATCGGCGTCAACAACGATCTGATCCGAAGGGTGTATGAGCACAGAACCAATGCCGACCCCAAGAGCCATACTGCCCGATACGGCATTCATAAGCTTGTCTATTATGAGGAGACAACGGATGTCAGGGCCGCTATCGGACGGGAAAAACAGCTCAAGAGTTGGAATCGGGCACGAAAAAATAAGCTGATTGGGAGCCTTAATCCCAGCTGGACTGATTTATACGACGGCCTGCTGTGAGTGACGATTGAGAGATGCGGATTGCCACACCAGTGACATCGGTCACTGGTTCGCAATGACATGCCGGGGCGGCCCCCGCTGCATGTCCATGCCCCTGATCAAAGCCGCGCTGTGAGCAGGAACGAAAAGAGAAAAGTGAAAAGCTATGGTGTCCCGCTTCGCGGGACGGATTTGAATCAGTCGGCGGAGCCGACACAATCACTCTTCACTCTTCACTCTTCACTTTTTCGCGTTTCCCTTAACTTTATCATAAAACCAAATCATAGGAGGACTACTACCATGGGCGTCAACATCAGAGGACGGAGCTTCCTCACTCTTCTGGACTACACCCCCCACGAGATCAACTACCTCATCGACCTGGCCGCCGAGTTCAAACGTCTGAAGGCTGCCGGCGTGGAGCACAAATGGCTGAGCGGCAAGCAGGTCGTGCTGCTGTTCGAGAAGACCTCCACCCGCACCCGCTGCTCCTTCGAGGTGGGCGCCCGCGACCTGGGCATGGGCGTGACCTTCCTGGATCCCGGCTCCAGCCAGATGGGCAAGAAGGAATCCCTGGCCGACACCGCCAAGGTCCTGGGCCGCATGTACGACGGCATCGAGTACCGCGGCTTCAAGCAGAGCGTGGTGGAGGATCTGGCCAAGTACTCCGGCGTGCCCGTGTGGAACGGCCTGACCGACGACTTCCATCCCACCCAGATGCTGGCCGATATGCTCACCATCCGGGAGGAGTTCGGCCATGATCTGCGGGGCAGGAAGCTCACCTTCTTCGGCGACGCCCGCAACAACGTTGCAAACTCTCTCATGGTGGTCTGCGCCAAGCTGGGCATGCACTACTGCGCCTGCGGCCCCAAGGAAAACATGCCCAAGGCGGAGCTGATTGCCAAGTGCCAGGCCGTGGCCGCAGAGACCGGCGCCGTGCTGGAGTTCACCGACGACCCCGCCCAGGGCGCCAAGGACTGCGATGTGCTGTACACCGACATCTGGGTCTCCATGGGCGAGCCCGCGGAGCTCTGGGCCAAGCGTATCGAGCTGATGCTGCCCTACCAGATCAACAAGGAGCTGATCGCCAAGGCCAAGCCCACCGCCATCTTCATGCACTGCCTGCCCGCCTTCCACGACCGGGAGACCGTGGTGGGCGAAGAGATCTACCAGAAGTTCGGCCTGGAGGCCATGGAGGTCACCGACGACGTGTTCCTGGGGCCCCAGGCGCGGCAGTTTGACGAGGCCGAGAACCGCATGCACACCATCAAGGCCATCATGTACGCCACGTTGAAGTAATGGCGGAACGGATCGTTGTGGCCCTGGGCGGCAACGCCCTGGGCAGGACGCCGACGGAGCAGCTCTCCCTGGTGCGGGAGACCGCGCGCCCGCTGGTGGATCTGGTGGAAAAAGGCTATGAACTGGTCATCGGCCACGGCAACGGCCCCCAGGTGGGCATGATCAATCTGGCCATGGAGTATTCCGCCCAGAAGGGCGGCGGAACCCCCTTCATGCCCTTTGCCGAGTGCGGGGCCATGACCCAGGGCTACATCGGCTACCATCTGCAGCAGGCTCTGCAGGAGGAGCTGCGCCGCCGGGGCATCCGCAAGGAGGTCGTCACCCTCGTCACCCAGGTGGTGGTGGACGAGAACGACCCCGGTTTTCAGCATCCCACCAAGCCCGTAGGCTGCTTCTACACCCGGGATCAGGCCGAGAAGATGGCCGCCAACAAGGGGCTCACCTTCATGGAGGACGCAGGGCGCGGTTATCGCCGTGTGGTGCCGTCTCCAATTCCCAGGCGCATTGTAGAGATCAATGTGGTGGATCAGCTGGTGAAATCCGGCGTGATTGTGATCACAGTGGGTGGTGGTGGCATTCCCGTGGTGGAGACGCCCTACGGGCTGCGGGGCGTGGAGGCCGTGATCGACAAGGACCGCGCCTCTTCCCTGCTGGCCAGGGATCTGCACGCCGACCGGCTGATCATCCTGACGGCGGTGGACCGGGTCTGTGTGAACTTCGGCAAGCCCGACCAGCGGGAGCTGGCGGAGATGAGCATCGCCGACTGCCAGCGCTACATCGCGGAGGGGCAGTTCGCCCCGGGCAGCATGCTGCCGAAGGTGGAGGCCTGTCTGGACTATGTCCGCGGCAACCCGGAGGGCGAGGCGCTGATCACCTCCCTGGTCCGTGCGGCGGACGCCCTGGAGGGCAGGACTGGCACCCTTATCCGGGGCTGAGGGCCTTCCCCACCCCAGACAGATACAAAAACAGACCGGGAGAAATCCCGGTCTGTTTGTCTGTTGTGCGTCGTGGGGATATCTGTAACTGCGGGCGATACATGAAACGCCCCTGCGCATCCCCGCCCTCTCAAAACTCAAATCTGAAAACTCAAAACTGAGCTCTCAGTCCACCCGCTCGCTGCCCCAGAAGAACAGGGCCACGGTGCCGGGGCCGGTGTGGGAGCCGATGGTGGTGCCTACATAGTTGATCTCCACCTTGCCGTTGAGCCTGGGGAAGCGCTCCTCCACCAGGGCGGCCACGGCCTGGGCGTCGGGGATGCAGGCGGACTGGGAGATGTAGCACTTGCCGTCATAGTCCAGACCGTCCCGGGCGCACTCCTCCATCTTCTTCACGATCTCCCGGATGACCCGCTTTTTGGTGCGGATCTTAAAGCGGGGGATCAGGCGGCCCAGATTGTCCATATTCAGCAGGGGGCAGATCTCCAGGACGCTGCCGAAGAAGGCGGCGGTCTTGGAAATGCGGCCGCCCTTGACGTAAAAGCTCAGATCCGTGGAGAAAAACCAGTGGTGCAGCTTCAGGCGGTTTTCCTCGATCCAGGCGACCATCTCGTCCACGCTCAGCCCCTCGTCCCGCTTGGCGGCGGCGGTGTCCATCAGCAGGCCGTAGCCCGAGGAGGCGCCCAGGGAGTCGATGATATAGATCTTCCGCTCCGGGAAGCGCTCGGAGAGGATGTTGGCGGCGTTGCGGGCGGAGTTGATGGTGCCGGAGATGCCGGAGGAGAGGCACACGTGGACGATGTCCTGCCCCTGCTCCAGGAAGGGGGTAAAGGCGTCCACATACTCGGCCACGCTGACCTGGGAGGTCTTGGTGTCCGCCCCCTTGGTCATGCGGTCATAGAAATCCTCAAAGGGGATGGACTGGCCCAGATCGTCCGGATACTCCACCCCGTCCAGGGCGTAGTGGAAGCAGACGTAGTTGACGTGGATCTTTTCAAAATGCTCCTTGCTCAGATCGGCGGTGGAGCAGCAGCTGAGAATATAGCTCATCGGGAAGTCTCCTTTCCTGTTTTTCCAGCCTACAGGATACCCGCTTTCGCCGCAAGAGGCAATCCACCATCCGGCCCGCCCGCTCTACAAAACGGGAGCGCCCCCGGTTTTTTCTCTACCGGGGACGCTCCGCTCACTCTACGATTCGTAGAATATCCGTGTTTTCAAGGGCTTTCGGCTTCGTTGCCCGCTTTCTCCATTTTGGCCGCGGTTCCCTTCTTCGGCCGCTTCTGCACATGAAAGCTGAGGAAGACCAGCGCCTCCGCCAGCACGGCGATGAGAAAGATCTGCCAGGGGTTGTGGTTGAGGAACAGCAGATAAAAGGCGCCGAACAGACTCAGCACAAAGAGCGCCACCACATATTTCAGATAGTGCGTCCGCTTGAAGATGCACAGCAGCACCATCCAGGTCAGCACCGACACCGGGAAGGCCGCAACAAAGATCTTCCAGCGCACCATATCCGCCAGCCACAGGGCCACGAAAGCCGTCAGCGCCAGGGTCCAGACCCCCAGCACGGCGATGGCGATGATGACGCTGGTGCTGTACACCACGTCCTGCTTGGGATCCTCCGCCGTCCGGGTGGGCTCCCAGCTCGTGTGGGAGGAGAGGATGTAGTCCACCGTCACGCCGAAGAGCTCCGCCATCTGGGTCAGCACATAGGCGTCCGGGATGGCCTCGCCCCGCTCCCACTTGGAGATGCTCTTGTCGGAATAATTCAGTTTTGCCCCCAGCTCCGCCTGGGTAAGCCCTGCGGCGGTGCGGAGGTTGATGAGGTTGCCGGCTGCCACCAGCTTCAGTTCTTCCAGCTGCATAAGGCGGCTCCTTTTCATAGTTAAAAGAGATTATATCATGTTTTTTCTGTTTTTTCAACGGAGAGGCTGGACAAAATTCCGATCTTGTGTAAAATAGGTTTGCATTCCGGACGAGCGTTTTCCGCGCCCCCGGACAAACGGAAAAGGATCCGCCCCCGGGCGGGAGGAGGAAGCATGACAGAAGCGAAAAAGGAAGCCCTGGGTCTGCGGCTGTGGCGGCTATTTCTGCGGGCGCTGCCCCTGATCGGGCTCACCGCCCTGGGGCTGTGGCTGTGGCTCAGCGGGGAGAAGCCCTCTGTTGACATGATCAAGGAGGCCGTCCGGACCTATACCGACGACAAGCCCCTGATGGTGGCGCTGTTTTTGCTGCTGCTCTTCGCGCTGAAGAGCGTGTCCCTCATGTTCCCGATCCTGGTGCTGATGGCGGCCTGCGGGGCCCTGTTCCCGCTGCCGGCGGCCATTCTGATCGCCACTCTGGGCACCGCCCTCACCCTGAGCATCCCCTACTTCATCGGCCGGGGCGCCGGGCCGGACATGACGGTGAAGCTGCAGGAAAAGCACGAACGTCTGCGGGAGCTGCGGGCCCTGCGCCGGCGCAACGAGTTTTTTCTGGCCTTTCTGATCCGCATCATCGGCATCCTGCCCTGCGACGTGGTGAGCCTGTATCTGGGCAACACCCGGATGCCCTACGTAAAATACGTGGTGGGCGGCGTGCTGGGCTTCATGGCCGACATCCTCACCGCCACGGTGGTGGGCATGAAGGTGGAGGACCGGAGCTCGCCCTGGTTCTGGGGCGCCATCGCGGTGAATCTGCTGGTGGCCGGCGGCTCCACGCTGTTTTATACCTTCTACCGCAAGCGCCACGGCGACGAGGACGCGCCGGAGGCGGAGCAATCGGAGGAATGAAGCGCGGCTTCGAAAGAAGAAAGCCCTTCGATCCTTCTCCTTCATGCAAAAACCCAGCCTCACTGAAGCGAGGCTGGGTTTTTCTCGTTATTCTCTTGGATCAGGGCGCCTTTTCGGAGATGAACTCCCCTGCCACGTAGCCGATCACGGAATCGTTGTACCAGATCTTGCACCAGCCGCCTTCGTAGCCCAGGATCTTTACCATGGTGCCCTTGGGCAGGCTCTCATAGATCTTGTAATTGGTGCCGGGGCCCACGCGGAAGTTGGCCCAATCCACCGTGGTGTAGCCGATCTTGGCATAGAACTTCTCTTCCTGGGTGGCGGTGGGGTAGTACATGTCGCCGGTATCGTCGGCAAACTCGATCTCACCCTCCTGTCCGTCGGAATTGTCGTCGGCGCTGGCCTCGGGCGCGGGAGTGGGGGCGGGCGTCGCGGTGGGCACCTCGACAGGCACCGTGGTGGGCGCGGTGGTGGGCAGCGTCTCCACCGGGGCGTACTCCACAGGCGTGTCGGGGCCGCTGACGATGGCGGGAGGCGTCTCGATGACCATGTTGTTGTCACCGGGGTCCACATTCTCCACGACCTCGGCCTCCTTGGTTTCGCCGCAGGCCGCCAGGGCGAAGACCGCGGCAAGGATCAAAATCAGAGCAAGCAGCTTTTTCACGGATAAAACCTCCTAACCATAACATGCAAAAGGCGATTCGTCCACTTATGTTTGCAGCGGTATTGTACCACAGCTTCGGGAAAAAGAAAACATAATTTTTCTTAATATCCGGGCAAAAACCTGGAAATTCAAGGCAAAGTGGGGAATGGGGGTTCCGCGTTCCGGGTTCAGCGTTCAGCGGGCGGGGGGATTCTCAGAACGCAGAACGGATCAGCCGCGCAGGCTCTCTGTCCAGTAGTGCTGCTGGTAGAGGTCGGTGAAGCGGAAGGTGTAGACCGGGCGGTCGCTCTCGTCCAGGGGGACGTTTTCGACCTTCACGCCGTCTTCCCCGATGATCAGGGGCGCGCCCAGGTAGTAGCTGTTCTCATAGGTCCCGTCGTAGCGGTAGTAGTCGCAGAGAAAGTCCAGCCGGTCGCCGGGCTGCAGGAGGCGGATATTGGTCTGGGCGTCGGCGTCGCTGGTGTTCTCCAGGTCCACCGGCTCGCCCGGCTCAGTCTGGGTCTTGGGCAGCTCCTGAAGCTCCTGGTCCTCGTAGACCGTGCGGATGCCGATGACCGCGCCCTCGCCGGTCTCGCCGTCGAAGCGGATCAGCAGCTCCACCCGCTCGCCGTTGAGCTCGGCGGGCACGTAGCCGTAGAAGCCGTTGTCCACGGCGTACTCGTGGTAGTAGGCCACCGGGTGATCGTTGATGGCCACCCAGCTGCGCTCCTGGGGCGCCAGCAGGGCGCCGTCCTCGTCCCAATCAAAGACCATGTCCAGGCCCATGTCCAGGTAGCCCTCGCCGTCGTCCAGGAAGAGGTTCAGCGCCAGGCCCTCCACCATGGCCCACTGCTCCTCGGGCAAGGCGATCACATACTCGCCGGCGGCGTTCTGGGTCCAGGTCAGCTTAGTGGGGTCGAAGTGGTTGGCCGCGATGTAGGCGGCGGTGTCCTCGGTGCTGATGCTGCGGCCGAAGAGGAAGCCGGTGTTGCCGGAGGAGAGGCCCGGGATGGCGCCGAAATCGCCGCCGCCCAGGAAGCCCTCCAGCAGGCCGGTCAGATCATAGCTGCTGGAGGAGGCGCCGCTGTAGCCGCCGCCAAAAAGGCTGGCATAGGGGTTGTTGCTGCCGCCGGAGGCCACCTGGCCGCTGACCTCCATGCTGGCAAACTCCCGGATGCACTGGGAGTAGCTGGAATCCATGCCGATGGCCTGGTAGGTCTTCACGGCCTTGTCCACATTGGCAGTCTTCCGATAGGGGAAGTAGATGGAGAGGCCATAGGCGTTGGACATGTTGGAGGAGGTGCGGTTGTACTTCACCGCGCCCAGCAGAGCCTCGGCCAGAGCGCGGCTCTCCGCGGTGTCCAGGTTCCTGGCGAAGTGGACCAGGTCGATCTGGTCGATGGCGGTGCTGCGGGCAAACTCACGGGCGCCGTTGCGGGCGTTGGAGACCTGCTGGAAGCCGTCGTTCTGGATCAAACCGATGACGGACTTGGAGAAGTCCCGCATGGCATCGGGCACCGTGGCGGAGAGCTCCGCGATATCCACCACCGAGAGGGTGGCGGACTGGCCCGGGCACTGGCTGGAGCAGGTGCGGACAAAGTCGTCCACGATGTTCTTGCCGATGTCCACGCTGGGCATGGAGGTGTTGTTGGAGAGCTTGGTGAGCCAGTCGGTGTAGTACCAGCCGATGCCGGGCTCGGTCTCCTCGGAGGCGATCATGTAGTCCGCGTAGGGCTCCAGCATGAGACCGGTCTCCACGGTGGCCATCAGGCAGGCGTCGAAGCCCACGATGTCGAACTGGATGCCGCCGTCCTTCAGCGCCCGGTCGATGCCCTCCAGAGGCATGGAGCCGCTGCGCTTGTTGTTCTCGTCATAGCCGTAGCCGCTGACAGAGCCGCCGCCGTGATCCCAGAGGATCAGCATATAGCGGTTGGCGGGGTAGTTTTTGGCGCCCCACTGGATGAAGCGGGTCAGCGTGGCGGGGTCGGTCATGGCGCCGGTGCCGTGGTTGTCCACCACACGCTTGAGACCGCCGCTCTGCACCTCGTAGATCTGGTTCTGCCGGCTGCTGATCACGCTGTTGTTCCACCGGGCGCAGCCGCCGGTGTAGACCAGCACGTGGACATTGGGGCCGATGGTGGCACGGGTCATCTCGGTCAGGTCCTTGGTGGCCATACCGCTGCGGGACTCCAGGTCCGTGCCGCACATGTAGATCAGGATGGTGACCTCATCCCGCTGGTTGCCCAGGATGCGGGTGTACTTGTCCCGCGCGCCGGAGGCCACGCTGGTGTCCACAGCGCCGGAGTTGACCTCCTGGGCGCTGCCGGAGTAGGAGGCGCCGGCCAGAAGGTTGGCGTAGGGGTTCGCGCTGCTCGTCGTGCTGCCGCTGCCGGAACCGCTGCCGCCGGGGATCAGGTTCCCGTAGGGGTTGGCGCTCACATCATTGTAGGCGCTGCCGCCGGAAAGCGCGCTGTCATCGCCGCCCCCCAGCAGGCCGCCCAGGCCGCCGCCTTTCAATAGCATGATAAGGACAAGGATGATGACGATGAGGATGCCACCGCCGCCGCCGGCCTTGGCGGCGCGGCTCATGCCCTGGCCGGCGGGCCGGCTGGGGCGGTTGGGGCGGTTGGGGTTGCTGCCGGCGCTGCCCACGGGACCGGTGTTCTGGCCCTCGCCGCGCCGATAGGCTCCGGTGCTCTGTCCGGAGACTTTGGTTTTACGACCCTGGGGTCTGTTCTCTGGCATAAGATGCAACCTCGCTTTCTTTAGAAGGAAAGGGCTTCGGCGTCCCTTCCCCCGCTTTTCTTCAAAGTGTTAACGCTTGTAGTTCAGTATAGCAGATTCTTTTTCCCGGCGCCAGTCCCCCGGCGCATTTTTTCCGCCCCAGGGACCTTTCTCTTTGAAAAAATGTGGGAAAACCCGCACTTGCATGCGGAAACAGAATGTGATAAAATAAACAAAATGATTGGTCGGACAAGGAGAGCAGAAACATGAAACGTCTGAAGGTTTCCAACAACGTGATCCGCCGGCTGCCCCGCTATCTGCGCAAGCTGGACGAGCTGAGCGCCCAGGGGGTCAGCAGGGTGTCTTCCTCGGAGCTGGGAAAGCAGCTTGGGCTGACGCCGTCTCAGATCCGGCAGGACTTCAGCTGCTTCGGGGAGTTCGGCCAGCAGGGCTACGGCTACCACGTGCCCACGCTCCGGGCCCAGGTGGCCGCCATCCTGGGCATGGACCGGAATTACCGGGCGGTGCTCATCGGCGTGGGCAACATCGGCCACGCGCTGATCGACAACTTCTGCTTCAGCGACTGGGGCTTTCAGCTCACCGCCGCCTTCGACGTGAAGCCGGAGGTCGTGGGCACCGTATTCAACAAGGTCCCGGTGCTGTCCGTGGAGGAGCTGCCCCAGTATCTGGACGAGCATGAGACCGATATCGCCGTGCTCGCCGTTCCCAAGGACGCCGCCATCCCCGTCACCCGCCTTCTGACCGCCCACGGGGTGGAGGCCATCTGGAACTTCACCAATGTGGAGCTCACGGAGCCCAACAGCAGCGTCATTGTGGAAAACGTGCATTTTTCCGACAGTCTGCTGTCTCTGAGCTACTTCGTCTCTGAGCGGCAGGACGAAAAGGCCGCCCGCGCCGCCCGGGAAGCGCGCCGGGAGCATTGAGAGTTTTGAGTTTCGAGTTTTGAGAGGACGAGATCCCCCTCCCTGTCATCGCGAACCTCCCTGCCGCTGACGGAAGGGGTCAACCTTCCTTCATTCCTTTATTCCTTCATGTCTTCATTCCTTCATCCACACGGGGAGGGGCCTGTCCCCTTCCCCTTCTTTCTTTTGGAGGTCGCTTATGTCTGAACCCATCGCCGCCATCGCCACCGGCGCCCAGGTTGCCGCCATCGGCATCGTCCGCCTCTCCGGCGAGGGCGTGATCGCGCTGGCCGGGCGGCTGTTCCGCCCCGCGGGGGAGCTCCCCCTTGAGGCGCAGCCGGACCGGAAGCTCTGCTACGGCCGGCTCTGCCGCCGGGACGGGAGCCTGCTGGATCTGTGTCTGACCACCGTGAGCCGCGCCCCCAACAGCTACACCGGCGAGGACACCGTGGAATTTCAGTGCCACGGCTCCCCCCTGCTGCTGCGCACGCTTCTGGAGGAGCTCTTCGCCCTGGGCGCCCGGCAGGCCGGGCCCGGGGAATTCACCAAGCGGGCCTTCCTCAACGGCCGCCTGGGCCTCTCGGAGGCGGAGGCCGTGGCCGATCTCATCGACGCGGAGAGCGACGAGGCCCTGCGCAACGCCGCCGGGCAGCTCTCCGGCGCCATCCACCGCCGGGCCGAGGCCATCTATTCCGCCCTCTCGGACATCAGCGCACACTACCACGCGGTGCTGGACTACCCGGACGAGGACATCGAGGACTTCCGCCTCCGGGACTACCGGGCGACCATGGAGGAGGCGCTGGAGCGTCTCAACCGGCTGCTCAGGAGCTTCGAGCGAGGCCGGCTTCTCAATGCGGGCATCCCCACCGCCATCGTGGGCCGGCCCAACGCGGGCAAAAGCTCTCTGCTGAACGCCCTGCTGGGCTATGACCGGGCCATTGTCACCGCCGTCCCCGGCACCACCCGGGACACCATCGAGGAGCGGCTGCGGCTGGGCGGGCTCTGCCTGCGGCTGATCGACACCGCCGGCATCCGGGACACGGAGGACGAGGTGGAGCGCCTGGGGGTCCTGCGCAGCCGGGCCGCCCTGGAGCAGGCGGAGCTGGTGCTGGCCGTGGTGGACGGCAGCCGGGACTACAGCGACGAGGACCGGGAGATCCTGCGGGCCGCGGAGACGGCGAAGCGGGGTCTGGTGGTGCTCTCCAAGCGGGATCTGGCCGCGGTGACGGAGGAGATCGACACGCCTCTGCCCGTGATCCCGGTGAGCAGCCTCACCGGCCAGGGTCTGGAGGCGCTGGAGGCGGCCATCGCGGCCCTCTTCCCCCTGCCGGAGGCCCCGGCGGGCGAGATCCTCACCAACGCCCGCCAGCGGGACGCCGTGGCCCGGGCGGCCGAAGCGCTGCGCGCCGCGCTGGAGGCCATGGAGCAGGGTCTGACGCCGGATCTGGTGCTGACAGAGACCGAGGGGGCCATGGCCGCCCTGGGCGAGCTCACCGGGCGCAGCGTCCGTGAGGACGTCACCGACCGCATCTTCCGCCGCTTCTGCGTGGGGAAGTGAGAGCGAACGGTGATAGACTGACGCCGTGGGGGCGCATCACGATGCGCCCGCCGTCACGGGACAGCCTCGACCACCACCGCAGGGAGGGACTTACCCATCCCGCGGTCATGGGAACTCCCTCCGTCGTCCGCCTGGCGTGAGATCGGCGGACGCCACCTCCCTCGGAGAGGGAGGCAAAGTCCCCGCCGCCGTGGCGCGTTCCTCCATTTCTTCACCCCTTCATCCTATCTGCGCGCTATCCCGTACATTTTTCTTGACAAGCCAGCGGCGCTGTGATAATATACTCGGGCGGCATGCAGAAGTACCCAAGAGGCCGAAGGGGCTCCCCTGCTAAGGGAGTAGGCGTGTATAAAGCGCGCGAGGGTTCAAATCCCTCCTTCTGCGCCATAAAAAGAGACTACCTTTGGGTAGTCTCTTTTTATGCCAGAGGAGGGATTTGAATCATGTCCGAAAGCCACGCAGGTGGCTTTCATCGACCAGTTCAAAAACTGGTCGATTCCTTGATTCCTTTTTGCCGTCCCCCACAAGGCAAAAAGGAATGCACGCAAATCCCTCCTTCTGCGTCAAAAAAGAACCACCCAAAAGGGTGGTTCTTTTTTGGCATAGAAGAAGGTGGAATTATGATTCCGAGCGCGCGGAGCGCGCGAGGGGATTGCGGATTCCCGCCGCCGGTGGCGGATGAAGGGAATCCGCAATCTCCGCAGCGGTCGAAAAACCGGAGGATCAGCGTAAGCCCGAACGGTTTTTCGGGCCCCGCAAGGTGGGAGAATCCCTCCTTTTGCGCCATCAAAGAAACCTCTTTTGTCTACCAAGGCAAAAGAGGTTTTCTTGTTCTGACGTTTACAGATTTTGCTGCTGTTACTTGAAGCATTCTATCATTGAATTACAACGAGATTTTGGTATAATAAAAAAAACATAAATCTACTTCTATGGGGGATTCCATATGTCTTATTTTGATATTACCGTTGATGATGTTTTAAAAGTATACGAACATTTGAAAGACAGATACGAGCTAATCTTGACCTCTACGTCTGCGCTGGATGATGGTTTTACTGTGGATTGTCCTATCATTGTCGGAAAATCTCATGGGCAGATCATCTATTTGTACGAATACGACGGATATTTTGTTTTGGATGTAATGGATTCAAAACAAACAAAAGGAACCCACTGGCATCCCATCAACGTAGAGCTTGCAGTTGATGATATTGTGGAATTTATGGAAGGTAAATCCGATTATCAATTATCTCCCTTCAGGAACGTGTAAGGCATTTGCGTATGGGATATGCTAGGCGGCTTTCATCGACCGGTTCAAAAGCCGGTCGAAGCTCCGCCTTCCCTCGCCTTATTCCACGGCGAAATCGTCTTCCACGGCCCGGTTCAGCTCCCAGAGATGGATCGAAGCGTCGCCCTTCACAAGGAAGCTCTCCTCCCCCGCCGTCGGGAAAATGCGGGAGGAAAACACCGCGTCGCCGTCGTTCACGAAAATCTCGACCGAGCTGCGGTCGATGAAGATGCGCAGGTGGAAGAGCCCCTTCGGCAGCGGGCGCACCCGCGCTTCTCCCTGCTCCGTGTTAAAGCGGCGCGCCAGGCCGGAGCGATCCACAGTGATGGTTTTCTCCGCGTCCAGATAGGCGATGCGCAGGCCGCCCGAACCGTCCTCCCGCGCAAAGAGGCGCAGCTCCAGATCGCCTCCGCGGCTGATCGCTTCCATCTCGCACACCCGCGGCAGCAGATCCGTGGACTCGAGATCGATCTTTTTCCCGCGAAGGGCGCGCAGGGTGTCCAGCGGCTGCTGAATCAGACGCCGATCCCGCACGCGCAGCTCCCGCGGCAGGGTCAGGCAGCCGGACCAGTCCTCCTCATCGGTGGGATAGGCCGCGTCCGGAAGTCCCATCCAGGCCACCAGCGTCGCCTTGTTCTGATCCTTCGGATTGGCGGCGCATTCCGCCGCGTAGGAATCAAAGCCGAAATCCAGCACGTGAAAATGGGTGTTGTCCGGCGTAAAGGTGAGCGTCTCCCAATCCATATGCCCCAGCAGGTAGCCGCTGTGGTGCACGCTCTCTCCCCGGCCGGGAAGCTTCAAATGCTGGGGGCAGAAGAGCAGCACGTCGTAGCCGCTGATGGTCTCGATCGACGGGCACTCCCACATATCCCCGAAGTCTTCGAAGCCGGGCACCTTCAACTGTCCGGCAAAATGCCAATCCTTCGTGGGCGCGTCGGAGGCATAGATCATCACGCAGCCCTTTTTCTCCATGGTCTGCGCGCCGATCACCAGATAATACTTCCCGTTTTCCTTGTTGTGGATGATCTTCGGATCGCGCTGATGCTCGGTATACCCCGGATTCGGGCCGAACAGCGGCGGGAGCTTCTCCGCCCCGCCGTCGTCTCTCAGCTTCACAAGGCAGGTATAGGACTTGCGTGTCCAGTCCTCGTCCCGGTGGTTCCCGGTATAGTAGAGCCAGACGGCGTCCTCTGTGGGCAGGGCGGAGCCGGAGTACGCGCCCTTGTTGTCAAATTCCGTATCCGGGCGGATGCAGGGGCCCACATTCTTCCAGGTCACCAGATCCCTTGACACGGTATGGTACCAGTACTTGAGTCCGTGCACCGCGCCCCAGGGGCACCATTGATAGAAGAGATGCCAGACGCCGTCATGAAACACAAAGCCGTTGGGGTCGTTCAAAAGCCCGGTGACGGGCTGAATATGATACAGCTGGCGATAATCGGACCGCGCGATTTGAGCATGCAGCTCGCGAATCTCCCCGGCGTCCTTCAGAACGCGATAGCGTTCCTCCTTCGTCCATGTCCTCATAGGCACAAGCCCTTTCTTTTGGATCTCTTCTTCGATTTTACATGAAATCCGCGCGCTGCGCAATCCCTTTCCCCGCTTCTTTTCGCGCGAGCGCTTGCCGCCGCGCAGCAGCGGAGGCTGCCCCGCGCCTGAAGAGGATCCTCTTCCGCTTTTCGGGGGGCTTTGCGGCTCGGTTGTTTTTGACGGCGGCCTGTGGTATAGTGTCCGTGAGAACGGGGCCCTCCCCCTCCGCCGCGGCGGGGGCGAGGCTTCGGAAAACGCTTTTGCGCTCGCGCCCCGGCGTCCGGAGCGCGGAGGAGGCAGCATATGCAGATTCAATCGGGAGATCTTCTGATCCGCGACGCCGCGGCCGCGGACGCGGAGCAGCTTGCGGCCTGGTGGAACGACGGGGCGGTCATGGCCCACGCCGGCTTTCCCCTGGGTCTGGGCACCAGGGCGGAAAAGGTCCGCGGGCAGCTGGCCCGGGGCAGCGACGAGCGGGGCCGCGTGCTGATCCTCGAGCTGGCCGGCCGGCCCATCGGGGAGATGAGCTGGTCCCGGGCGGAGGAGCGTACCGCGGAGATCGGCATCAAGATCTGCGAGCGCGATTGTCAGGAAAAGGGCCTGGGCCGCGTGGCTCTGAGCCTCTTGATCCGGGAGCTGTTTTCCCGGGGCTATGGGCGGATCGCGCTGGACACGAACCGGGAAAACCGGCGGGCCCGGCATGTGTACGAGCTGCTGGGCTTCCGGCAGCTGCGGGTCAACACCGACGCCTGGCAGGATCAGCTGGGCGCGTGGCAATCCTCGGTGGACTACGAGCTGAGACCCGGGGACTTCCGGGACTGCTCCGCCGCGGGGCTTGCGGCCGGGCGCAGCGGCCTCTGCGTCCAAAGGCTCGGAGCGGAGCGGGAGGCGGAGCTGATCGCCTTCAACAGGCTTTGCTTTCCTACAGATTTCTGGAAGGAAGAGGATTGGCGCGAGCTGCTGGCCGACCAGCGGGCGATCTACTGGGCCCTGCTGGACGGGGAGAAGCTGATCGGGGACGTCTTTCTCTACAACTGGCAGGGGGAGAAGGACTATGTGAAGATCATGAACCTCTCCGTCCACCCGGACTACCGGGGCCGGGGTCTGGCGCACCGGCTTCTGGACTACGCCCGGGAGGAGCTGTCCCGCCGCGGTATGGGGAAGTACTGCGGGGAGACCCGCGCCTCCAACGCCGCCATGCAGCGGGTCTTTGCCGACTGCGGCTATCGGCTGAACCGGATCGAGGATGTGGGCTTTGAAAATCCCCGGGAGGACGCGTACAAATACCTGCTGGAGCTGTGAGCTTAGCGCCCCTCGGGGGAAGTCGAACATAGAAAAACACAGAGGCGCATTGGGCGCCCTCACACAAGGATGCGGCAGCGCAAAAAGGATATTTTCGCGCCGGGCTGCGTTGAAAATGCTCGCAATCCATGTCCAGGATTCCTGCGCTTTTCGCCTTGCCCGACACAAAAATCTCTCTTTTTGCGTGCGGAGCAGTTTTGAGCGAGGGCTTTTTCGATCAGACAATATAGAAAAATCCGGGAATACTTGATGTATTTCCGGATTTTTCTATGCAGGATGGGCGGAAAAGAGCCGCTCAAAACCTGTCGTCTCCTTATGTGAAGGCGCCCT
>JAFRQP010000062.1 GCA_017428565.1 Oscillospiraceae bacterium
AGGCATAAAAACAGGCCGCTTTAGCGGCGGCCTGTAGAGGTAATGCGGGAACCAAACTTCGATGCCCCTTGAGGGGTTCTGCCTGTATCGTGCCCTTCTAGGGCTCATGCAAACCACCACTTCAGTGGTGGTTTTGATTTTGTCAGCGGGCTCAGGCCCAGGTGCCGTCCCGGAAAACGGGGACGACGCTGCCGTCGGCCCTGACGCCGTCGATGGCCAGATCTTCGCTGCCCACCATAAAGTCCACGTGGATGATGGAGTCGTTGACGCCGCGCTCCTTCGCCTGGGCGACGGTGAGATCGTCGCCCCCGGGCAGGACCTCCTTGAAGCCGGAACCCAGGGCCATATGGCAGCAGGCGTTTTCGTCGAACAGCGTCTCGTAGAACAGGAAGCCGCAGCGGTTCACCGGGCTCTCCTTGGGCACCAGGGCCACCTCGCCCAGCATGCAGGAGCACTCGTCCATGGCGATCATCTGCTCCAGCAGGGTCTGGCCCTTCTCCGCCTTGCAGGAGACGGCGCGGCCCTTTTCAAAGGTGATGGAGAAATTCTCGATGAGCTGGCTGTTCCAGCTGAGGGGCTTGGTGGAGACCAGGGTCCCCTCGCAGCTCCCGGCCAGCGGGGAGGTGAAGATCTCCTCCGTGGGCATATTGGGGATGTAGAAGGCGCCGTTGACGGAATTCACCGCGCCTGCGCCCTCCCAGCGGGCCTCCGGGATCAGCTCCACGGTGAAATCGGTGCCGTTGGCGCTGCGGTAGCGCAGGAAACGGAAGGCCTGTGCGTTGAGCCAGGCGGCCTTGGCGCCGATGAATTCGGTGTGGGCCTGCCAGGCGGCCACCGGGTCATGCTCCCCGTCGATGCGCACGGTGCGCAGCACCGCGTCCCAGAGCCTGGCCACCGCGTCCTCCGCCGAAAGGGCGGGGAAGCACTTCTTCGCCCACTTTTCCGAGGGGTAGGCCGCGATGACCCACTGGTGCTTGCCGTCGATGGCGCTGCGATAGGGCCGCAGGACCTTGGCCCGGCTGCGCCCCACATTGGACAGCTTCTCCGGCGGGATGCCCGCCAGAGCGTCCGGGTCCTCGGAGGCGATAAAGATCCGGCAGGGCAGGTCCGCGGTCATCTGCCTGGCCTTGGCCTCCTCCCACTCCAGAACGGTGCCCAGCACCTCTTCCTCCGCGTACTGAAAATGCAGCCGGGTGAGAGCGTCGCAGCTCCAGTCCACGTTGACCTTTTTGGCCCCGGCCCGGTAGCACTCCTCCGCCAGCATTTCGGCAAAGGGGACCAGATCCACCGAGATGGTCAGCTGGACCACCTGCCCCGGGCGCACGTTTGCGCCGGAGCGCACGATGAGCCTTGCATAGCTCTGCAGCAGTTCCTGAGTCAGCTTCATGCGTCGCGCCTCCTTATTCCACGGTGACGAGACCGTTCTCGCCCACGCTGATTTCCATCCCGTCCTTCACGAAGGCCAGGAATTCCTCGCCCAGATTGTCCACCACGGGCATCTTCGCGTCCGTCCACACGTCCGCCAGAATGGCGCCGGAGGCGGCCAGAGAGTCGATGGGCTTGGAGAAGAGCATGCAGGCCGGCTGCTTGTTGTAGGAGCAGACGGTGAAGAGCACCATGCCGCCGGTGGTGGAGCCGATGGTCTGGGGCAGGCACAGGGCCTTGCCGATCATGGACTTCTTATAGAGGTCGGGGTTGTTCTGGTCGCCGCA
Organism: Oscillospiraceae bacterium; assembly: GCA_017428565.1. Classification (GTDB taxonomy): domain Bacteria; phylum Bacillota; class Clostridia; order Oscillospirales; family Oscillospiraceae; genus Limivicinus. Next base: position 1,713 of record JAFRQP010000062.1, read on the forward strand.
CTTCACGGCCTTGTCCCCGAACATCAGGGCCATCTGGTAGCTGGCCAGGGTGTTGAAGCCGCCGTGGCTCACCAGAGCCTCGGCCCTGCACTCGCCGGGCACCACGACCCGTCCTTGAAACTGTCTCATTTGGCACCTCCCGTGATGATGTTCAGGATCTCCGCCTCGGTGTAATAGCGCGCGCTGGTGTAGGTGCGCAGCTTGTTGGAGGAGGTGATGACGGCTTTCTTCTTGCAGAGGGGATTGTTCATGTACATCAGCGGGCAGATATAGCTGAGCACTACGCCGCTCTGCTTGAGATAATAGGCGTCCATGGTCTGCTCAAATTCCTTGATGACGGGAACCGGCGCGGTGAACACCGTGGGCACGGCCACCTTCTTGCGTCCGTTCTTCTCCAGCCCCTCCCGCACGGCGGCGGCCCAGTCCTTCAGCTGCTGCAGGGACATGTGGGGGCAGCCCACGAAGCAGAGCTCGGGCTTGGCGTCGGGCTTTTTCCAGATGACGGGGTAGCTGTCCTTGACCCGCTGCAGCTCGGCGTCGTCGATGACGTAGACCTGGGCGCCCTCGGCGATCAGGCTCTCGCCCTGCTCCTTCGCCTCCGGGGTCAGATGCTCGATGTGGTAGAGCCCCACCGCGCCGTTGGAGGCGGTGGCGGCGCCGAAGTCCTTGAGATAGGCCTTGGCCTCGTCGTTGAGCTCCTGGCCCAGCCACTTGCTGAGACCCTTGACGTAGGGCACCTCCTCCATTACCTTCATGCCGATGGCGGAGCCCAGCAGCTGGGCCTCGGGCTTCTTCTCGCACTTGACTTCGATAATCCAGGTTGCCTTGCGCCCCTCGTCGGTGAGCAGCCCGAACTCCGGCACAAAGCCCGCGATGCTGCCCATCAGCTCCAGCATGCCGGAGTTGCGGTTGCAGCGGGCGCCCAGAACGGAATTCGCGTAGACCACGGCGGAAGATTCCGCCCAGGAGAGCACATCGCCCTTCCGGGGGACGTTGCCCACCTGATCCAGGTAGCAGGCGCAGGTATAGTCCTCGTCGCTGGTGATGCCCAGCTTCCGCACCTGCTCCTCATAGCGCTTCTGCTGGGTGTACATGATCTTCTTGAACACCAGGTCGTCCAGCAGGGAGGAGGGGACCTTGGGGTCCAGGGGCTTGGGGTCGGCGGTGAACTTCTGCCCCTCGGGAAGACCCGCCTCGATCAGCTTGTCGTAGAGATCGTAGACCGGCTTCATGACCTCCAGACCGAAGGAGATCACCGTGTGGCCGTACTTGCTGGTGACAGGCACCATGCGCTTGGCTCCGAAGGCTTCGCCGTACATGACCAGGGTCTTGACGATCTTGGCCATAATCTCGCCTTCCTTGCCGTCCAGCAGGGCCTGCTGCTCGGGTGTGAGAATCATATGGATCGCTTCCTTTCCGTGCTTGATTGCCTATATTTTAACACGCGAAAGCGTACAAGTCAATGCGCCGGCCCCCGGCGCGGGGGAAATCTGAATCTTTCTTAAGTACCCTTCCCGGTGTTGAAATTTGGAAGATTTGTGGTATACTGTATCTTTGTAAAACTACCGTCATGCCCTTTATAGGGGGCGGCGGAACGATATGTGGAGGCAGTCAACAAACCATGAGCAAGAAGCAGTTCAAGGCCGAAAGCAAGCGTCTGCTCGACCTGATGATCAATTCCATTTACACCAATAAGGAGATCTTCCTGCGTGAGATCATCTCCAACGCGTCCGACGCCATCGACAAGCTGTGCTACCTGTCCCTGACGGACGACAGCGTGGGACTGAACCGGGACGATTTCCGCATCGACATCCTTGTGAATAAAGACGAGCGCAGCATCACCGTGCGCGACAACGGCATCGGCATGACCCTGGAGGAGGCCGAGAGCAACCTGGGCGTCATCGCCAAGTCCGGCTCCTTCCAGTTCAAGGGCGAGATGGACGGCGAAAAGGCCGAGGATCTCAGCATCATCGGCCAGTTCGGCGTGGGCTTTTACTCCGCCTTCATGGTGGCCGATCAGGTCACCGTCCGCTCCCGCAAGTTCGGCGAGGAGCAGGGCGTGGAGTGGAAGAGCACCGGCGCCGACGGCTACACCGTGACCCCCATCGAAAAGGAGACCGTGGGCACCGATGTGATCATGCACATCAAGCCCGATACGGACGAGGAGATCTACGGCTCCTATCTGGAGGTCTGGAAGCTGAAGGCCCTGATCCGCAAGTACTCCGACTATGTGCGCTGGCCCATCAAGATGGACGTGCAGCACCAGGAGCGCTTCGAGACCGGCGAGAAGAACGACGACGGCAGCCCCAAATACGAGTACCGGATGGTCACCGAAAACGAGACCGTCAACAGCATGATCCCCATCTGGCAGCGCAGCAAGAGCGAGGTCACCGACGACGACTGCATCCAGTGGTACAAGGAGAAGAACCGGGACCGCAAGGATCCCTGCGCTCTGGTGCGCGTGAACGCCGAGGGCGCCGTGAGCTACAAGGCCATGCTTTTCGTTCCCGGCGAGGAGAATGAAAACGCCTTTTCCGGCGACAATAAGGGTGGCGTGACCCTCTACTCCAACGGCGTCATGATCATGGAGAAGTGCGACAAGCTGCTGCACGACTACTTTGATTTCGTCAAGGGCGTGGTGGACTCCCCGGATCTCTCGCTGAACATCTCCCGCGAGATCCTGCAGCATGACCGCCAGCTGCGCATCATCGGCCAGAATCTGGAGAAGCGCATCAAAGGGGAACTGGAAAAGCTGCTGAAGGAGGACAAGCCCAAGTACCAGGAGTTCTACAAGAACTTCGGCAACGACCTGAAGGTGGGCGTCTGCGACGAGTACGGCCGCTACAAGGACTTCCTGCGGGATCTGCTGATCTTCTACACCTCGGAGGATCGTACCCTTACCCTGAAGGAATACGTGGAGGCCATGCCCGAGAGCCAGAAGGTCATCTACTACGCCACCGCCGCCAGCGTCAAGCAGGCCATGGCCCTGCCCCAGTGCGAGCAGGTGCGCAAGCGGGGCTTCGAGATGCTCTATCTCACCAGCCCGCTGGACGAGATGGTGCTGGAGAACCTGCACGATCAGGACGGCAAGAGCTTCTGCAACGTGGTCACCGACGATCTGGGCTTCGAGACCGAGGAGGAGAAGAAGGCCGCCCAGGAGCGGGACATCGAGAACAAGGAGCTGCTGGACTTCGTGAAGGAGTCCGTGGGCGAGAGCGTCAGCAAGGTGCGGCTCAGCCGCAAGCTCACGACCCAGGCCTGCTGCCTGACCAGCGAGGGGCCCCTGACCCTGGAGATGGAGCGCTACTTCCGCCACGGCCCCAGCGAGGAGATGCGCAAGCTCCGCGCCACCCGCGTGCTGGAGCTGAACCCGGAGCACAAGGCCTTCGCCGCCTTGAAGGACGCCTGGGAAAACGACAAAGAGAAGGCCAAAAAGCTCTCGCAGATCCTGTCCGTCCTGGCGGAGATGACCGCCGGCATGGACGTGGAGGATCCCGCGTCCTTCGCCGAGCAGGTGGCGGAGCTGTTTTGAAAAAGTGAACAGATAAAAGTGAAAAGTGAAAAGTGATGGTGTCGCGCGAAGCGCGACGGATTTAAATCCGTGCCGCGCAGCGGCACACCGCAACAGTTCACTCTTCACTCTTCACTTCCTAAGGAGAAGCCTATGACAAAGCCAAGGCTTGGAATCTATATCCATATCCCCTTCTGCGCCAGCAAGTGCAGCTACTGCGACTTCTACTCCCTGGCCGGCTGCGAGGAGCAGATGCCCGACTACCACCGGGCGCTGATCGCCCATCTGGAGGAGTCCGCCCGGGGCATCCGCAACTACGAGGTGGACAGCGTCTACTTCGGCGGCGGGACCCCCAGCTACTACGGGGCGGAGCATCTGCTGGAGATCTTCGACGTGCTCAAGCGCAACGGCAACGTGCGTCTGGACGCGGAGGTCACCGTGGAATGCAACCCGGACAGCATGAGCTACAAGGATCTGAAGCTGCTGCGGCAGAACGGCGTGACCCGCATCTCCATCGGCGTGCAGGCCACCAACAACGACCTGCTGAAGCTCATCGGCCGGCGGCACAACTTCCAGCAGGCGGAGCTGGCCTTTTCCGCCGCCCGCAAGGCCGGCTTTGACAATATCAGCATGGACCTGATCTACGGCCTGCCCAGCCAGACCAAGGGCGACTGGGCGGAGTCTCTGGCCAAAATCGTGGAGATGCACCCGGAGCACATCAGCTGCTACGGCCTGAAGCTGGAGGAGGGCACCCCCATGTACCGGGAGTACAAGGACTCCCCGGTGCTGCCCACGGAGGACGAGCAGGCGGACATGTACTCCTACGCCGCGGAAATGCTGGAGCGTTACGGCTATCGGCAGTATGAGATCTCCAATTTCTGCGCGCCGGGCTTCGAGTCGGCGCACAATCTGAAATACTGGAACCTGGACGACTACATGGGCTTCGGCCCCGGCGCCCACTCCTGCGTGGGCAATCTGCGCTACAGCTTCGTGAAGGATCTGAAGCGCTACATCTCCGGTGTGGAGCGGAAGGTCAGCATCATCGACGAGTATCAGCTGGTAGACCCCTTTGAGCGCTCGGTGGAATATCTGATGCTGGCCATGCGCACCAATCGGGGCGTATCGGAGCAGGATTACCGGGTACGCACCCAGTCGGACTGGAAGCCCATCCATCGGGTGCTGCAGGCCTTTGCCGCAAAGGGCTGGGCCGAGCAGACCGACGGCCGCTGGCACTTCACCGTGCCGGGCTTTCTGATCTCCAACACCCTCATCGGCATTCTGCTGGAGGCCCATGCCAGCGGCAGGGCCGAGGGCATCCCCTGGATGGAAGAGGCGGAGAAAGAGGAAAAGAAGATCGTCCTCCCCAAGGGCGAAGAAGAGCTCTTTGCGGAGCTCTACGAGGCAAAGCACAGAGAACGCAGCGTTGAGCCGGACCCGGAGCCGGAAGATGAACTGCCGACAGAATGAGGGAATTTTAAGTGGGAAATCATTTTGCAGACAACGATAGAGTGAAAAGCGCGTCCCGCGGTCAGCGCCAGGGGAAGCCTGCGCCCAAGACCGAGTCCCGCGCCGCCGCCCGCGCCAGACAGGAGGCGGAGGAGCGGGAAAAGCGGGAGTGGATCGCCCGGCGCAAGCGGGAGGAGAAGGCCGCCGCCGAGGCCGAGGCCAAGGCCAAGGCCGAGTGGATCGCCCAGCGCAAGCGGGAAGAGCGGGAGGCCGCCGAGGAGCAGCGCCGGGAGGAGCAGCGCCGGGAGGAGGAAGCCCGCCGCCGGGAACAGGAGCGCAAGGAGGCGCTGCGCAAGCGCAGGGCCGAAAAGCGCGCCGCCCGGATGAAGCAGATCGTGAGAGGCGTGAAGGTCGCCCTGCTGGTGGTCCTCTCGCTGGCTCTGCTGCTGGGCGCCGGCGCCCTCGTCATCGGCTATAAGATCGCCAACAGCGACACCAACTTCCCCAATGTCCAGCTCAACGGCATCGACGTGGGCGGGCTGACCCGGGAAGAGACGGAGCAGAAGCTGCTGGAAGCCGGCTGGGAAGATCCGGAGAGCATGATCCTCCGGGTGGAGCTGCCCATGGACGTGAGCTTTGAGCTGGACCGCAGAGAGGCGGGCCTGGTGATGAGCACGGAGGACGCCGTGAACGCGGCCTACAACTACGGCCACGAGGGCACCATGCTGGACAGCGTGAAGACCTACTTCCATGCCCGCGCCAACAGCGTGAACGTGGCCGCCGAGGATCTGGCGCTGGATCCGGACTATGTCCGGAACGCCGCCAGGGCCGGGGTGGAGGAATTCCGGAAAAAGACCGCCGGCGACAGCTACTTCATCGACACCGACGCGAAGGTGCTCCACTTTGTGAAGGGCGCAGGCGAGCTGGATCTGGATGAGGACGCACTCTGCGCCGCGGTGGAAGAGGCCTTCCTCAACGGCGAGACCAGCCTGGTCTATGACAAGATCGAGGGCGAGCCGGTGATGCCGGACTTCCAGGCCCTGTACGACGAGCTGAACGTGGAGCCGGTGAACGCCCGCTACGCGGACAAGGAGTTCAACATCATTCCCGAGACCGTGGGCTGCACCTTCGACCTGGAGACGGCCCGGAAGCTCTGGGAGGAAGCCGAGCCCATGGAGGAGATCCTGATCCCGCTGGAGATCCTGGAACCGGAGATCACCGAGGAGAAGCTGCGGGGCGAGCTGTTCAAGGATTGCCTGGGCAAGCAGACCACCTCCTTCGGCGGCAGCACCCGGGCCCGTGTGAACAACATCAACCTGGCTGCGGACAAGATCAACGGCACCATCCTTCTGCCGGGCGAGACCTTCTCCTATAACGAGGTCGTGGGTCAGCGCACCTACGCCAACGGCTTCCAGGAGGCCGGCGCCTACGCCAACGGCGAGGTGGTCCAGGAGGTGGGCGGCGGCATCTGCCAGGTGTCCTCCACCCTGTACTGCGCCACGCTCTATTCCCGCATGACCATCGTGGACCGGACCAGCCACTATTTCCGCGTGACCTACCTGCCCGCCGGACAGGACGCCACCGTGAGCTGGACCCAGCCCGACTTCAAGTTCCGCAACGACCGGGACTACCCGGTGAAGATCGTGGCCTACTGCGACAACGACGCCATGGAGCTGACCATCGAGATCTGGGGCACCGACACCGACGGCATCTGGGTCAGCCTCTCTTCGGAGACCTACTCGGTCTACGACAAGGAATTCCCCAGCGTGCACATCGGCTGGAACGTATATCTCTGGATCACCTATTACGACGCGGAAGGGCACTTTCTGGAGACCGTGGAGGGCTCCAGCAGCACCTACTTCCGGCATGATTACGAGATCGAATGGCCGCCCGAAAAATTCAAGGATGACGACGACGAGGGCGGCGGCGGAGGTACCGGCGCGGTAATCATCGACGACGGCGGCGAAGGCGGCGGCAATGAAGGCGGCGGCAACGAAGGCGGCGGCAATGAGGGCGGCGGCGAAGGCGGCGGCACCGGCGAAGTGATCATCGAAGAACCCTGAGCGCGCAGACCCAATCCAAAACAGGAGAAAAGAGAATGGACAGAAAGACCTTTTATATTACGACCCCCATCTACTATCCCTCGGACAATCTGCACATCGGCCACACCTACTGCACCGTGGCCACCGACGCCATCGCCCGCTACAAGCGGCTGCGGGGATATGACGTGATGTTCCTCACCGGCACCGACGAGCACGGCCAGAAGATCGAGGAGAAGGCCAAGGCCGCCGGCGTCACGCCCCAGCAGTTTGTGGATCGGATCGTCACCGGGGAGCACGGCGTGCTGGACCTGTGGAAGCTGATGAACATCTCCAACGACCGCTTCATCCGCACCACCGATGACTACCATGTGGCCTCCATCCAGAAGATCTTCAAAAAGATGTACGAGAAGGGCGACATCTACAAGGGCGCCTACAAGGGCAAGTACTGCACTCCCTGCGAGAGCTTCTGGACCGAGAGCCAGCTGAAGGACGGCAAGTGCCCCGACTGCGGCCGGGAGGTCCACGACGCCGAGGAGGAGGCCTACTTCTTCCGCCTTTCCAAATACGCAAAGCCCGTCCAGGAGCTGCTGGAGACCGGCACCTTCCTGGAGCCCGCTTCCCGCGTCAACGAGATGATCAACAACTTCATCAAGCCCGGCCTGGAAGACCTCTGCGTCTCCCGCACCAGCTTCACCTGGGGCGTGCCCGTGGACTTCGACCCGGGCCACGTGGTCTACGTCTGGGTGGACGCTCTGTTCAACTACTGCACCGCTCTTGGCCTTTTCAACGACCGCTACGACGATTATGACAAGTTCTGGCCCGCGGACGTGCACATTGTGGGCAAGGAGATCGTCCGCTTCCACTCCATCATCTGGCCGGCCATGCTGATGAGCATGGAGCTGCCCCTGCCCGGGAAGGTCTACGGCCACGGCTGGCTGAACTTCAACGGCGACAAGATGTCCAAGTCCAAGGGCAATGTGGTGGACCCCTACATCCTGGCGGACAAGTTTGGGGTGGACGCGCTGCGCTTCTTCCTGCTGCGCACCTTCCCCTTCGGCTCCGACGGCAACTTCACCAACGAGCTGCTGATCTCCACCATCAACACGGACCTGGCCAACGACCTGGGCAACCTGGTCTCCCGCACCACCGCCATGGTGGAGAAGTACTTCGGCGGCAAGCTGATCGAGGAGCGGGAGGCGGAGCCCCTGGACGAGGAGCTGATCTCCCTGATCCGCGCCGCAGCCGGCCGCTACTCCGCCCAGATGGACAAGTTCCAGCTGCACCTGGGCCTGGAGGAGTGCTTCAAGCTCATCCAGCGCGCCAACAAGTACATCGACGAGACCTGCCCCTGGGTCCTGGCCCGGGACGAGGCGAAGAAGCCCCGCCTGGCTGCCGTCATGTATAACCTGCTGGAGGCCCTGCGGGTCGCTCTGATCCTGCTCACGCCCTTTATTCCGGAGAGCTGCGCCAAGGGCTTTGACCAGATCGGCGCCGATGAGAAGGCCCGGAGCTGGGACGCCGCCTGTGCCTACGGCGTGCTGCCCGCCGCCGTGGCCGTCCACAAGGGCGAGACCCTCTTCCCCCGCATCGACGCGCCCAAGATGCTGGCTGAGCTGGAGGAGGCCGAAAAGAAGGCCAAGGGCCCCCAGATCAAGGTGGAGCCCGTGCTGCCCGAGGTGACGATCGACGACTTTGCCAAATGCGACATGCGGGTGTGCAAGGTGCTGAAATGCGAGGCCGTGAAGAAGTCCAAGAAGCTGCTGCGCTTCGATCTGGACGACGGCTCCGGCACCCCCCGGCAGATCCTCTCCGGCATCCATGAGTTCTATGAGCCGGAGCAGCTCGTCGGCAAGACCGTGGTGGCCATTTTGAACCTGCCGCCCCGGAAGATGATGGGCCTGGAGTCCTGCGGCATGCTGCTCTCCGCCGCCCGCGAGGCGGACGGCAAGGAGGAGCTGCACCTGCTGATGCTGGACGATTCCGTCCCCGCCGGCAGCAGGCTCTGCTGAGCCTTTCCCAACAGAAAAAGAAGACGATGGACGCCATCGTCTTCTTTTTTCTGTCGGGGTTTGACAAAAAGGGTCGGATCGCATACAATATTTCTATCCAAGCCCGGTCCCAGGACCGGGCGAATGACGGAGAATGAGACGATGAAGAAGCTGATCGCCTGCCTATTGCTGCTGCCGCTGCTGCTCTCTGCCTGCAGCATGTCGCAGCAGCCCGCGCCGGTCCCGGAGGGCGCCGCGGCGGAGGAGAGCGCCGCCCCGGAAAGCCCGGAGGGGCCGCCGGAGGCCGCGCCGGAGACGCTGCCGGAGCCGAGCTCCGAGGATGCCCCGGAACCGACGCCGGAGCCCACGCCCGAGCCCACCCCGGAGCCCACCCCGACCCCGGTGCTGCACTTTCCCGACGGCAGCACCCATAAGGTGGACGAGAAGGAGCTGGATCTGAGCTGGCTGCGCCACGAGGACGTGCCGGAGGTGGCGGAGCTGCTTGCGCAGATGCCCGATCTGGTTGCCGTGGAGCTGGGGGCGGACAATATCCGCACCGCGGAGGAGGCGCAGATCCTGGCGGCGGAGGAGGCGGCCGCCGCGGGACTTCCCACGCCCACGCCTCTGCCCAGCCCCGCAAGAAATCAGCGGCCTGAGCCGGAGCGCCTGGAATGGGCGGACATCCGCCTGCTGCAGGAGAGCGTGCCCCAGGTGGAGTTTTACTACCGCTTCCGCTTCTGCGGCCGGGATTTCAGTCTGCAGGACGAGCGCATGGACCTGAACCACCGCACCATGACCGACGAGGGCGCCGGCGTGCGGGAGATCCTGCCCTGCATGAAGCACTGCAGCTACCTGGATATGGACTTCTGCGGCGTCTCGGACGAGGCCATGGCCGGCATCCGGGAGGACTTTCCGGAGATCGAGGTGGTCTGGCGCATCTGGTTCGGCAAGGACAACAAGCTCAGCGTGCGCACCGACACGGAGCGCATCCTGGCCTCCGACGGCGGCATGCACGTGGAGATGAACATGTCCGGCCTGCAGTACTGCACCAAGGTCAAGTATCTGGACCTGGGGCACATGCCGGATCTGGGGGACTGGAGCTTTCTGGGCTGCATGCCGGAGCTGCGGGTGGTGGTGATCGCCCTGGGCGGCTTCACCGGGGACGATCTGGCGGGCCTGGCCAACTGCCCCCATCTGGAGTATCTGGAGATGTGCAGCCGCAGCGTCCGGGGCGATCCCCTGGATCTGAGCTTCCTGGCCGGACTGACCGAGCTGAAGCATCTGAATATCTGCGCCAACCACGAGGTGGTGGGTTATGAGGCGCTGGAGAATCTGACCGGGCTGGAGCGGCTCTGGATCGGCACCCGCACCTATATCCCCGAGGACTATGTGGAGCATCTCATCGAGGCGCTGCCCAACACGGAGATCAACACCACCACCCCCATCGGGGACGGGCCGGAGTGGCGCTATCTCAACACCTCCCACACCCGCCTGCATCCCCGCTACGCCCAGCTCTGTGACGAGTTTGACTACGCCCACTATGACAAGGCCTGCTCCCTGTACTGGAACGACCCCCTGTACAAGCCCCACGATTAAAATATGAACCGGAGGAACGAACATGAAAAAAGCGATCCTGGCGCTTCTGATCCTGTCCATGCTCCTGGCTCTGGCGGCCTGCGGCAGCAGCGGCCCGGCGGGTACCTGGCACATTCAGTCTGTCCGAAATGACAGCGGCTCTGTGACGGTGGAAGAGGCGCCTGAGCTGCGCGATCTGATGGGCGATTTGGTCCTGAACAAGGACGGCAGCGGCACCATGATCATCATGGGCGAAATCTACCGGATCACCTGGGACGACAGCAGCATCACCGGCGACGACGGCACGCGCCTTTCCTACAGCCTGAAGGGCGACCGTCTGGAGCTGGACGCCTTTGGCGTGATCTACAGCTATACCCGCTGAAAAACCAGCCTTTCAAGCAAAGAGCGCCGGGCATCGCCCGGCGTTCTGTTTTTCCCCCTGCCGGCTCTTGTAAGAACGGGAAAAAGGTGATATACTACTTTTTTAGAGATTCTTTCAAATGGAGGAAGAAAAAATGACCAAGATCGATATATTTTCCGGCTTTCTGGGCGCCGGCAAGACGACCCTGATCCGCAAGCTCATCGCCGAGGGCTACCGGGGCGAGAAGCTGGTGCTGATCGAGAACGAGTTCGGCGAGATCGCCATTGACGGCGGCTTTTTGAAGGACGCAGGCGTGGAGATCAACGAGATGAACTCCGGCTGCATCTGCTGCACCCTGGTGGGCGACTTCACCAAGGCCCTGAAGAAGGTCATGGACGACTTTGCCCCGGACCGCATCCTCATCGAGCCCTCGGGCGTGGGCAAGCTCTCCGACGTGGCCAAGGCCGTGGAGCGGGTGGAAGGCGCCCACATCGGCGCCAAGGTCACCGTGGTGGACGCGGGCAAGGCCAAGATGTACATGCGCAATTTCGGCGAGTTTTTCAACGACCAGGTCCAGAACGCGGATCTGATCGTCCTCAGCCGTACCGATACCGCCAACAGCGCCAAGGTGCTCACCGCCGTGGAGCTGCTGAAGGGTCTGAACGACCGCGCGGGCCTTATCACCACCCCTTGGGACGCCCTGGACGGCGCCCTGATCCGCCAGGCCATGGACGAAAACGGCCTGAAGGCGGAGATGGAGAAGCTGAAAGAGGAGCAGGAGCATCACCATCATCACCACCATGATGAGGAGTGCGACGATCCCGACTGCGAGTGCCATCATCACCACGATGAGGACGAGGAGCACGAGCATCAGCACCATCATCACCACGAGGACGGCGAGGAGTGCGATGATCCCGCGTGCGAGTGCCACCATCACCACGACCACGACCACGAGCATCATCACCATCACCACGCCGACGAGATCTTTGCCAGCTGGGGCATGGAGACCCCGCGGAAGTTCACCGAGGCGCAGCTGCGCGGCATCCTGGAGGAGCTGGGCGACGCGGTGCAGTACGGCATCGTGCTGCGGGCCAAGGGCATCGTGGACGCCGCCGACGGCGAGTGGCTGTACTTTGACTACGTGCCCGGCGAGATCGAGATCCGCCGCGGCGCCGCTGCGGTCACGGGCCGCTTCTGCGTCATCGGCTCCCATATCCGGGAGGACGCGCTGAAGGAGCTGTTTGCCGGTGAATGAGAATCGCGACGTGCCCGTGTATCTGTTCACGGGCTTCCTGGAGGCGGGCAAGACCAAGTTCATCCAGGAGACGCTGGAGGACCGGCGCTTCTGCAACGGGGAGCGCACCCTGCTGCTGATCTGCGAGGAGGGCGAGGAGGAATACGCCCCCGAGCAGTTTGCCGACCCCAGCGTGGTGATGGCGGTGGTGGAGGATCAGAGCCAGCTCACCGAGGCGAACCTGAAGGCCTGGCTTCACGACTCCCGGGCCGAGCGGGTGGTGGTGGAGTACAACGGCATGTGGATGCTGGACCTGCTCTACCAGGCCATGCCCCAGAACTGGGCCGTGTACCAGGAGTTCCTGTTTGCCGACGCGAACACCTTCCTCAGCTACAACAGCAACATGCGCCAGCTGGTCTACGACAAGCTCAAGAGCTGCGAGCTGGTGGTCTTCAACCGCTTCAAGCCCGAGATGGACAAGATGGCCTTCCACAAGATCGTCCGGGGCGCCTCCCGCCGCGCCGACATCGCCTATGAGTACGCAAACGGCAAGGTGGTCTACGACGACATCCAGGACCCCCTGCCCTTCGACGTGAACGCCCCCGTCATCGTCATCAAGGACGAGGACTACGCCCTCTGGTACCGGGACCTGTCCGAGGAGCCCAAGAAGTACGAGGGCAAGACGGTGCGCTTCAAGTGCCGCGCCCTCAAGCGGGGCAAGCTCCCCAAGGGCTGCTTTGTGGCGGGCCGGCACGTGATGACCTGCTGCGTGGAGGATATCCAGTTTGCGGGCCTGGTCTGCCAGTGGGACAAGGCCGAGAGCATTCAGGACGAGAGCTGGATGATCCTCAACGCCAAGATCCACTTCAAATTCCACCGCGCCTACGGCAAGCGCGGCCCGGTGCTGAGCTGCCTGGAGAGTACGCCTGCCGCGCCCCCGGCCCAGGACGTGGCCACATTCTATTAAACGAACAGATAAAAGTGAAAAGTGAAAAGAGCGATGAATCAAATAACGGTCCCTCTTTTCACTCTTCACTCTTCACTTTTCACTTATGAGATACAAATGCCTGGTCTTTGACCATGACGACACGGTGGTCAACAGCACCGCGACCATCCACCACCCCTGCTTCGAGGCCTATCTGCGGGAATTCTTTCCCGGGAAGGGCTGCTCGTTGGAGGAGTATTTCCTGAAAAACTTCGATCCGGGCTTCATCCCCATGTGCAAAGAGGAATACGGCCTCACCGACGAGGACCTGCAGATCGAATACCACTATTGGCAGAATTACGTGCACAGCCGGATCCCCCAGGCCTACCCCGGCTTGCGGGAGCTGATGGAGCGGCATAAGGCCGAGGGCGGGCTGCTGGCCGTGATCTCCCACTCCACCGCCTGGAACATCCGGCGGGACTACCGGGAAAACTCCCTGCCGGAGCCGGATCTGGTCTTCGGCTGGGAGCAGCCGGAGGATCGGCGCAAGCCCAATCCCTGGCCGCTGGAGGAGCTTCTGCGGCAGTTCGGCCTCCGCCCCTCGGACGTGCTGATGATCGACGATCTGAAGCCCGGCTACGACATGGCCCGGGCCGTGGGCGTGGACTTCGCCGCCGTGGGCTGGGCCAACGACATTCCGCAGATCGAGCGGTTCATGCGGGAAAACTGCCGCCTGTACTTCAAAACCGTGGAAGAGCTTTCCGCCTTTCTGGAAGGAGAGAGCCCATGAGTCAAGCAACAAATCGCTGCACCGCCCTGGTCCGCTCCCTTCCGGAGCGGCTGCGGCCGGACCGCCTGCCCTTCTGCAGCGCCTTTTTCGCCGGGCTTCTGGCCCACGGCTTCGCCTTTGCCAACATGCTGCTCAACAGCGACGAGATCAGCAGCCTCTTCGGAAAGGGGATGACGGTGGCCTCCGGCCGCTGGGGCCTGGAGCTGAGCAGCCTGCTCTTCCCAGACGTCTCCATGCCCTGGATCTTCGGGCTTTTCAGCCTGCTGATGCTCTCGGCCGCCGCCTGCCTGCTGCTGCGCATCTTTCAGATCCGCTCGCCCCTGTTGGGCTGCGTCCTGGCCGCCCTGGTGACGGTTTTTCCCGCCCAGACGGCGACCTTCTCCTACATGTTCACGGCGCCGAGCTTTGCGCTGGCCTTCCTGCTGGCGACGGCGGCGGTGTGGCTCACGGAGCGGGAGAGCAGGGCCGGGTGGCTGGGCGCGCTGCTGCTTCTGCTCCTCTCCGTCAGCATCTATCAGGCCTATATCGCCGTGGCCAGCAGCTTTTTCGTGTTGCGGATGCTCCAAAAGCTGCTGAAGGACGAGGGCAGCGCCAAAGAGATCCTGCTCTTCGGCCTGAAGCGGCTGGCGCTGCTGGCCCTGACCCTGGGGCTCTATTATCTGTCCATCCATATCGCCCTGTACTTCTACGGGGGCCGCTTTGAAAACTACGGCGTGGAGCGGGAGCGCTCGATGCTCTTCCGGATCGCCGTGGCCTACAGCGCCTTTCTCCACACCTTCACCCGGGGCTATTTCCACTACGTCCGGGGCCTGTTTTCCCAGATCCTTCACGCGCTGTGCCTGGGCTTGACGGCCTTCGTCTGCCTCCGCTGGCTGCTGCGCTGCCGGGATCTGGGCAAGGCCCTGCTTTTCCTGCTGTGCCTGCTGCTTTTCCCGCTGAGCATGTACTGCATCTATCTGATCGCGGAAACGGGCGTCATCCACGCCATGGTGCTCTACAGCTTTATCTCCGTGTACGTGTTCGCCGTGCTGGCTGCGGAGCGGCTGGAGGGCCCCCGGGCGCCTGCGGCGCGGCGGCTGCTGGCCCTGTGCCTGGCCCTGGTGGCCCTGGGCAACTGCTATTTTGCCAACGCCTTCTATCTCAAGCTCCATCTCCGCTACGAAAACGCCTATGCCCTCTATACGGGGCTGGCCGCCCAGATCCGACAGACGCCGGGCTTCGACGGGAACACCAAGCTGGCCATCCTTGGCAGCGCCGGCGACGGGCTCTACGGGATCGAAGAGCTGGACGAGCTGGATCTGATCGGCAAGGCGGAGGATCTGGCCAACGTCTACACCCGGGAGCAGCTGGTGCGGCGCTTCGTGGGCTTTGACGTCCCCTTTGCCGACGAGGAGGAGAGGGCCGCGCTGCAGCGGGATCCCCGGGTGCTGGAGATGCCCGTCTACCCCGCCTACGGCTCGGTTCAGCTGATCGACGGCTATATCGTCGTCCGCCTCGGCGACTGAGGCAGAAAGGAGAAACGCCATGAATCCAAGTCTGTATATCGTGATTCCCTGCTACAACGAGCAGGAGGTGCTGCCCATCACCGCGCCCATGTTCCTGGAAAAGCTCCGGAGCCTGAGCGCCGCGGGGAAGATCTCAGACGAGAGCCGGGTGCTCTTCGTCAACGACGGCAGCAAGGACAAAACCTGGGAGATCATCCGGGGCCTGGCCGCGGCCGATCCCCACTATCTGGGCATTTGTCAGAGCCGGAACCGGGGCCATCAGAACGCGGTGCTGGCCGGGCTCATGGAGGCCAAGGACCGCTGCGACATCACCATTTCCATCGACTGCGACGGACAGGACGACATCAATGCCATGGACGCCATGGTGGACGCGTATCTTGCCGGCTGCGACGTGGTCTACGGCGTGCGCTCCAGCCGCGAAACGGACACCTTCTTCAAGCGGGCCACCGCCCAGGGCTTCTATAAGTTCCTCAGCGGCATGGGCGCCGAGGTGGTCTACAATCACGCGGATTACCGGCTCATTTCCAGCCGGGTGCTGCAGGAGTTTGCCAACTTCAAGGAGGTCAACCTCTTCCTGCGGGGCCTGATCCCCCTGGTGGGCTTCAAGAGTACCACGGTGGAGTACGCCCGGGCCGAGCGTCTGGCGGGCAAGAGCCACTATCCCCTGAAAAAGATGATCGGCCTGGCGGTGGACGGCATCACCAGCCTCTCGGTGAAGCCCCTGCGGCTCATCACGGGTTTTGGCGTGTTCGTGGCCTTCTTCAGCTTCATCGGC
Source organism: Oscillospiraceae bacterium (assembly GCA_017428565.1). Taxonomy (GTDB): domain Bacteria; phylum Bacillota; class Clostridia; order Oscillospirales; family Oscillospiraceae; genus Limivicinus. The sequence continues at coordinate 17,865 of JAFRQP010000062.1, forward strand.
TGCCTTTGGGCGCTCATCACCGCCCTCTGCGGCAAGGCCGTGGCCGGCTGGGCCAGCATGACCTGCATTGTCTGCTTTGTCAGCGGCGTGCAGCTCATCTGTCTCGGCATCATCGGGGAGTATATCGGGAAGATCTATCTGGAGACCAAGGGCCGCCCCCGCTATATCATCAGCGAGCGCAGCTGGGAGGAGCGGGACAGACAGGCGAGCGCCCCAAAAGCGGGTGAAAGAGGGCCCGAAGGATCTTAATTTTTCTGAAGAGTGGGGATTTCATCCCATTTTTTGAAGGATTTCGGCCCCGCGTGGCAGGACGACACTTGACGAATGGGAAAAATCAGTGTAATATGTATCGTAGTATCTCTGTAATTCTCTATTTCTTTATAGAACGGAGGAACCAGCATGAGCGTTATTCCTGAAGTAAAATGCCGCCGCTGCGGGGAGAGCTTCTCTGCCCTGCGCAGCCGCTGCCCCAACTGCGGTACCCGCCGCGTGGCGCAGAGCGGACGTACCCCGGCCACCACGCCCGGCACCGTGAAGGGCACCGCCGCCTACGAGCGGGCGGAGACCAATACCAAGTGGCAGATGATCTTCGGCATCATTCTGGTCGTTGCGGTGATCCTGGCGGTCGTCGTGATGGTCACGGTCCGCCCCGACGGGCTGGATAACCCCGGCACTTCCGGCCAGGGCACCATCACCGCCCCCACTCCCTCGCCCACGCCCGATCAGTCCGCTGTGATCATCCAGCCGCCCACGCCCAGCCCCACCCCGGTCCCGATCCCCGATTCCGTCAAGGTCTTCTTCTTTGAGGATGAGAAGGACGAGTTTACCGAAAAGGTAGGCGAGGTTGTCAAGCTGCGCGCCGTGGCCTACCCGGTCGACCTGTTCCCCAACGGGCCCTACACCTGGAGCGTCAATGACGAGAGCGTCATCAAGCTGACGGTCAGCGAAGATACCAAGGAGTGCGAGGTCCTCTGTCTGGCCCACCATCCCGGCGGCGTCACCCTGACGGTGTCGTGCAACGGCGTGGAGAAGAAGGTCCTCATCTACACCAAGCCCTAAGGGCTGAACAACACACAAAAAAACCGGAGTTTCAAACTCCGGTTTTTTCTTGGAGACGGGGGAGAGCTGCCGTGGAATATGAACTGATCCGCAGCGACCGGAAGAGCCTGGCGCTGCAAATCAAGCCGGATGGGGGCCTGCTGGTGCGGGCGCCCCGGCGCATGGCTCTGCGCAGCATCGAGCGTTTTGTGGCGGAGCACCGGGACTGGGTGGAGCGCCAGCGGGAAAAGCGGGCCGCCCGCCCCAGGCCGGAGCCCATGACGCCGGAGGAGCTGGCCGCGCTGAAAAAAGAGGCCAGGCCGCTGTTCCTGGCCCGGGCGGCCTACTACGCGCCATTGGTAGGGGTGCGCTACGAGCGCGTCACGGTGCGCAGCCAGCGCAGCAAGTGGGGCAGCTGCTCCGTCAGGGGCGGGCTGAACTTCAACTGTCTGCTGCTCCTGGCCCCGCCGGTGGTGCTGGATTACGTGGTGGTGCATGAGCTCTGCCACCTGCTGGAGATGAACCACTCGCCCCGCTTCTGGGCGGAGGTCCGGCGGGTCCTGCCGGACTATGAGAGCTGCCGCAAGTGGCTGCGCCGGAACGGGGAGAGCCTGATGGCACGCTTGCCGGAGAGATAACAGATTGCAGTTTTGAGATTTGAGTTTTGAGAGAAAGCCGGGAGAGCGTCTGTAAACTGCGCTCAAAACGCAAAACTGAAAAAACCATCCGGAAGAAAACCTGTTTTCTTCCGGATGGTTTTTTCTTACAGTCTTCTGTAGGTCTCGGTGAGCTTGCGCAGCTTTCTGGCCAGCTTTGCGTCGTCGGCGCCGGTAGCCATGCGCCACTGCCAGTTGCCGCCCAGAACGCCGGGGGTGTTGATGCGGCTCTCCTCGCCCAGCTCCAGGATGTCCTGCATCTGCATGACGAAGAGCCTGGAGGCGGTGGCCATGCCGGTGCGGATCATGGCGGAGCACCAGCTCTCGTCCTTGCCCTTGTGCATGTAGGCCCGGGCGAAGCGCAGGGTGTCCTTGTCGGTGTGCTTGACCCAGCCCTTTACCACCTCGTTGTCGTGGGTGCCCACATAGCAGACGCTGTGGTGGCTGCAGTTGTGGGGCATGTAGTCGGAGTCGCCCTTGGGGTCGAAGCCGAACTCCAGGATCTTCATGCCCGGCATGCCGGAGTCGCTGAGCAGCTTTGCCACCTCCGGGGTGGTGTAGCCCAGATCCTCGGCGATGAAGTCCAGATCATGGAACCAGGAGGTGAGCACCCCCACCAGATCCATGCCCGGGCCGGGGCGCCAGCGGCCCCGCTTGGCGGTCGTGTCGCCGAAGGGCACGGCCCAGTAGCTCTCAAAGCCCCGGAAGTGGTCGATGCGGATCACGTCGAAGAGGCGTCCCGCGCCCTCGACGCGGCGGATCCACCAGCCGAAGCCGTCCTTCTTCATTTCCTCGTAGTCGTAGAGGGGGTTGCCCCAGAGCTGGCCCTCCTCGGTGAAGGCGTCGGGCGGGACGCCGGAGACCTCCTTGGGCACTCCGTCGGAGTCCAGCTGGAAGTATTTCGGCTCGGCCCACACGTCTGCGGAGTCCAGCGCCACATAGATGGGCACGTCCCCGATAAAGTGGATGCCCTGCTCGTGGGCGTAGGCGCGCAGCGCGTTCCACTGGCGGAAGAACAGGAACTGGCAAAAGACCCAGAAATCCAGATCCTCGGCGTAGCGGGCCCGGTAAGCCTCCACGGCCTCCGCCTTGTGCAGCCGGATGTCGGCGTCGGGCCACTCGGTCCAGCTCACCATGTTGAAGGAGCTTTTCACAGCCATATACAGGGCGTAGTTCTCGATCCAGGCGGCGTTTTCCCGCCGGAAGGCGGCCAGCTCTGACCCATAGCGCTCCCGCCCCCGCAGAAAGGCCAGGCGCAGCACGGCGAAGCGGTTTTCATAGATCTTGGCATAATCCACCTGCTCCGGATCGGCGCCCCAGTCCCGCGCCGCCAGATCCGGCCGGCGCAGAAGCCCGTCCTTCACCAGCAGGTCCAGGTCGATGAAATAGGGGTTGCCGGCGAAGCTGGAGAAGGAGGAGTAGGGGCTGTCCCCGTAGCTGGTGGGGCCCAGGGGCAGCAGCTGCCAGTATTTCTGGCCGGCAGCCTTGAGAAAATCCACAAAGTGATAGGCGCTTTTGCCCATGGTCCCGATCCCGTAGGGGGAGGGCAGCGCGCTCATAGGCATCAAAATGCCGCTTTTGCGTTCCATTTCAGTTCCTTCTTTCTTGCCCGAAAGGGGCTTGTACAAATCCAATAATACCAGCCCGGCGGGGGAAAGTCAATCGGACAAAAGGCAAAGCCCTCTTCGCACAGCGTGCGAAGAGGGCTTTGCGCTTCAATCGGTCACTTCCACGTCCAGACCCAGCTCCTGCGGCAGGAAGCGGGGGCAGGTGTTCTCCGAAATGGTGATCACCGAGGAGGCCAGACGGGAGCCGATCTCACAGGCCTCGCTCATGCTCTTGCCGTAGGTCAGCCCGATGGCCACGCCGGCGCAGAAGGCGTCCCCGGCGCCGGTGGTGTCCCGCACGCGAACGGTATTGGGCGGGCAGTGGCCGTAGTTTCCCTTGCAGTCGGCGTAGACGGCGCCCCGGGAGCCCAGGGTCACCACCATGGAGGGGATCTTGGCGCTCTGGATGCGCTCCACCAGCTCCCGCCCCAGCTCCTCCGGCTCCAGACCGTCGAAGTCGGCGGCGAAGAGGATGCCGGCCTCCTGCAGGTTGCAGACAAAGCAGTCGATGGACTGGAGGAAATCCCGGCGCAGAGAGGCGATGGACATGTTGGCCACTACGGCGTAGACCTTTTTGCCGTACTTCTCCGCGAAGCTCAGCACTTTCTTGATGATCTCCTTCTCCATGTCGATCTCGACCACGATGCTGTCCGCGTCGCGGAAGATCTCGTCTCCCTCCCGCTCCAGCAGGTCCAGCATGGCCTCCATCCGGGGGCGCTTGGAGATGGAGGAGACGATGTCGCCGGTGTTGTCGAACACGGCCAGCCACAGGCCCATGCCGTCCGGCACCTGGGCGACATAGCGGGTGTCCACCTTGTGGTTCTGCAGCTTGTGGATCACCTCGGCGCCCTCGGCGGTGGTGTCCACCATGCTCACAAAGCGGGGGCGCAGCTCCACATTGGCGATGTCCTCCACCAGATTGCGGCCTACGCCGCCGTGGACGATCTCCACGCTGCCGGCGTTGCGGCCTGCGGGGATGAACTTGCTGTCGGGAAAGCCCTTGATGTCAACGAACACGTTTCCAACCACGACGATGGGCATAATGCGATCCTCCTCTATCTTTTTACGCGTTTTGCTTTTCAAACGAATGGAGCCAGTCGGCCCGCCAGTAATAGATCCCGAGGAATACGGTGCTGAGGGCCCAGGTCAGGGGATAGACCCAGTTGACCGTGTCGATGCTGTAGTAGATGGGCACCATGAAGTGCAGGAAGCTCACGCGGATCACGCACCAGAAGGCCAGCATGGAGATCATGGGGATCACCGCCTTGCCCGCGCCGCGGAGCACCGCCGCCAGACCGTGGCTTGCGGCCAGCAGGAAGAAGAACAGGGAACAGATGTGGGCCTTGTCCACGCCGTACTGAATGGCGGCGGGATCGTCGGTAAAGGCGCGCAGCAGCAGGGGGGACAGCAGATAGACCAACAGACCGATGCTCTCCGCCGCGCCGATGGCGCAGAGCAGGCCGAAGCGCGCGCCCTTTTTGGCCCGGCCGTACTCCCGGGCGCCCAGGTTCTGTCCCACGAAGGTGGTCAGCGAGATGGTGAAGCTGGTGATGGGCAGGAAGGCGAAGCCCTCGATCCGGGAGTAGGCGCCGCAGCCGGCCACGGCCAGGGTGCCGAACTCGTTGATGTTGGACTGCACCACCACGTTTGCGATGGCGATGACGGAGTTCTGGATGCCGGAGGGCAGACCATAGCGCACGATGAGCTTCAAAGTCGGCCAGTGGAAGCGGATCTTTTTCAGCACCACCCGGTACTCCTCCTCGGTGCGCATCAGCCGCCGCAGGCAGAGCAGGCCGCTGAGGAACTGGGAGATGATGGTGGCCAGGGCCGCGCCGCCCACGCCGGTGTGAAAGACGCCGATGAAGGTGACGTCCAGCACCACGTTCAGACAGGAGCAGAAAATCAGGTATTTGAGGGGGTTTTTCCCGTCGCCCACGGCCTGCATCATGCCCCGCAGGCCGTTGTAGAGCACCAGGCCCATGCTGCCGGCGAAGAAGATGCGGATATAGCCGGCGGAGAGCTCCGGCTCCGGGGTGTCCATCCAGTCCAGAATGGTGGGTGTGAAAATCACGCCGAAGACCGTCATCAAAAGCCCGGCCACCAGGCTGAAGGCCACGTTGGTATGTACGGCCCGCTCCAGCTTCTCCTGATCCTGGGCGCCGAAATAGCGGGAGATCAGCACGCCGGAGCCGGCGGAGATGCCAACGAAGAGGCTGATGATCAGAAAGACCAGGGGCCCCGTGGCGCTGACGGCGGCCAGCGCCTCGGTGCCGAGCATGTTGCCCACGATCAGCGCGTCCGCCGTGTTATACAGTTGTTGAAACAAGTTCCCCAGAAAGAGGGGTGCGGCAAAACGGAGCATCTGCTTTGCGATGGAGCCCTCCGTCATGCGCATGGCGTCGTGGTGCATGATACCCTCCGGGCGTCGAATCCGGTCGATCGTTCTCTCCCATTATAATGAGCGCCCTCGCGCGCTGTCAATGCATGAAACCGCCAAGAATCCGGCGGGAAAAATGGCAAATTTTGCCGCGTCAAGCCCCGTATTCCAGCTCCATGCGGAAAGCGGGGCCGGAGAGCTCCCCGCAGATGGCGCAGCGGTTCTCCTGCCAGGCCCAGCCCAGGCGCAGAGTGTCGCCCAGCCGGGCCTCCGCCACATATTCCACCAGGGCGGCCCGCAGGGGCTTGCCCCGGGTGCCCAGACAGTCCTCCGCCAGGTCGTAGTAGCGGGTGTTGTTCATGTGCCCGTTCTCGTCCAGCACGTCCTCGGTGACGGTGTAGGAGGCCTGCTCCGCCGCCTCCAGGCGCAGCGGCGCACCGGGGCGGCTGCACTCCAGCCCGGTGACCAGGGGCTCGATCTCCAGCTGGTAATCGGCGGGGATCACCATTTTGCGGCTCTCCCGGTCCACCACCGACCAGACGGCACAGCCCTCCATGAGCAGCTCGCCGGATAGACTTTCAATGCGATAATACCGGGGACACATGCCGTGGCGGGTGGGGCCGGGCCAGGTGCGGCCCAGCAGCTCCTCCCCGGGGGAGGGCCAGCGCAGCACCCGCACGCCGTGGCGGATGATGACCCACATGATCCCCCGCGCCTGCATCCAGCTCTCGCCGTAGCCGATCCTGCGGCAGTGGTCGCCGGAGAGCTTCTGCATCAGCCGGAAGAGATCTCCCGTGCAGAGCCCCTCGCCGGGGACCACATAGCGTTCTTCGAAAACCTCCATTTTCAGCCTCCCTTATAGAAAAGCAGACAATAGCTGTCAAAGTCCCGGACTACCCAGCCCTCCGGCAGGGACGCGGGCAGCGCGGCGCTTTTCAGCACCCAGACCGTCCCCGGCGCCGGCGCGGCCAGATCCTCCGGGCTCAGGTTGCGGTAGGCAAAGCGCTCCCGATAGGGCAGGGGCTCGTTCGTCTTGCCCTGGAAGTATTCGGCGTCGATGTCCAGCTCGTAGAGGGTCAAAATCTCACTGACCTGGCGGCTGCCGGTGAACTGCACGTCCGGGGTGATGACGATCCGCTCGCAGTCCTGCTCGCCCGCGCAGTGCACGGCCGCCAGGAAGTCCTGGTAAAAGACGTCGGAGATCCGCTCCGCCCAGGGGCCGAAGTAGCTGTGGAAAAACAGCGCGCTCAGCAGCAGGCAGGACGCCAGCAGGGGCCAGCGGAGCCAGGCCCGGCGCAGCAGGGCGTGAACGCCCAGGATGATGAACAGGGCGTGAGAGTAAAAGAGGATGTTGACCCGGTTCACATTGACGGCGTTGACGCAGAGCCCGGTGACCAGGGCGCAGAGCCAGAAGAGCAGCAGCAGCCGGTAGCCCAGCCGCCGGCGCCGGTCCCCGGCACGGAAGGCCCGGACCGCGCTCAGCCCCAGGCCAAGAAGCCCCAGGGGCCAGGCGCAGCGGTATACCGTGCCGAAGCCGTCGATGGCGTTCCAGGGCAGATCCGGCCCCTGCACGAAGCCCACCTGCCAGAGTGCGCGGGCGTTCAGGCCCAGCTGCTTCAGCGGCTCCTCGGCGTAAAAGATCAGATCCCTGGCCCGAACGCTGTCGGGGAAGAAGGGCATAGTGACGAAGGGCAGCTCCACCGTCTCCCAGCCCATGGCGTTGATGAGCATGGTGCCGTAAATGGGGAAGGAGAGGGCAAAGTAGATCAGCACGCACAGCAGCGCCTGCCAAAAGCGGATGAATCTGCCCCGCAGGAGCAGCAGACAGGCCGGCAGCAGGAACAGGGGCACCGACAGAAAGGCCAGCCCGTAGCAGTACATGCAGAGGGCGAAGAAGACCATGGAGCCGTAGAGAGCGGCGGGCTTTTTCGTCCCCTGCCACAGCAGGCTCAGGCCGATGAGAAAGCAGTGGGGGAAGAGGTTGCAGTCCAGCGCCCAGCGGCTCTGCATGAAGTGCCAGGGGCAGACCGAAAGGAACAGCAGGCCCAGCAGCGCCGCCCGGCGGGAGCAGATCCCCCGCAGCAGCCCGTAGGCCGCGGCCATGCCGCCGAAGCTCCACAGCAGCAGGGGCAGCCGCGCCGTCAGGTTGTTCATGCCGAAGAGCTTGAACAGCGGCGCCATGCAGTAGCTCAGCAGCACGCTCATCTGCCCGTAGCCCCAGGCGGTGAAGTGGGCCGGGAGCCAGGTGCCGAAGCGGTCGGTGCCGTGGTTCGCCAGGGCCAGGGCGTCCACCGCGGCCATAGCGCCGTCCTGGTTGAAGCCACCGGGCACGCTGCCGAAGCGATAGAGCCGCAGCAGGGTGAACAGGCCGATCAGCCCCCAGAGCGTGAGCTTCCAGGGGCGGGAGAGGGGCGGCTCCTCCCCGGCCCCATCGGCCAGGGCGGCAAGGCCCCCCTTGCGGGCGGCGGCGTCGATCAGCGCGTAGAGGATCAGCGCCCCGAAGAGGAGCGTCAGGATCAGATTCAGCGTTTCCATCTTATCTCCCCAGGGTGAAGTGGCGGCAGAAGGCGTTCACCGAGCGGCGCTCCACCACGATGGCCGCCAGCATCGCTTCCGGCTGGGTGATGACGCAGCCGTTGAGCCGCCGGATGCCCAGCGCCAGCAGCTCCGGGCAGAGGGGCACCGTGGGCCCGGTGAGCACGACCTCGGCATTCCTGCAGAGCTCCAGGAGCCTGGGCATGGTCTTGTTGATGCAGGCGCTGCCGGTGATCACGGCCACGTCGCAGCCGGGCAGCAGGTACTCGCAGGCGCTGTCCGGATAGTCGCCGGGCCGGGGCTCCCGCTCCAGGATGAAATACTCCTTCGCCCGGGCGGCCAGGGCCTCGGTGATGCCGCCGTGGTGGATCAGGTGTCCCACGAAGCCCAGCGTCTTGCCCGAGAGCTCCACGCCCGCCAGGGCGCTGTCCGTGTAGCGGGCGCCCAGAGCCTCGATCCGCTCCTCGGTGTTATAGCAGGCGTTGAGCACCGCCATGCCCTCGCTTGCCTCCTCGAAGTTCCAGGAGAGGACGGCCCGGGCGGCATCACTGGCGGGGAGCCCCTCCAGCGTCTCGAACAGGCGGGGACGGCTCTCGCCCAGAGTGTGCATGGCCACGCCGGTCCGGCCGTTTTCCAGCACCGCCGCCGTCCAGGCCACGCCCCGGACGATGCGGGCCACCCGCAGCGCGCCGTCTGGCAGGTTTCGGAGCAGAATATCATAGAATGCAGGGATCACAGGGATCTCCCCCCTAAAAAACATTTCTTCTCATTTTACCGCAGACGGACGGGAAAGGCAAGCCCCCGGCTCACAGCGGAAGCCGGGGGCAGGGATACCGGGCGGCGGGGATCAGGCCTCCGGGAGCTTCGGCAGTGCCGCGATGCTCCGGGCCAGATCCTCGTCCGTGGGGATGGTGTCGGTCATGACGCCGTCGTTGAACTGCTGGTAAGCGGTGAGATCGAAGTAGCCGGTGCCAGTGAGGCCGAAGAGGATGGTCTTCTCCTCGCCGGTCTCCCTGCACTTGAGCGCCTCGTCGATGGCGGCGCGGATGGCGTGGCTCGACTCCGGCGCGGGCAGGATGCCTTCGCAGCGGGCGAACTGCTCCGCAGCCTGGAACACGCTGGTCTGCTCCACCGCCCGGGCCTCCATCAGCCCGTCGTGGTAGAGCTGGCTCAGAATGGTGGACATCCCGTGGAAGCGCAGGCCGCCGGCGTGGTTGGCGGAGGGGATGAAGGAGCTGCCCAGGGTGTACATTTTGGCCAGGGGGCAGATCATGCCCGTGTCGCAGAAGTCATAGGCAAAGACGCCCCGGGTGAAGCTGGGGCAGGAGGCCGGCTCCACGGCGATGATGCGGTAATCCGCCTCGCCCCGCAGCTTTTCGCCCATGAAGGGGGCGATGAGGCCGCCCAGGTTGGAGCCGCCGCCGGCGCAGCCGATGATGATGTCGGGCTTCTCGCCCAGCTTGTCGAAGGCAGCCTTTGCCTCCAGGCCGATGACGCTCTGGTGCAGCAGCACCTGGTTGAGGACGCTGCCCAGCACGTAGCGGTAGCCCGGATTCTTCACCGCTACCTCCACGGCCTCCGAGATGGCGCAGCCCAGGGAGCCGGTGGTGCCGGGAAACTCCGCCAGGATCTTGCGGCCGATCTCCGTCTCCGTGGAGGGGGAAGGGGTGACGCTGGCGCCGTAGGTCCGCATGACCTCCCGGCGGAAGGGCTTCTGCTCGTAGCTGACCTTGACCATGAAGACCTTGAGATCCAGCCCCAGGTAGGCGCAGGCCATGGACAGGGCCGTGCCCCACTGGCCGGCGCCGGTCTCGGTGGTGACGCCCTTCAGACCCTGCTGCTTTGCATAGTAGGCCTGGGCGATGGCGGAGTTCAGCTTGTGGCTGCCGGAGGTGTTGTTGCCCTCGAACTTGTAGTAGATCTTGGCCGGGGTGTCCAGCACCTTTTCCAGGCAGTAGGCCCGCACCAGGGGGGAGGGGCGGTACATCTTGTAAAAGTCCCGGATCTCATCGGGGATGGGGAAGAAGGGCGTGTCGTTGTCCAGCTCCTGGCGCACCAGCTCCTCGCAGAAGATGGGCGTCAGCTCCTGGGCCGTCAGGGGCTTGCCGGTGCCAGGATTCAGCAGCGGCGCGGGCTTCGTCTTCATGTCGGCCCGCAGATTGTACCAGGCCGTGGGCAGCTCCTGCTCCGTCAGATAGGTTTTGTAGGGGATCTCGTTGTTTTTCATGGTTCTGCGCTCCTTTCGCTGTTCTGGAGGCAAAGAAAAAACCCTTGCCTCTGCAAAAATGTGCAGGGACAAGAGCATCAAACTCCTGCGGTACCACCCGGCTTGGCGCAAACGCGCCCACTCGACCCGTGCCAACACACGGCGGCATTCTGATAACGGAGTGCCACTTCCGTCGCCCATACTGAGACTTTCGTCCGTTCTGTTTGCCCTCGCGGGTCCATTCCTCCGCCGGCCTCCCGCCGTCTCGCACCTTCCGACGGCTCTCTGCAGGGAAACCCGGGGCGAAGTACTCCTCCCGCTCCTCGGTTTATGGACGCATCATAACGCTAAAGAACTGAAATGTCAAGAGCTTTTTTCCGTTGCACATGCGCCGGCGCTGTGCTACACTGAGAGGGAAGGAAAGGAGATGCTGTCATGTCCGTGAAAACCATTTATCTGGCCGGGGGCTGCTTCTGGGGCACCCAGAAATTTTTCGACCAGTTCGAGGGGGTGCTGAGCACCCGGGTGGGCTACGCCAACGGACCCACCGAGAACCCCAGCTATCAGGAGGTCTGCCGCAGCAGCGGCCACGCCGAGACCGTGCGCATCGACTACGATCCGGATACGGTGAGCCTGACCCGGCTGCTGGACTGGTACTTTCTCACCGTGGACCCAACCTCTTACCACCGCCAGGGGGGCGACAAGGGCGTCCAGTACCGCACGGGGATCTACTATACCGAGCCCGAGCAGCTTCCGGAGATCGAAGCGCGCTATGCGCAGGAACAGGCGAAGTACAAACAGCCCCTGCTGGTGGAGGTGCTGCCCCTTGCCAATTTCTATCCCGCCGAGGACTATCACCAGAAGTACCTGGACAAGAACCCCGGCGGCTACTGCCATATTTCCCCGGAGCTGCTGCACCTGGCGGGGAAGTAGTTTTGAGAATTGAGTTTTGCGTTTTGAGGGGACGGCAGGCGAGGATCGCCGCCTTTACAGACATGCCGTCTCTCACCCGAAGGGACGAGCATAGCTCGTCCGCCCGGACCGACATGGTAGCGCATCCGCGGGCGATTCGTGAATCGCCCCTACGGGTGAACGGGCCGATATTACCATATGGAAATGCGCCCCGCTCTTGTGAGCGGGGCGCATTCTCAAACTCTTCGCTCAAAACTGAAAACTCAAAACTCACTCCGCCAGGAGCTTCTCCAGCGCGGCCAGCTTCATGCTGGCGCAGTAGATTTCCATGGCCTGCTCCAGCTGTCCGATGGGGGGCAGGGAGGGGGCCACGCGCATGTTGCTGTCCTGGGGGTCCTTGCCGTAGGGGAAGGTGGCGCCGGCGCCGGTCATGGTCAGGCCTGCCTCTTTGCAGAGCTTCCAGGTGGCCTTGGCGATGCCGGGCATGGTGTTCACGCTGACAAAGTAGCCGCCCTTGGGCTTCTGCCAGCTGGCGATGCCGAGAGGCGCGATCTCCCGCTCCAGATTGTCCAGCACGCAGCGGAACTTGGGCCCCAGGATCTCCGCATGGCGCTTCATCAGGGCCAGAACGCCGGCCTTGTCCTTCAGATAACGGACGTGGCGGAGCTGGTTGACCTTGTCGTAGGAGATGATCTGGGCGTGCAGCAGCTTCTTCATGTAGGCCATGTTGTTCTCGCTGCAGGCGAAGACGGAGATGCCCGCGCCGGGGAAGGTGATCTTGGAGGTGGAGGCGAACTCGAACACCATGTCGGCGTTGCCGTACTTTTCGCACTCCTTCAGAATGTCGGGGAAGGGCACATAGTCCCCGTCGAACTCATGCACGCAGTAGGCGTTGTCCCACATCAGCAGGAAGTCGGGAGCCGCGTGCTGCAAGGAGGCGATGCGGCGGATGGTCTCGGCGGAATAGATGATGCCGTCGGGGTTGGAGTATTTGGGCACGCACCACATGCCCTTGACCTCCGGATCCCTGGCCAGCTCCTCCACCAGGTCCATATCCGGCCCCTCCGGGGTCATGGGAACGGGGATCATCTCCATGCCGAAGCTCTCGGAGATGCCGAAGTGCCGGTCATAGCCGGGGGCGGGGCAGAGCCACTTGACCTTGTCCAGCTTCGCCCAGGGCTTGGGGCCCATGACCCGGCCGTGGGTGTAGGCCTTGGCGATGGTGTCGTACATGAGCTGCAGAGAGGCGCTGCCGCCGACGAAAATCTGCTCGGGCTTCACGTCCAGCAGCTCCGCGAAGAGCTTGCGGCAGGCGGGCAGACCCTCCAGATTGCCGTAGTTGCGGGCGTCGATTCCGTCGCACATATAGTCGCTGTCGGAACGCAGGATATCCATCATGGGGCCGTTCATGTCAAGCTGCTGCTTGCTGGGCTTGCCGCGGGCCATGTTCAGATTCTGGCCCAGAGCCTTCAGCTCCGCATACCGGGTCTTTACCTGCTCCAGCTCGGCCTGGAGCTCTGCCTTGGTCATTTCCGCGTATTTTTTCATGGAACTACGATCCTTTCATTTTCCCGCGGCGCACAGCCTTCCGCGGCCGCGCCGGGGTATTCGTCATCGCGTAGGAAACAAGTGGGCGCTTATCTTCAATATAGCACAACCGGCACCCGCAATCAAGGCAAAAAGGCCGGGAATTGTGCAAAAAGACCGATTTTCCCGAAAAACACCCTTTCCCTTTCCCGGAACATATGCTATATTGTCTTCTGGCAGCGAAACGGCAGAAAACGTTCCGCAGCGGCATTTTCACCCGGGGGATCCGGAGCTTCGGCGGGAAGCGAAGCCCCTCCCGGGACGGATCGAGAAACGGGGAATAGCATGCAGGCAATGTGGCTTCCCATGGATCTGAGCGCTTCCATGGTGCTGATCGTGGTGGTCGGCGTTTTCCTGGCTTCCTTCATGGACGGGGTGGCCGGAGGCGGCGGCATTATTTCCGTGCCCACCTATTTTCTGGCGGGCCTGCCCTCCCATCTGGCCCTGGGCACCAACAAGCTCTCCTCCTGCATCGGCACGGCGGTGTCCGCGGGGCGCTTCGTCAAGGGCGGCTATGTGAACTGGAAGCTGGGTCTGCCCTCCATTGCCCTGGCGCTGTTCGGCGCCGCGCTTGGCACCCGGCTGCAGCTCATGGTGGACGAGCGGGTGCTGCAGATCCTGCTGCTGGCGGTGCTGCCGGTGGTGGCCTTTGTGGTGCTGCGGCAGCGCAGCCTGCCGGAGACCCCGGGGGAGATCGCCCCGGGCAAGCAGGCGGCCGTCGTGCTCTCTGCGTCTCTGGTCGTGGGGGCCTATGACGGCTTTTACGGCCCCGGCACCGGGACCTTTTTGATCCTGATCTTCTGCACCCTGGGCAAGCTGGACGTCCGCACCGCCTCCGGCAACGTGAAACTGGTGAACTTGTCCAGCAACATTGGGGCGCTGTGCACCTCCCTGCTCCACGGCAAGGTTTTTCTCGCCCTGGGGCTGATCGGGGCGGTGGCCTCCGTGGCGGGACACTGGCTGGGCTCCGGCCTTGCCATCAAGGACGGCTCAAAGATCGTCAAGCCGACGATCCTGGTGGTGCTGGTGCTGCTGACGGTTAAGGTCGTCTCGGAACTGCTGTGAACGCAGGGGAGGAAAAGAACATGAAAAAAAGTATCGGGATCATGGGAGGCATGGGGCCCCTGGCTACGGCGGACCTGCTCATCAAGATCACCACCGTCACCCGGGCGGACAGCGACCGGGAGCATATCCACATCTATATCGACAGCGATGCCGCCATTCCGGACCGGACGGGAGCCATCCTCCACGGGGGAGAGGACCCGGTGCCGGAGATGACAAGCGCCCTGCGGAATCTGGAGCGCTGCGGGGCGGACTGCATCCTGATGGCCTGCAACACGGCGCACTACTTCCTGCCGCGGCTGCAGCCCCTGACCCAGATCCCCATTCTGGACATGATTTCCATTACGGCGGAGCGCTGCGCGGAGCGCTTTCCCGGCAAATGCGCGGCGCTGCTGGGCACCACCGGCACCCTGCAGACCGGGATCTACAGCCGGGCGCTGGAGCGGGCGGGCGTCCCCTTCCTGCTGCCGGATGAAGAGCAGCAGGCCTGGCTCATGCATCTCATCTATGACGTGGTGAAGGCCACCCGGCCCATGCAGCCGGAGGAGGAAAACTGGAGCCGCCTGCTGGAGGAGCTGCGCCGGCGGGGGGCGGACTATTTCATCCTGGCCTGCACGGAGCTGCCTATCGTGGCCAATACCCTGCAGGACGAGGGACCCTTCGTGGATCCCACGGCGGAGCTGGCGAGAGCGGCGGTGCTCTTCTGCGGCTACCCTCTGAAAGAAGAAGGGGAATAAGCGGGATATTTTGTGCAAAACGCTAAAACAGGACCGGTATTGTTTGTGGACAATACCGGTTTTTTGTGAACAATACGAAAACAGTTTTACTTTTGTTTCCTAAAGGAATATAATGAGACCGGTATCTGGCGAAAGCCAAATAACGGAAAAGAGAGAAAAAAGGAGGTAACTATGGCTGCTAACAACCCACCGAAGAAGGGCGGTATCTTTCGGGCATACCTGAACTTCAACGTCCTGTACAAGATCCTGATCGGTCTTGTCATCGGCGCCATCGCCGGCGTGATCCTGGCGGCGAATGGCGTCACCTCGCTTCCCGCGTGGATCAGCATGTTCGGCACCATCTTCACCAGACTGCTGAAAATGATCATCATCCCGATGATCGTCGGTTCTCTGGTGGTCGGCGCGTCCTCTGTTTCCCCCGCGACCGTCGGCAAGGTCGGCATCCGGATCATCCTGATCTATCTGCTCACCTCCGCCTTCGGCGTCATCATCGGCCTGCTCATGGGCAACATCTTCCAGCCCCATGCGGAGCTGGCCCAGGTGACGGAGATGGCTGCTGACGCGGCTGGCAAAACCGCGGAAAGCAATGTCTGGGAGGTCATCTCCAACATCATTCCCACCAGCGTCCTCACCTCTCTGGTCAACGAGACCGTGCTGCAGGTCATCTTCTTCTCCCTGGTCTTCGGCCTCTGCCTGTCCTACATGAAGGTCTCCGACGATGAGCGCATCCGTGAGATCGCCCACACCACGTTCAACGTGTTCGACTGCCTGGCCGAGATCATGATGAAGGTCGTGCGCGGCATCATGCAGTACGCCCCCATCGGCGTCGCGGTGTTGATCTGCGAGGTCTTTGCCAAGAACGGCGCCAAGGTCGCCGGCGCGCTGCTCACGGTGACCATCGCCTGCTTCCTGGGCTACATCATCCACGTGGTGCTGGTCTACGGCGGTCTGCTGAAGCTCTACAAGATCAAGATCGCCCCCTTCTTCAAGGAGGCCCGCACCCCCTTCATCACCGCTTTCGTTACCCGTTCCTCCAACGGCACCCTGCCCACCACCATGACTGCCGCCGAGAATCTGGGCGTGGACAAAGAGGTCTATGCCTTCTCCCTGCCCCTCGGCGCCACCATCAACATGGACGGCACCGCCATCTACCAGGGCGTCTGCGCCTTCTTCCTGGTCATGTCCTGCTTTAACCGCGGCCTGACCTTCGGCGAGATGGGCATGATCGTTCTGCTGGCCACCCTGGCCTCCATCGGCACCGCGGGCGTGCCCGGCGCCGGCGCCATCATGCTGGCCATGGTCATGCAGGGCATCAACCTGCCCATTGCCGAGGGTACGATCCTGGCCGGCGCCTATGCCATGATCCTGGGCATCGACGCCATCCTGGATATGGGCCGTACCGCGCTGAACGTGGTCGGCGACCTGACCTGCACCTGCTGCGTCGCCAAACGGCTGAATTATCTGAAAGAGGACTCCCTGATCAAATAATCCATGAATCGGAACCTTCTGGATAAAAGACTGCGGGAGCTGGGGCTCTACAGCAGCTTCTATCTCCGAAAGGAGATGAAGCCGCTGGCGCAGCTTCTGGCGGAGGGGGAGCAGCTCAACTGCATCCTCACCGGCGTCCATGAGGCCAACCGCAAAATGCTGGCCGTCACGGACCGGCGCCTGATCCTCATCTTCACCGGCGCGCTCGCCGCGGGAGAGGCGAAGGTGATCCGGCGGGACGGGGTGGAGAGCTGGGAATTCGAAAAGAAGCTCCTGTTTTCCAGAGTGCGGCTCACCCTCAAGGACGGGGACAGCTATCTTCTTACCAATACGCAGGGCTCGCTGAAAAAGCTCTTCGAGTGGGCCATGGCGCAGCCCCTGCCCGCGGAAACGGATTAGGGAAGATCCTGCCAAAGCACAACACAAAACGAGAAACAGCTCCGCTTCGGCGGAGCTGTTTTTTGCCTGTTCAAGAGGGTCAGCGGAGCTGTTTTTCTGTCTGTTCAAGACGAAAAGCCTGTGCTATAATAAGCTAAATAGACGGCCCTCGCCCCAAAAACCGGCAAAGGAGTGCTGCTGCGTGAATATCTACGCCGCATTTACGCTGTTTTCTCTGACCATCCTGCTCTACTGGGTGATCTCGGAGCTGTTTACGATTTTCTTCCGCTTCACCGGCCTGCCGGAGGAGAAGGCCCGCTTCCAGGTCATCTCCCTGCTGACCGGCTGCGGCTTCACCACCCGGGAGAGCGAAATGATCCTGTCCAACCGGCGGCGCCGCAGGCTCGCCCGGATCACCATGCTCTTCGGCTATGTGTTCAACATCACCATCGTATCCGCTTTCATCAATATCTTCCTCTCGCTGAAGCTGGCGGAGCTGGGGGACTCGCTGCTGGTGGTGCTGATCCCTCTGGGGGTGATCGCCATCATCTTCATCTTCATCCGGGTGCCGGCGGTCCGCGCCTGGGGCGACCGGGTGCTGGAGGGCTTTGCCAACCGCATGATCCGCGGCGGCGAGGGCAATATCGTGATCCCGCTGGACTATCTGGGGAAGGACTCCATCGCCCTGGTCACTCTCCGCTATATCCCGGAGGAGTATCAGGGCGTGTCCCTGGCCCAGACCGGACTGAAGGCGGACACGGGGATCCTGGTCATGCTGGTGGAGGGCGCCGACGGGAAGACGGTGCCTGCCGGGGCGAACACGGTCTTTCGGCTGGGCGACAAGCTGACGGTCTTCGGCGACTACGCCACCATCTGCCGCACCTTCCACGCCCGGGAGAGCTTTAACGAGGACGAATGAGGCCGAGGGTCTCACAGCAAAAGAACAATTTGATACAGGGGGGATCACCATGGAAAAATTCAAGGATCTGCAATACGAGAGACCGGATCTGAAGGAGCTGCGCGGAGAATACAAACGGCTCCTGGCCGGCTTCAAACAGGCAAAGAGCTTTGAGGAGGCGGACCGGGTCTTTCTGGCCATGCAGGGGCTGATGGAGAAGCTGATGACCCGGCAGACCATCGCCCATGTCCGCAACACCATGAACATGAAGGACGCCTTCTACGACGGGGAGATCCAGTTCTTCAACAAAGAGATGCCGAAGCTGATGATGCTGGTGAAGAAGGTGGGCAAGGCTCTGCTGCAGAGCCCCTTCCGGCCCCAGATGGAGGAGAAGTACGGTACGCTCATGTTCAAGGACATGGAGGAGCAGCAAAAGCTGGTGAAGCTCAGCACCATCCTGCCCTCCATCCGGGAGAACAAGCTGCGCACCGAGTATTCCAAAACCGCCGCGGCCTGCTCCGTGGACTTCATGGGCGAAACGTGCAATTTCTACGGCCTGCTGCGGCACATGCAGTCCACCGACCGGGCCGAGCGCAAGGCGGCCTTCCAGGCCTGGGCCGGGCTCTACGAGAGTGTGTCCGGCAAGCTGGACGAGCAGTACGGCAAGCTGGTGAAGCTCCGCTGCGGCATCGCCAAGCGCCTGGGCTTCAAGAGCTTCATCGACTATGTCTACCTGGCCCGCAGCCGCTATGACTACGGCCCGGAGCAGGTGGCCGCCTTCCGGGAGGCGGTGCGGCAGTACATCACCCCGCTCTGCGGGAAGATGTACCGGGAGCAGGCCCGGCGTCTGGGTCTGGAGAAGCTGGAGTACTATGACGAGGCCCTGGTCTTCCCCGACGGCAATGCCGTTCCCCTCGGCAGCCCCGAGGAGCTGACCGAGAAGGCCCGCCGGATGTACGAGGAGATGTCCCCCGAGACCGGCGAATACTTCAACTTCATGACCGAGCACGAGCTCTTCGACTTCGTCACCCGGGAGAACAAGCACCTGGGCGGCTACTGCACCTTCCTGCCGGACTACAAGGCGCCCTTTATCTTCTCCAACTTCAACGGCACCTCCGCGGATATCGACGTGCTGACCCACGAGGCCGGCCACGCCTTCGAGGCCTACTATTCCTCCCGGCGGCTGCCGCTGGCCAGCATGACCTTCTCCACCAGCGAGATCAACGAGATCCACTCCATGAGCATGGAGTTCTTCGCCTATCCCTATATGGAGCGCTTCTTCGGCGACAAGACCGACAAGTACCGCTACGCCCATTTCTGCGATGCGCTGAAGACCATTCCCTATCTGGTCAGCGTGGACGAGTTCCAGCACCGGGTCTTTGAGAATCCCGGCTCCGGCCCAGCCGACTGGCGCCGCTACTGGAAGGAGATCGAGGGGAAGTACATGCCCTGGCGCAGCTACGACGGCAACGCCTTCCTGGAGGGCGGCGGCTTCTGGATGCAGAAGCAGCATATTTTCCTCTACCCCTTCTACTATGTGGACTACGCCATGGCCCAGATGGGCGCCTTCTCCCTCTACCGCATGCAGCAGGAGGGCGGCGACGCCTGGGGCAGCTATCTGAAGCTCTGCGCCATGGGCGGCAAGTACGGCTATTTCGAGACCCTCCAGCGCGCCGGCATCCCCATGCCCCTGGATCCCGCGGTGGTGAAGGAGACCGCCGCCTTCGCGGAGCAGTACGCGGAGCAGCTGAAACAGAAGCTGTAATTGCATCCGAAACGCAAAAGAACAAAAAAGACAGCAGGCCGCCCGTCCAGGCGGCCTGCTTTGGCGATCCGGGGGAGCCGGATTTATCGTTTGATGTACAGCGGCATGTCGTATTCGTCCAGGCCGTTTTCCGCAAAGCCCAGGGACTTCCAGAAGCGGACGGAGTCCGCCTTCGTGCTGTTGAGCTCGAAAAACCGGGCGCCCTCCGCCTGGGCGCAGCGGGCCAGGGCCTCAAAGCAGCGGTGTCCCGTGCCGCCGCCCCGGTGCTCCGGGAAGACCCAGAAGTCCAGGATGAAGCACTTCCCGCCCTCACTCTCATAGATGCAGAAGGAGGCGGCCCCGATCCGCTGCCCGTCCCGCAGGAAGTAGATCATGTACTGCCGGTCCGTTGGGCGGAGCATGTGTGCCTCCAGGATTCCGCGGTATTCCGCCCCGGTGAAGTAGGCCAGATCCTCCTCGTCCTCCGGGTCGATGATCCCGTCACGGAGCAGGTACTGAATGTGCAGCTCCCAGAAGGCTCCGAGCCCGGCGGGCGGAATCTCTTCGATGCCGATCATGGCTCTGCCCTCCCGCCGCTCAGTCCGCGTCCTCGTCCAGGGCCTCCAGCAGGAAGCTCACCGGGCGGAAGCCGTCGTTGCAGGAGATCATGGCGGAGCGGGGATTCTGCATCCAGCCGTCGTAGAGGTCCTCCGCCCCGTGGGCCAGGGCCATCACGAAGGGGGAGAGGCTGTCCCAGGCGCTGTCGCAAAAGCCCGCCGGCTTCTGCCAGCCCTTGGCGGTGAAAACCTGCCCCAGATGCATGGAGCAGGCGTGCTGGATGGGCTTTTCGTATTCCCGGCTCAGCTCGGGGTAAGAGGCCATGCGCATGACCGTGATGCGGACCTTTTTCATCCTTCGGTTCCTCCGTCTTTTGCCTTTTCGGGGAGATTGTAACACGCCCCGCCCCCGAAGGCAACAGGAAAGCCGCCGCCCCGCCGCAAAAAGGCGTTTCGCGGGGATTTCCCTTGCATCCAATCGATTCTTGTGATATGGTATGGCTTCGGAAAGACCAGGAAGGCAGGCTTCGGAGATCGTGATGAGAGAGAAGATGCACAGACTGCAGGAAAACCGGACGCGCGCTGCGATTGTCCTGAATATGCTGATCGCGGCGCTCAGCCTCTTTGTGAACGGCTTCGGGATCTATCTGACCATTCGGGCCGACATCGGCGCCGCGCCCTGGGACGTGCTGAGCCTGGGCCTGTCGAAGACCCTGGGGATCCTCTACGGGAACGCCTCCATCGCCGTGTCCCTCACGATCCTGCTCATCGACGTTCTGATGCGGGAGCCCATCGGCATCGCCATGTTCATCGACGCCGTGGTGGTGGGCAAGGCGGTGGACTTCTTCAACTGGCTGGATCTGGTGCCCCGCGGCAGCTCTCTGGCGGTCTCGGTCCCCATGCTGATCGCGGGCCTCTTTGTCCTGGCCTATACCCAGTACACCTACATGGTCGCCTCCCTGGGCTGCGGGCCGAGGGACACGCTGCTGGTGGGTCTGGCAAAGCGGCTCAAGCGCGTCCCCATCGGCCTGGTGAGCATTGCGCTGCTCAGCACGGCCACGCTGATCGGCTGGCTGCTGGGCGGCCCCGTGGGGCTGGGGACCCTCCTCTGCGCCTTCGGCGCGGGGCCCATTATGCAGCTCGCTTTCCGGACGGTGCGCTTTGACGCCACCGCCATCCGGCATCAGCGCCTGCGGGATTCGATCAAGGTCTTTTTTGCGTGAACGGGTCTCCCAGACGCGGGGGGCGAAGCAAGAATAGACCCGTACGGGCGCAGGGCAGGCAAAAAAGAAAGCCCCGTACGGGCGCAGGGCTCCCCGCCTGCGGGCGGGCCCGGGCGCGGCTCTGGAGCGCCACCGGCGCTCCATTCACTCCCGCGCCCCTCGAGCCCCGTACGGGAAAAAGAAACACCCCACCATCGGTGGGGTGCTTCTTTTTGGCAAAGGGCATGTACTTTGATACAATGAATCACTTTCATATGGGAGGGATTCATTTTTGCCTTTTTAAACGCAAAGTGAACCACATTCGTGGCAAAGGTATAAAAGGCAACTAGACACCGAGACCTCCGGCATAGCGCGGTGTGATCCTCGGCCGCTTTGTTACTTGGTCACAAGTTAAACGAATTATTGATTTATGAGTTATTTGATAGTGTGCAGACTGTGTGTGCCGACAAACAACTCGTCGATAGAATACAGCGCGGCCTTGCTGTCCATGAAAATCTCACTGCCTTCCCGGCGGCAGTTTTGGGATTCATCCCCTCCACCGATCGTGGGTTCTGTAATATCTCTTTGCGTATTGACGCGGAGTCATACCGGTGTGTTTGCGGAAAACCCTGATAAAGTGGCTTGGTGATGAGAACGCAAGAAACTCAGAGATCTCGGTTTCGGAGTAATCAGAGTAAAGAAGCATGTTTTTTGCGGCCTCTATTCTTTTTGAACAGATATACTTTTGAATGCTGATTCCTTTTTTCTTACTGAACAGGGAGTTGAGATAATTGGGGGATAGTCCTGAGGCATCGGCTACATCTTCAAGCCTTATCCTCTCATGAAGATGATAGTAAATATAATCCATAGCTTTCCATACAGGACGCGGCAAAGCAGATTGATCGGAATCATCCTGTTCTGCTTTTTCTGTTCTATGGGCATGTTGTTTCTTCATCTGCTCTGTGTAATCCGTGAACATGGCTGTATGCAATTCATACACTTCATCCACGGTTTTGCAGAGATCAACTTTCTGGATATAGAGATCGCTCAGATTGTATGCCCTCTGTGCCTCCATACCTCCCTCAATGGCAAAGCGGCATGCAAGCGTGATCGCTGCGACGAAAAGATATTTCTTATCCCTGAGAGGATCGCTGGACAGCTTGCCCGCGATACCGGTGCGGAACAGGCGCTTGCTTTCCTCAATGGAGCGCAGATCGCCGTCACGGAGATATTCATACTGCAGCAGTTCCTCATCGTAGGAGTGATGATAATTCTCTTCCTCCCGCTGCAGGAAGGAAAGGTAGGTAAGTTCTTTATTCATAGTTGGATTATATTATAATTCGTTGAAAAATGCTATACTGTTTTTTTCATATTTGTTATTCTTTGCGCAGAACCGGGGAAAGCAGGGATAACACATATGAAGACAAGGGATTTGACAAGCGGTAATCTGTTGCGCGAAATCATCGAATTTGCGGTTCCGGTGTGGCTGGGGCTGTTGTTCCAGCAGCTTTATAATCTTGCGGATACGGTGATCGTCGGAAGACTGCTCGGAGTCAATGCCCTTGCGGGGGTGGGGTCCACTACAGGGCTTACGTTTCTCGCACTTTCAATATCGACAGGCCTTGGCAACGGGTTCGCGGTCTCGGTGTCGCAGCGTTTCGGCGCAGGTGACGAAGCAGGTGTGAAGAGGTGTTTTGGGAATGCCGTGACGCTTTCACTGCTCATTGCCGCTGTTCTCACAGCGGTCACCGTTCTGGCTGCGGATCCGGTTTTGATGGTAACAGAGACGCCGGAAGAGATCTATGGATATGCGCATGATTATGTGGTCGTAATCTTTTCAGGCCTGGTCTGCACGGTATGCTATAACCTTTTTGCGGCAGCTCTCAGGGCAGCGGGTGACAGCAGGACGCCGGTAATCGCGCTGATTGTGGCATCGGTCATCAATGTCGTTTTGGACATTATGATGATCGGAACTTTGAAAATGGGAGTTTCCGGGGCGGCTTTGGCAACTGTGATTTCCCAACTTTTGTCAGCCTTCTTCCTTCTCCTGTGCATCGAAAAAAGAGGAGGTGCGCTTAGAATAACGTTTGAGCAGTTGCGGCTCTCCAAGGGAATATCTGGAGAACAGATGAAAACCGCATTACCCGTGACCCTTCAGGGAGCGGTGATTGCCTTTGGGATCCTGATCGTTCAGACGTCAATTAATTCCATGGGAACGATATACGTTGCCGGATGTACGGCAGGCAACAAGCTGTACGGCATTATGGCGGCACCGATCGAGGCTGTCTGCCAGTCCATGATACCGGTATCGGGACAGAATTACGGGGCGAAGAAATACGACAGGATCGATGAAGGCCTGAGGACGGTGCTGATAATCGGATGGATCCTGACAGGTATTCTGGGAATGATAGCATGGCTGTTTGGACCGGCTATGATGAGACTGTTTGTTGACAATGCAGCGGGCGAGGTTATCGCTTACGGGCATCAGTTTATGCTTTTTTATGTCCTGGGTTACGGCTTCCTGACCATACAGATGAGTATGTGCTTTTCCCTGCAGGGAAGCGGATTTGCCGGGATGACGGTTGTGTCCGGAGTACTTGAAACCGCGGGCAGGATATTTGGCGCGGTCATTCTGGCAAGGGTATTCGGATTTGTCGGGGTATGTCTGGCGCTTCCGCTTGCGTGGATATTCACATCGCTGTATCTTATACCGACTTATTTGCGCTGCAGAAAGAAAATGAGGATAGACGGAAGCGGTATGGTGAAAACGGATGTAATGAAGCACAAATCCTTAGGGGAAGTGAGCGCGTGACAAAAAAGAAAAGCTGGAACGGTTTATCGATTATCCATGATTTAACGATAGAAGAGCACAACATGTAGTCCAATGGCCAGAACTGGCCTCATAATACCGCTGCATATTGCGCTTTTTCGCCGTTCAAATGAATCGCCCGCGTTTCAAAAGACTCGCCATATCAAGCCTTTCCGGGCATAAAAGAAGAAACAGCAGATTGACCGATTGTATCAATCTACTGTTTCATCTTTGGCAAAGAGCATGTACTTTGATACAATGAATCACTTTTGATCGGGAGTTGTTCATTTTTCCAATCCCATTATAATTTGAATCATGCTTGTTCGATTGTTCCGCCGCCGAGGACGAGATCTCCGTCATAGAGCACGGCGGCCTGACCGGGCGTGATCGCCCGCTGCGGCTCGTCAAAGACGATCCTGACCTTGTTATGTGGCAGCGGGTACACCGTCGCAGGCCGCTCCGCCTGGTGATAGCGCGTCCTGACGGAGGCGAGGATCGGCCCGTCAGGCTCTGGGATCGACAGCCAGTTGAAGTCCGCCGCTATCAGCTCCCGGCGATACAAGGCCTCTTCCGGTCCGACCGTCACGGTATTGCGCGCCATGTCCTTTTTCAGGACGTACACGCGCTCTCCCATCGGCATCTCCAGACCGCGGCGCTGCCCGACGGTGTAGCGCAGCGCGCCGCGGTGGCGGCCGACAAGCTGACCGCTTT
Source organism: Oscillospiraceae bacterium (assembly GCA_017428565.1). Lineage (GTDB taxonomy): Bacteria > Bacillota > Clostridia > Oscillospirales > Oscillospiraceae > Limivicinus. Next base: position 42,369 of record JAFRQP010000062.1, read on the forward strand.
CGTCCAGAAAGTCGCCCGCCTCTTGCTTCCGGCCCGTCCAGCGTTCGATAAAGGCGGAGTAATCGCCGTCGGGGATAAAGCAGATGTCCTGGCTGTCGTGCTTGTCTGCGTTGACAAGTCCGTGCACCTCCGCGATCCGCCGCGTCTCCGCCTTCGTCAGCCCGCCCAGCGGGAGACGCAAATGCGCAAGCTGCTCCTGTGTGAGCATGTAGAGGACGTAGCTCTGATCCTTGCTCTCGTCCGCGGCCTTCAAAAGCTGCCAGCGTCCCGCTTCCTCACGAAAACGGACGCGGGCATAGTGCCCGGTCGCAATGCAGTCAAAGCCCTCCCGCAGCGCGTGCTCGAGCAGCGCGTCGAATTTCAGGAAACGGTTGCAGTCGATGCAGGGATTCGGTGTCCGTCCGGCCTCGTATTCCGAGATGAATCTGCGGATGACCTTCTGCTCGAAGCGCCGCGAAAAGCAAACGGATTCGTGCGGGATGCCCAGCTGATGGCACACGAAGGCCGCGTCGTCTTCATCCCGGTCGGAGCAGCAGCCCTTCGGGTTCTCGCTCTGAAACGCCGCGGGGCGGTACAGGCGCATCGTCGCGCCGGTACAGTCGTACCCGGCCTCTTTCATCAGCAGAGCGGCGACGGAGCTGTCCACGCCTCCGCTCATGGCGATCAGGGCGCGCTTCATGTCTTTCCGCAGCGTTGTCTCAATCACTTTACCACACCTTTCCTATTGACTTGGTAGGTTTGCTTGTTTATACTTCAACCAGTACAGATTGTCAAGCCCAAACGCTGCACGGACCATATGATTCACGGAGGAAAAGAAAATGAAGATCGCTTTATACTCATTTTGATATTTACAGATCAAATTTGCAAAAACAGGATGGTTTTTGATCGCTTTTTCTTCATCGGCGGCAGTTTAACGAATACTATCATAGTTTAACGATTACCCATGATTTAACGATAGAAAAGCATAACATGTAGGGTGAGAGCTGGCGTTGGCATCAAATCGACGCTACATATTGTGCTTTCCGCTGTTCAAATGAATCACCCGCGTTTCAAAAGGCCAGACGCATCAAGCCTTTCCGGGCATAAAAGAAGAAACAGCAGATTGACCGATTGTATCAATCTACTGTTTCATCTTTGGTGACCCGTACGGGACTCGCTTGCATTTTTCGCCTTGCGGGGGACGGCGAAAAATCAAGGAATCAGCCAGTTTTTGAACTGACTGATGAAAGCCCCGCCGGGGCTTTCGGACATGATTCGAGTCCCGTACGGGCAAAGAAAAAACTCCGCCTGTGGCGGAGCTTTTTCTTTGGTGACCCGTACGGGACTCGAACCCATGTTACCGCCGTGAAAGGGCGGTGTCTTAACCTCTTGACCAACGGGCCGGAGAAAGGGCGCAGGCGAAACGTCTGCGCCCTGCATGGTAGCGGCACCTGGATTCGAACCGGGGACACTTCGGGTATGAACCGAATGCTCTGGCCAACTGAGCTATGCCGCCATATGCTGCCGAAACAGCATTAGGAATTCTAGCAGACCAACTCGAAAATGTCAACTCCTTTTTTCGAAAAAAGAAAAATTCCCTCTTGAAATATGGAATCGGATGTGCTATTATGTACAAGCTTCCGATTTTCGGAGGGCTAGCTCAGCTGGTTAGAGCGTCCGCCTCACACGCGGAAGGTCGACGGTTCGAGTCCGCCGCTCTCCACCATCAAAGAAACCTCTTTTGTCTACCAAGACAAGAGAGGTTTCTTGTTGTTCTATCCGTTTGAATATGATATAATCAGCTTAATTAATCGTAATTTTGGAGGATAATATGGAAGCACAGGAATTATTCGAACTTGCCATGAAACACATATATGGAGATGGCGTTCCGGAAGACAATGAGTTGGCGGTCAAGCTACTAACACAAGCGCATGATATGGGTCATGTTGAAGCTACTTATAACTTGGGAATCTGTTATCATTATGGCTATGGCGCAGATGTTGATTTAGCAAAAGCTTTTGATTTGTATCTGGAATCCGCAAAGGCAGGCTACGGAAAAGGCATGGAACTTGTCGGAAGATTTTACAACAGAGGAATATACGTTGAACGTGATCGCGTTAAGGCTGAGCATTGGCTGTCAAATGCTATTGAAAGCTCTGATCCAGCTGCGATTGAAGAAGCAAAAAAAGAGCTGTTGTTTGAAGGATAAGACAAATACCCGTTTATCAGACCCTGCTCTGGTACACTTTTAGGCGTTCTTTCTCTGCTTTGGTGTCCTTTTACGCGGTTTTAGGCATCAAAGAAACCTCTTTTGTCTACCACGACAAAAGAGGTTTCTCGATTATTGTTCTTTGTTGATTTTGGGGATAGAATTTGGCAGTATCATCTCGACAAATCGGGATTTGCAAAGGAGGCCTAAATGGTTCTTTTAGTAATCAGACATGGTGAATCCGAAGCAGATATCTTGGACGTCCACGAGGGCAGGGCGGATTTTGAATTGACTCAAAAAGGACATAGGCAGGCTGCAGCTATGGCAAGATATGTGGCCGGGAATTTTCGGCTTACGCGCATTTACGCGAGCACGCTCAAGAGGGCGGCTCAAACTGCGATGCACCTGTCCGATGAGACGGGAATTGCGATTGAGTTTGATCCGGACCTGATGGAGTTTAACAACGGTCTGTTGGCAGGGCTGTCCCGCGACGATGCGGACCGGCTTTATCCTTACGTAGAAAACCTCCCCATTGATCAGGCAATGTACGGCCAGGAATCCAAGGTTGAATTCCGCAACAGAGCCGTAAACGTACTACAGAGAGTGCTTTCAGAAAACAGTTCAGAGGCTGTAATAGCGGTTGTGACGCATGGAGGTATGGTGAACCAGTTGTATGGTGCCTTGCTTCACATGCCGATCGGAGAGAACGGCTTCTTTTGCACAGCTGACACCGGAATCCACATCTGGAAAATCACGGAGCACGGCAGCTATGTGATAAAGGCAAATATAGATGACCACATAAAAGGTATGTGAGCGACGATTCCCGGTTTTCCAGGGTTAAGGATGTAACGTTTGTACCTTATTACCTTTATCTTTGTACGTTTGTACGCTCTTAAACAAACAAAAACACCACCCCTTGGGTGGCGTTTTTGTTTGTTTAAGCCTCCGCGGGACTCGAGGAGAGCGGTGTCAGAAAACGTGCCGGCGGCACGTTTTCCCCGCGACCGGGCCCGCCCGCAGGCGGGCGAGTCCGCCGCTCTCCACCAACAAAGAAACCTCTTTTGTCTACCAAGGCAAGAGAGGTTTTTTCATTGCCTCCGCCGGGGAAATATGTTATAATGATGATCGGATGGTGCAACGCCAGAAAGCGTTGCACCGCGCAGCTTTGTAAACGCAAAGCTGCGCGGCAAAAGAGCCACGCTCTTTTGCCCTATCATCCTTGCAATGTGCATCGGACGAATGATTCAAAGAATCATTCGCTGCCAAACTTGTCGTTTGGCAGCGAAATCAATCGAATTATCGATTGATTTCGCTGTCCGATGATCATTATAGTTTTCTCGAAGGGAAAATCGCAGAAAAGCGCAGGTTTTGACAACACGAAAGGAGCAGAGCCATGAACAAGCAAGCGTTGAAACAGATCTTCAAGGACACCGACTATGTCCACCGCAGCGGCAGCCCCGAGGAGCTGCGGGCGGCGGAGTACCTGAAGGCCCGCTGCGAGGCGCTGGGCGTCCCCGCCCGGCTGGAGAGCTTCCCCGTGCCCATGGCCGAGATGGAGGAGGCCCATGTCTATGCCGACGGGAAGGAGATCCCCTGCAAGGGCTGCCTGAACTGCGGCAGCGGCGAGGCGGAGGGCGAGCTCTACTACATGCCCGGCCAGGATCCGGTTTCCATTGCCGGCGCGAAGGACAAGATCGTGCTGCTGGACACCGCCGGCATCGGCTTCTTCCCCTACCAGGATCTGATGAAGGCCGGGGCGAAGGCCATCCTGTTCCAGTACGGCAACCTGCACTTCCCCGACCGGGATATCGACGAGCGGGATCTGCGGGCCGCGGTGGTGGGCGAGGAGCGCAAGGTGCTCTGCGCCATGATCCACAGTGAGAGCGCGGTGGCGCTGGTGAAGAACAAGGTCAGGCGGGTGAAGCTCGTCATCCGTCAGCGGGAGTGGGAAGGGGAGTCCCACAACGTGATCGCGGAGCTGCCCGGCCGGCGGGAGGAGTGGATCACCCTCTCCGCCCACTACGACAGCACCGCCCTGTCCCACGGCTCCTACGACAACATGTCCGGCTGCGTGGGCCTGCTGGGGGTGATGGAGGCGCTGGGCCGCAAGGAGCATAACTACGGCCTGCGCTTCGTCTTCTGCGGCAGCGAGGAGCGGGGCCTGCTGGGCTCCAAGGCCTACGTCCGGGACCACGAGGAGGAGCTTTCCAAGACCGCTTTGAACATCAACCTGGACATGATCGGCACCATCATGGGCAAATTCATCGCCAAGGTCTCGGCGGAGGAGAAGCTGGCCCATTATCTGAGCTACATGGGCGCGGAGCTGGGCTTCCCTGTGTCTGCCTCCGTGGGGGTCTATTCCAGCGACTCCACCCCCTTTGCCGACAAGGGCGTGCCCGCCCTCTCCCTGGCGCGGATCGCAAGCAAGGACGTGGCGCCTATCCACTGCCGCTACGACCGGCCAGACATCCTGAGCATGGAGCAGCTGCAGAAGGATATCGCCTTCATCGCGGAGTTCACCCGCCGCATGGCGGACGCCGCGGTTTGCCCCGTGGGCCGGGAAATCCCGGAAAAGGTCAAGAAGGGGCTGGACGAGTACCTTTTCCGCAAGCGGAAAGAGGCCTGAGCGCCGCCGGACACGGCGCGCAGAAGCCCCTGTTTACGCGCCTCAGCCCTGCGCAATCCGCCAAAACTGCCGACCGATGGTTGGCAGTTTTGTTATATCGGGGGAAAAATTCGGTGATTAAAAGTGAAAGGAGGCGATCGCACTTGACCGATCAGGATATCCTTGCGCGTTTATGGGTGCGAGAGGATGGGGCGCTGGATGCCATAACAGCCCGCTATGGCAACTATCTCCGCAGCATCGCGGGGAATATTCTGGGCAGCAGCGAGGACGCGGAGGAGTGTCTGAACGACGCGCTGTTCAAGGCATGGAACGCCATTCCGCCCATGCGGCCCGAGAATCTGCGCACTTATCTGGGACGGATCATCCGCAATCTTGCCATCAATCGGCTCCAGGCGTCCCGGGCGGAGAAGCGGGGCGGAGAAGGCGTCGCGCTCCTGCGGGAATTGGATGACTGCATTCCGGGCGGCGTGCGTCCGGAGGCGGCGCTGGAGGAGAAAGAGCTGGCCTCTGCGCTGAATCTCTTTCTCTCAACGCTGCCCGAACAGAAGCGAAGCCTGTTTCTCCGCCGCTACTGGTTCGGGGATTCGATGGCGCAGATCGCGCAGCGCACAGGCAAAAGTCAGGCTGCGGCGGCCATGGCGCTGTCCCGGCTGAGGCGGGAGCTGAAGGACTTTTTGAAAGAAAGGGGCTATGAGCGATGAACAGCATGAATCTTTTGTGCGCGCTGAACGCGGTGGAGGAGCAGTATCTTGTTCAGGCGGAGCGGCGCCCTTCGCCCCGACGCAGGGTCCGCGTTCTGTGGATTGCAGCGGCGGCCTGCCTGGCGTTACTGGCCGGCTGTGTGGCAGTGGGCGTGGCTGCGGGCTGGAGGCTTACCAGCGTGGAAGAGGACGGAGAAGAAAAACTGCGCCTGAGTGTGGAAACGGACGCCTACCCGCTCGGCGAGGAAGCGCAGCGGGAGCTGGAGGCACGGTTGAGCGGCGAAGAGAGCTGGGAGCTGCCGATCCTGCGTCCGGAGGAGCTGGAGGAGCTGCTGGGGATCCACCTGCTGACCTTGCCGGAGGCGAGCTTTGAGAGTTGGGGCTTTTCCGCCTTTCGGGACGGCCGGGGCGGCATCTGCGTGGGCGGCGCCTGGTGGCAGCAGCCGGATCAGGCCGATCCCTGGGTCGCCAACATCACCATGGTGCTGGATACAGAGGGCGGCGCCATCGACCTGCTGGAGCTCGAAGCGAAAGCGGAGCGCTTTGCCGTCCGGGAGAGTCGATATATTGAAGCCTTGGGCACGGACGTGGAGATGTATTTCCTCTCCTCGGACGTTTCTGTGGATCCGCTGAGCTCCGATCATTTGCCGGAAACTATGCGTCACAACTATGTGACCTGCGTCTTTTTGTTTGACCAAACGGCTTACCTGGTGAATTTTAGCCTGTTTTTCGGCGAGGAGATTACGGCGGAGGAGGCCTTTCAGACCGCGGCCTCTCTGCTGGAGACCATGCGGTAACAGGGAGAAAAGAGCTGCCGGTATGAGAGAAGTAAAAAGAGAACTGCCTGGTCAAACAGCCAGGCAGCTCTCTTTTGTCAAAGGCTTCGGCGCCCGTGTCACGCCTTGGCAAGCAGGCGGGCTTTTTCCTTCTTGGCCACCGTTACGGAGGAGTCCGTCTCTTCGGTCAGACCCCACTCGTTTTCCAGAAGCTCGATGATCCGGTCATAGGTATCCGCGGCCTTCCGGAAATCGCCCATGATCTCGTAGATGTCCGCGATGCCCATCAGCGCGTCCTGGAAGCGGGGCCGGCGGGTATCCGCGGCGAAGGCCCGCTCATAGACGCCGATGGCCTTCTCGTAATCGGCCTTGCCGGCGTAGTACTGGGCGGCCTCGAAGAGGGCGGCGTCGTTCTCCGGCTGCTCGGCCAGCAGCTCCTCCATGATCCTGTCGGCGGTCTTCTCGTCGAAGCGCGCCAGGGCGATGTAGGCCCGGTAGACCCGCTTCATAACGGGGTGCGCCTTCTCCAGCGCGCAGTAGCGATCCAGCCAGCGCTCCGCCTCGTCGGCCCGGTGGTCGGCCAGCAGGTTGTCGATCAGGTACATGTAGGGCGGCGCGACGGAGGGATCGGCCTCCACCACTCCCCGGTAGAAGTCGATGGCCTTGCTGTGGTTGCCCATGTTCCAGTCCCAGACGGCGTGGCCGTCGGTCTTGTTCAGGATCCACTGGCAGCTCTTTTTGGCCGGCTCGCGCCGGATCGCCTCCTTCGCGTAGCGGGACGCCCGCTGCGCGTCCGCGTTGCTGCGGTGCCAGTAGAGATAGGCGATCAGCTCGGTGGCCCGCTGTCTGTTCTTCGCATCCTGCAGCTCGGTCTGCAGGAAGCTCTCGAACTCCCGGAAGATGTCCGCGGGGAGTTCCTCCTCCGCGTCCATGCGGTTTTCGATGCGGTTGAGGCGCTGCTCCGTGGTCAGATCAAAGAGATCGTCGATGCTGACGCCGAAGATCTCCGCCAGCAGCGGCAGGGTGCTGATGTCCGGCATGGCCACCGCATTTTCCCACTTGGACACCGACTGGGGGCCGATCCCCAGCTTGTCCGCCAGCTGCTCCTGCGTCAGGCCCGCCTTGAAGCGAAGCTGTTTGATTTTCTTTCCCAGTTCCATATTGAAATCCTCCTTGCTTTGAATCGGTTGTTTTCCTGCTTGCAGGCTCATGATACAAAACCGGGGCGCGGAATACAATAACGCAGATTTCAAGCGTCCTCGCCTGGTGGTGGAGTTGAGGTGGAGTTGAACGGGCGGCGCCTCAAGGAGAAGCGCCGCCCGTTTGACTGTCTTATTCTGTCTGCCCGTCCCGCGCGCGCTCCAGCTTGCGCAGCTCGCTGCGGCCGAGGGGAATGGCGATGGCGAAGGCCACCACGTCCGCGAGGGCCTGCGCGATCTCAATGCCCAGCAGCGGCTCCAGGCCCAGCAGCCGGAAGACGGCGGGCAGCAGCAGCACCAGGGGGATGAAGGTCAATCCCTGCCGGGCCAGGGCCAGGAGCGTGGCCTTGCCGGTGATGCCGATATTCTGCAGCATCATGTTGCAGAGCACCACCCAGGCGGCCAGAGGGAAGGCCAGCAGCTGCGCCCGGAGGGTGAAGGTGGCGATCCGGTGGGCCTCCTCGCTGGAGCCGGCGACCAGATCGGTCACCGGGGCGGCGAAGAGGAAGCCCAGCACCGCCAGACACAGCAGCACCGCCACGGCCACCTTCAGACAGAACCAAAAGGCCTTCAGCACCCGGTCATAGCGCTTGGCGCCGTAATTGAAGCCGCAGACCGGCTGGAAGCCCTGGCCGAAGCCGATCAGCGTGGAGTAGAGCAGCATCATGATCCGGTTCACGCCGGTCATGGCGGCCTGGGCCGCTTCGATCATCACGGGCCCGGCCACGAACAGGCCGATGGCGTGGTTGAGACTGGCGCTTGCGATGCTGCCCATGCCCTGACGGGCCAGAGAGGGCAGGCCGCCCTGGAAGATGCCCTTGAAGTAGTGGGGCGTGGGGGTGAAGTTGCGAAAACGGATCTTCACATTGTCGCTGCGGAAGAGACCGATGAGCAGAATGACGAAGCTCACCGTCTGGCTGATGCCGGTGGCCAGCGCCGCGCCGGCCACGCCCATGCCCGCGCCGAAGCCCATGCGCAGACCGCCCAGGCCGATGGCGTCTCCGGCCTTGAAGATCAGGATCGGGTCCAGAAACAGGTTCAGCACCGCGCCGGAGGCCAGGCCCAGCATGGAGAAGAAGGCGTTGCCCTGCATGCGCAGCTGGTTGTTCATGACGATGCTGCCCATCATGAAGGGGGTCGCCAGCAGGATATAGCGCATATAGTCCATGGTGTAGCGGAGGGTATCCTCGGTTTTGGCGCCAAGCAAAACGGCGAAGGGCCGCCGGAACAGCAGCCCCAGAGTCGTCAGCACCAGACCCAGGCAGATGGCGGCGAAAAAGCCGGTGGCGGCCATTTTTTCCGCCTCGTCGAAATCCTTGCGCCCGAAGGCCCGGGAGATGAAGTTGCCGGAGCCGTGGCCGTGGTAGAAGCCGATGGCCTGGATGATGTTCATCAGCGGCAGCACCACGCCCACCGCCGCCACCATGCTGTCCTGCTCCAGATGGCGGACGAAGAAGGTGTCCGCCAGGTTGTAGAAGGAGGTGACCAGCATGCTGATGATGGTGGGGATGGCCAGACGGCAGATCAGCTTTTCCACCGGCTGGGTGGTCATGCGCAGCCGTTTTTCTTCTTTTGCCCCGTCCATGTTCGGTGACACCGCGCTCATAGCAGCCTCCTTTTCCCGTTCCGATCCTTTTCTCCATTATACGGCTGCTGTCGGGAAAAAGCCAGACTCTTTTCGGGGAATCCCTTGACGCAGGGGCCCTTTTTCGCTATGATTCCCGGTGGAAAGCATTTTTTTGCAGAGCCATAGTCTGACGCAAAGGGGGAGACGGGCATGAAAGAACAGATCCGCATGTTTTCCGCCCTGTTTTTGGACGAGCTGCCCTACAGTGACGAGCTGTATGAGGCCCGCAGGATCATCGAGAAGAAGCTGGAGGAAGAGGCCGGGGACGCCTCCGCCGGCGAGCTGATCGCCCGATACGGCAGTCTGGAGAAGCTGGCCGCCCTGGGCGGCTTCCCGCCCGACGCCGCGGCCCGCTGGCGCAGCACCGAGTCGCTGCCGCGCCTCGGGGAAGTGAAGCGGAACCTCCGGCTGCAGCGCTGGCGGAGCTACGGTGTCGCCGCCTTCTTCCCCCTGGCGCTGACGGAGCTCATCTGGACGGGGTACAACATCATCACCGGGGACCCCCTGGCTCTTGTGAATCTGGGGGTCGCGCTGCTGCTGACGGGGGCGGCCTTCCTTCTGCTGCACCGCTTCCGGAAGATCGAGCGGGAGCACGCGGACGCGCGCTACGGGCTGGAGAGCTTCAACTGGCTCCGGGACAAGGCGGATCAGTACGCCAAGCGCATGCTCAACGCCGTCGCGCTGCTGATCGGGGCGCTGCTGGTCTTTGGCGGCTGGGAGATGAACCTCTCCTTCACCGGCAACTCCAAGTCCCTGGAGCTGGCGGAGCGCTTCTTCTCCAACCTGTACCTGGTGCTGATCCCCCTGTTTTTGCTGATCAAAAACACCCTCCTGGTGCGGATGGCCCAAAACCGGGTCTCCCTGCCGGAAAAGGAGCGGTATCGGCGCCATTTGCGGGGGATGGCGATCTTCTCCGCGGCCTATTGGCTGCTTGCCGCCGGCGTGACGGTGCTGCTGCGCAACTGGCTGAAAAGCATCTCCACCTATTACCTGCTCACCGGCGCCTTCTTCGGCCTCCTGGTATTGCTGTATAACCTGGAGCTGCGCAAGCGCGTCACCTACCGGAATCTGGTCATCAACCGGCGCCGTATCGCCCTTGCGGCGGCTGTGCTGATCCTGGTGGGGGGCTTCACCTTCATGAGCCGGGAGACCTTTTACACCCAGCCCTACATCAACTCCCTGCCCGTGGTGGAGCACCCGGCGGATAAGATCGAGTACAACGAGGAGACGGGGGTCTACACCATCACCGCCGCGGAGGAGGACTTTCGCATCCTGCATCTGACGGACATCCACCTGGGCGGCAGCCTCTTCTCTTACCGGAAGGACCATCTGGCCCTGGCGGCCTGCTACGCCCTGATCGAATATACCCACCCGGATCTGGTGATCGTGACGGGAGACCTGTCCTTCCCTCTGGGCATCATGTCGCTTTCCTTCAATAACTCCGCTCCGGTCTATCAGTTTGCCTCCTTCATGCGCAACCTGGGCGTGCCCTGGGCCTTTACCTACGGCAATCACGACACGGAGAGCATGGCCTCCCTGAACCAGGAGGAGCTGAACAGCATCTTCATGTCTCTGTCCTTCAAGAGCTCCCGCACCCTGCTCTATCCTTATATCCAGCCGGAGGCCCACGGCCGCAACAACCAGCTCATCGAGCTGCGCAACGCCGACGGCAGCCTGAACACCGGCCTTTTCCTCATCGACTCCAACGCCTACACCGGCGAGGGGATCAATGTCTACGACTACATCCACGACGACCAGGTGGACTGGTACGCCGGGGAGGTGGAGCGGATGAACGCCGAGGCCGGGCGCACGGTGCCCTCCATGATCTTCTTCCACATCCCCCTGCAGCAGTACCGCACCGCCTGGGAGCTCTACGAGGCGGGCAGCGACCAGGTCACCTACTTCTTCGGCGAGAACGGCGAGACCATGATCAACAAGGTCTGCTGCTCCGACCACCCCAGCAGGCTCTTCGACCGGGCCCGGGAGCTGGGCAGCACCACGGCCATGTTCTGCGGTCACGACCACTACAACAACATCTCCCTGGAGTACCAGGGCATCCGCCTGACCTACGGCATGAGTATCGACTATCTGGCCATGCCGGGCATCGAAAACAGCACGGTCCAGCGGGGCGGTGAGCTCATCACCATCCACCCGGACGGAAGCTGGGACCTGGAGCAGATCCCGCTGACCAGTATCACGGGCTGAAGAAAGGCTCAGATATGGAAGAAAGAGAGCTTGCGATCAAGCAATATTGGAATCAGGTTTCTGATTCGGAATGGTATCAGTCCTTAAGAACAGAAGAACGCCTGGACAGGTTGAGAAGGGAGCCCAGGACCGCATTTTACCCGGGTGTCTTGGAGCGGATGGAACACTATATCGGTACATGCAGGGGGAAAAAGATTTTGCTCCCGTCAAGCGGGGATAATCATGCGGCCTTTGCGTTTGCTCTCATGGGAGCAGAGGTGAGCTCGGCGGATATCAGTGAGCGGCAGTTGGAACACGCCAGAACGATCTCTGACAACTGGAATCTCGATATCGAATTTGTCTGCGACAATACATGTACCTTATCCAAATTCCGTGACGAGACCTTTGATCTGGTTTATACCTCCAACGGGACGCTGACATGGATCCATGACCTGAGAGAGATGTACGGGAATGTGGAAAGGGTTTTGAAAAAGGGCGGATATTCGGCACTGTTTGACGTGCATCCTTTTACGAGACCTTTTACGATGGAAGCATGGAAAACGCCTGAGGTCCGGAAATCTTATCAGGATGTTTTTCCCGATCTGCATTGGAGAGTTCAGGATATCGTCAACGCCAATGCACAAGCGGGTCTGCGAATTTTGGAAATGGCGGAGCTTCCCTCGGCAGACGCCTCGTTTTGGTATACATTTGAGGAGTTGAAAGCGAAAAGTGAAGAGGAGACCGCATCCATAAATGATTGGAAGCGGAATCCCATGGCGGCGCTCCCGACATGGATCGCGCTGATTGCGCAAAAATAGGCCCATGCGCAGTTGTTGACGAGTCTTTTGCGCTTTTCTCGCGCACGAAAAAAGCACCCCCACCGGGGTGCTTTTTTCATTTGCGCATTCACTTTTCCAGCTTGTTGGCCAGGTCCTCCAGCGCCTCGCTCAGCGCCTCCTCAAAGGTGGGGTGGGGGCGCATGGCAAGCAGCAGCTGCCGCGGCGTCAGGTGGTTGGCGATGGCCTCGCTGATCTGGGAGATCATGTCCGGCGCGCCCAGGCACATGAGCTGGGCCCCCAGGATCTGGCCGGTCTCTGCGTGGGCCAGCACCTTCATGAAGCTGCGGCCCGGATCCTCGATGAGGGTGCGGGCGTTGCCGCCCAGCACGCACTTGCCGGTCTTCACGGGGATGCCCCGGGCCTTGGCCTCCCCGTCGGTGAGGCCCACCACGGCGATCTCCGGCCGGCAGTAGACGCAGCTGGGCACGATGTCCATGCCCACCCGGCTCTCCTGCCCGCAGAGGAGCTCCGCAAAGGCCTGGCCCTGGGCGGCGGCCACATGGGCCAGCTGGGTCTGGGAAGCCACGTCTCCGATGGCGAAGATCCCGGGGATGCTGGTCTCAAAGCGTTCGTTCACCTTCAGGATGCGTCCGTCCAGCTCCGGCTGCAGGCCCGGGGCGAAGATGCCCTCCCAGGCGGCGCGGCGCCCCACGGCGCAGAGCACGGCCTCGCCCTCGGCAAAGTCCGGCTTGCCCTTGACGGTGAAGTGGACGCGGAGACCCCCGTCGGTCTGCTCCGCCCGCTCCACCAGCGCGCCGGTGCAGACCCGCACGCCCTTCTTTTTCAGGATCAGCGCCAGGTTTTGCCCCAGCTCCCGATCCAGCATGGGCAGCAGCCGATCCAGACCCTCCAGCACCGTGACCTCACAGCCCAGGTCGGAGAAGAAGCAGGCAAACTCGATGCCGATGACGCCGCCGCCGATGATGACCAGGGAGCGGTACAGATGGTCGACTCCCTCCAGCAGCTCCTCGCTGGTGAGCACGCCGGGGAGATCCATCCCCGGCAGAGGCAGACGCATGGGGGCGGCGCCGGCGGCGACCAGGATGGCCTCCGCCGTGACTTCGCATTCGCCCTCCGGCCCGGCTACCCGCGCCCGATGGGGGGCAAGGATCGTGGCCCGGCCCCGCAGCAGGGCGATCTTCGCGGATTTGAACATGGTCTCCACACCCTGGGACAGGGTCTGGGCCACGCGGCGCTTGTTCTGGAAGATCTCTCCCAGGTCGGCCCGGAGCCCCTGGGCGTGGACGCCCACAGCCGCCCCCTCCGCCGCCGCGCGGTAGAGCGAGGACGAGTGCAGCAGGGTCTTGGTGGAGACGCAGCCCCGGTTCACGCAGGTGCCGCCGGGCTCCCGGGCCTCCGCCACGGCCACCTTTTTGCCAAGCCTGGCCGCCCGCAGCGCGGCGGTCTGGCCGCCGGGGCCGGCGCCGATCACCAAAAGATCATAGTCGTACATAGCTATCGTTCCTTTTTACAGATTCTCTTCCAGCAGGCGGGAGAGCGCTTCTCCCGTCTCCGGCAGGGCGGCAAGCAGCCGCGCCCGCAGCGCGGTTTTTTCCAGACGGCACCCCGTGAGGGCGACCTCGGCTCTGGGCGAAAGCGTCCAGTCCATGGCGTCGGTGTAGACCCGGGCGCTCTGAATAAGGCCGGCTTCCACCCGCAGCTCCAGCCGCGCCTCGCCCCAGGCAAAGCGCCCCTCGCAGGCAAGATCAAAAGGCTGACGCTGCCCAAAGTTCCAGTCCCAGCTCCCATAGCGCGCGGTCAGCGCCGTGAGCGCCGAACCCGCAAGCGTCTCGGGCTCCAGCGGCTCCACAGGCAGACCGTAGACCTCTCCGAAGGCCGCAGTCAGCGCCGCCTTCAGCGCGGGGATCGTGAGCGTGGGCGCAAGCTCCCGCAGATTGCAGACCCGGGCGCGGACGGAGTCCACCCCCTTGGCCCGGAGCTTCGCGGGAGAAGGCGCCAGATAGCGCCCCAGCTTCTCCAGATCCGCCTCCACCAGGAGCGTGCCGTGGTGATAGGCCCGGCCCTCGTGGTGATAGTAGGCGTGGCCGGAGAACTTCCGCCCCCCGGCCAGGAGGTCGTTGCGGCCGCTGCGCTCTGCCGGAATCTCCAGCCCCCGCAGGGCCCGCAGCAGCACCTCCGTCTGCCTGCCCTTGTCAAAGTCCTCCTCCGGCAGCAGAAAGGTGAAGTTCAGGTTCCCCCGGTCGTGGAACACCGCGCCGCCTCCGGAGAGGCGGCGGGCCAGGCGGCCGCCCTCCTGCTCCAGCAGGGCGCAGCGGCACTCCTTCCAGGGATTCTGGTTGCGGCCGATGACCACAGTGTTTTCGTTCTGCCAGAGATAGAGGATGCAGCAATCCTGCGCCCGGGAGAGCAGCAGCTCCTCCCGGGCGAGGTTTTCGCAGGGGTCAAAGCCCGTCCCTTCGCAGAGAAGGAGGCGGGAGATCACGGCTTTTGCCAGCGCAGCACGGGCTGGCGGGCGGCCCGCACCTCGTCGGGTCGGGCGATCTGGGCCAGGTGAGGCGCATTGTGCATAAACTCCGGATCCTTCTTGCCCAGCTCATAGAGCTCCCGGAAGATCTGGGCGGCCCAGTCCAGGGTCTCCTTGCTCTCGGTCTCGGTGGGCTCCAGCATCAGCGCCTCGTGGACGATCATGGGGAAGTACATCGTAGGCGGGTGCATGCCGTAGTCGATGAGGCTCTTCGCCACATCCAGCGCGCTGACCCCGGTCTCCTTCTTGTAGCCCGAGAGATCCAGCACGAACTCGTGCATGCAGATTCGGTCGAAGGCGGGCTCGAAGCTGCCCTGGATCTTCCGCATCAGGTAGTTTGCGTTGAGCACGGCGTTCTGTGCCGCCTCGGGGATACCCTCCCTGCCCAGGGTCAGCAGATAGCTGAGGGCGCGGACCACCACCAGGAAGTTCCCCGCGAAGGCGCGGACCTGGATATGGCCCGGCTCGTCCATCAGAGCGGAAGCCGGCAGGAACTCCTTCAAAAAGCCCTTGCAGCCCACCGCGCAGGCGCCGGGGCCGCCGCCGCCGTGAGGCGTGGCGAAGGTCTTGTGCAGGTTCATGTGGATGCAGTCAAAGCCCATGTCGCCGGGGCGCACTACGCCCATGACGGCGTTGAGGTTGGCCCCGTCGTAATAGCAGAGGCCGCCTGCCTCGTGCACCAGGCGGGTGATCTCCAGGATGTTCTCGTCAAAGAGACCTACGGTGTTGGGGTTTGTGAGCATCAGACCCGCGGTGTCCTCGCCGAGGCCGGCCTTCAGAGCCTCCAGATCCACGCAGCCGTCGGGGGCGGAGGGGATGTTCACCACCTCGAAGCCGCACATGGCGGCGGTGGCAGGGTTGGTGCCGTGGGCGGAGTCGGGCACGATGATCTTGCGGCGCGCATTGTCGCCCCGCTTCCGGTGATACTGCTTGATGAGCAGCACGCCGGTAAATTCGCCGTGGGCGCCGGCGGCGGGCTGGAAGGTCATGCCCTCCATGCCGGTAATCTCGCAGAGATATTTTGCCGCGGTGTCCAGCACTTCCCGGCAGCCCTTCACATTCTCCGCCCCGGCCAGGGGGTGGACGCCGGCAAAGCCGGGCAGGGCGGCCAGATCCTCATCGATGCGGGGATTGTACTTCATGGTGCAGGAGCCCAGGGGGTAGAAGCCGCAGTTCACGCCGTGAACCCGGTGGTTCAGCTCCGTGTAGTGGCGGGAGAGATCCACCTCGCTCAGCTCCGGCAGGGCAGGCGGGGTATCCCGGCGGAAGCTCTCGGGGAGCTCCGCCTTCTCCACGTCGCACTGGGGCAGCAGGTCGCAGTGCCGGCCGGGAACGCTCTTTTCAAAAATCAGCTTCATTTCGCCAGCACCTCCTTCACAACGGCGATGGCCTGGTCCAGCTCCGCCTTGCTCTGCTTCTCGGTGGCGCACCAGAGGATGCCGCCCTCCACGGGCAGGCCGCCCAGGATGCCCTTTGCCTCCAGCGCAGAGAGCACTTCCTCCTGCCGGGGGAGCGTGGTGACGAACTCATGGAAGAAGGGGCCGGGGTAGACGAGCTCCACGCCCTCAAGGGCGGTGAGGCCGCGCATCAGATAATGCGCCTTGGCCATGCACTGCTCTGCGGCCTCTTTGAGCCCGGCGGGGCCCATGCAGGCCAGGTACACGGAAGCGGTCAGGGCGCAGAGGGCCTCGTTGGAGCAGATGTTGCTGCTGGCCTTCTCCCGGCGGATGTGCTGTTCCCGGGCCTGGAGGGTGAGCACGTAGCAGCGCTCGCCCTTGGCGTCCACGGTCTGGCCCACGATGCGGCCAGGAAGCTGGCGGCTGTTCTTCATGGTGGTGGCCATGAAGCCCAGGTAGGGGCCGCCGAAGCCCAGAGGCAGGCCCAGAGGCTGGCCCTCGCCCACGGCCACGTCGGCGCCGCAGTCCCGGGGCGTTTTCAGCACGCCCAGGGAGATGGGGTTGCAGCCCATGACGAACAGCGCCCCGGCGGCATGGACCGCCTCGCCCAGGGCGTCCGCGTCCTCCAGCAGGCCGAAGAAGTTGGGCTGCTGGACGTAGAAGGAGGCCACGTCGGCCGTCAGCATCTCGCGCAGGGCGTCCATGTCGGTCTTGCCGTCCTTCACGGGCACCACGCGCAGCTCGTCCCCGGTGCCGTAGCAGTAGGTGCGCACGGTGTTGATGACGTCCGGGTGGGCTGCGCCGGAAATCAGCGTCACCCGGCGCTTCCGGCTGCGGCACATGGCGGCGGCCTCGGCGGCGGCAGTGGCCCCGTCGTAGACGGAGGCGTTGGAGACCTCCATGCCGGTGAGCTCGCAGATCATGGTCTGGTACTCGAAAATGGACTGGAGCACGCCCTGGCTCATTTCGGCCTGGTAGGGCGTGTAGGCGGTGAGGAACTCCTCCTTGGCGGGGATGGACTTCACCACCGCGGGGATATAGTGGTCATAGGCCCCGGCGCCCCGCAGGATGGTGGAGAACTGCGTGTTTTTCGCCGCCATGGCGGAGACGGCGCGGCTGACCTCCAGCTCGCTCATGGCAGAGGGCAGGTCCAGCGCACGGTCCAGCAGCATCTCCTCCGGCACGTCCCGGTAGAGCTCCCGGTAGTCCTCAACTCCCACGGCCCGCAGCATTTCCTGCCGCTGGGCCGGGGTGGAAGGCACATAACTCATGTTTCTTCCTCCGATGTGAACTCAGTGCGTGCACTCGGCTTCGTACTGTTCGGCACTCAGCAGCTCCTCAGTGTCGGTGACGTTCTCCACCTTGATGATCCAGGTGCCGTAGGGGTCCTCGTTCAGCTTCTCGGGGGCGTCCAGCAGCTCCTCGTTCACCTCGCACACCGTGCCGGTGACGGGGCAGACCAGATCGCTGACCGCCTTGACGGATTCCACATCGCCGAAGGGCTCGCCGGCGGTGGCCTCGTCGCACACCTCGGGCAGGTTCACGAACACCACGTCGCCCAGCTCGCTCTGGGCAAAGTCGGAGATGCCGATGACGGCCACGCCATCCTCCATGCGGAGCCACTCGTGATCGCGGGAGTACTGCAGTTCTGAGGGATAATTCATTGTATTTACCTCCTGTTTAGTATTTAGTAATTAGTAATTAGTTTTTAGTAGATGAGGGGGATGCGGGATGCAGGAGAAGTGTCCTCTCCCGTTCTTCGCGCTCTAAGCACTAAGCACTGCGCACTAAGCACTAAAATCCGATCTTGCCGGCGAAGGCTTCCAGGGCGTCCTCGAAGTCCTTGTCGTCGAAGCAGTAGCGCATCGTCGTGTAGCCGGCGCGCAGGCGGCTCACGTCCTCGGAGACGTTTTCATTGCGCAGCACGCAGGCGGCGATGAGCTGGGCCAGAGC
This sequence comes from Oscillospiraceae bacterium, assembly GCA_017428565.1. Lineage (GTDB taxonomy): Bacteria > Bacillota > Clostridia > Oscillospirales > Oscillospiraceae > Limivicinus. Next base: position 60,344 of record JAFRQP010000062.1, read on the forward strand.
GTCGAATTCCTTCTCGCCAAAGCCGAAGCGGGTCATCTCGCTGACGCCCATGCGCAGCGCGCCGGAGGCGGTGAAGCCTTCCTCGTCCGGGGTGGCCTGATAGTTCACGATGATGTTGTTGCGCTCCAGGCGGTTCGCGATCTCGGCGCCCTCGCCGTAGCCCACGGAGACCAGCACCTGGTGAGTCTCGGTGTAGTCGTTGGCAGGATCGCCGCAGACCTTCAGCCCCGCGGCCTTCAGGGACCTGGCAAAGCTCTTGGCGTTGCGGATGACGGCGGACTGGTAGGCGTCCTTGAAGGCGTTCATCTCGTAGGCCGCCATCAGCAGACCCAGCTGGGTGCCCAGGTGGTGGTTGGAGACGCTGCCGGGGAAGGCGCGGGTCTCAATGGTCTCCCAGAGGCCGTACTTCAGCTCGTCTTCCTTATAATTCACAGCCACGACGCCGCGCTGGGGGCCGAAGAAGGTCTTGTGGGTGGAGCCGGTGACGATCTCGGCGCCTTCCTCAAAGGGATTCTGGAAATAGTCGCCGGCGATGCCCAGGACGTGGGCCATGTCGTACATGATGGTGGTGGGGATCTTCTGCTCGTCCACATATTTGCGGATCTCCGCCACGGGCTCCTTGTGGATCACCATGCTCTTGCCGAAGATGATGAGCTCGGGACGGTACTGGTCCAGCACCTTCTTGGTCTCCTCCACGTCGATCTTGAAGATGTTGTCCTTGCAGACAGGGAAGTTCACCACGGCGCTGCGCTCGGTGACCGGGTCGATGGCGATGTAGTCGTGCAGGGCGCCCATGGGCTGGGCGGAGAGGTGGCCGCCCTTGATGATGTGGTTATTCAGCACGTAGCCCAGGCGCCGGGGCGTGTGCTTGCGGTCCAGGCGGTTCTTCCAGTCCATGAGGGCGGAGAAGGTGCAGGTGTTGGCCATCTGGCCGCTGGTGACTCTCGTCTCCACCTCGGTGCAGCCGAAGTATTTGCGCAGCTCCGCCACGGCCATCTGCTCCACCTCGTCGATGAATCCGGTGCCCTGATAGTAGAAGATGTCCTTGTCGTAGAAGGACTTGACCTTTTTGTGCTCGGCGTAGCGGCAGCTGGGGTCGGAGGCGGAGAGCATCTGCACCGCCCGGCTGGGGGTGTTCTCCGAGGGGATCAGGTTCACGCAGCGGCGCTGGCGCCAGAGGTGGTTGTCCTCAGCCTTCTTCAGCAGGTTCAGCGCTTTGGCGGGCAGCGCGTCGCCCGTATCCTCCCGCTTGGAGAGCTCCACGCCGTAGAGGATGGGCCGGGCAAAGGGGGGCGCCATGTTGTCCAGGTGTCGCGCGGGGATCACGGCCTTCACCTTCTTGCCGCGGATGTCCACCGTCACGATGTCGTCCTCCAGCACGTCGGAGGCGATGTAGCAGCTGCCGATGGCCCGCTTTTCCACCGTGTCGGTGATCACGGTCTCCAGCCCCTCGCCCTCGGCCTTGTAGTAGGGAACCATGGTGCCGCTGGTGACCCAGCCGATCTGCTCTCCGTTCCGGTAGACGGGCATGCCGGCGCGCATGACGCCCCGCTCCAGCAGGGTGATGGGCCGGATGGTCTTCGGCAGCACGGTGCAGTCCGAGAAGTCCCGGTTCTGGATGCGCTTGAAGGCCTCGTACTGCTTCTCCAGAGCCTTGCGGCCGATGTAGTCGCCCTTCCGTTCGGAAAAGCTGACGGCGAACTTGGCCAGGGGCACCGCGTAGATGGGCATGGGCCTGCCGTCGGGGTCCAGACCCATTTCATGGCCGTAGAGGGGCATGCCGGCTTCGAGACGCAGGGTGTCCCGGGCACCCAGACCCGCGGGGCGGGCCCCCAGCTCGCAGAGGCGGTTCCAGAGCCAGGCCGCGTCCTCGGATTTTACATAGACCTCATAGCCCAGAGGCTCGCCGGTGTAGCCGGTCTTGGCCACCCGGGCGAAGTGCCCCTCCAGCATCAGGCTGTTGAGGGCGTTCTTCATGGGCTCGGTGACGGCCTCCCCGCCGGAGAGGATGGTCATCAGCTCCTTGCTCTTGGGACCCTGGACGGCGATGGAGGCCCAGTCGGCGGTGATGTCGGTGACGGTGACGGCATAGTGCTCCGCGATGGGCAGCAGGTGCTTCAGATCTTTCTCCGTGTTGGCGGCGTTCACCACCAGCAGCAGCCGATCCTCCTCAAAGCGGTAGAGGTAGGCGTCGTCGATGGCGGAGCCGTCCTCGTCGGGGATGATGCAGTACTGGGCCTTATAGAGGTCCAGGCCCCCCACGTTGCTGGAGAGCACGTGCTGCAGAAATTCCAGCCGCTCCGGCCCCTCGATGAGCAGGCGACCCATATGGGAGACGTCAAAGAGGGAGCAGAAATGCCGGGTGTACAGATGCTCGGCCACGATGCCGCTGGGGTACTGGACGGGCATGTCCCATCCGCCGAAGTCCACCATGGTGGCGCCCGCCGCCAGGTGGGTCTCATAGAGTTGCGTACGTTTCAGTTCGCTCATGTTTTACCTCCGTGTGTTTGTAGGGGCCGACGCCCTCGGCGGCCCGCGTTTTCGCGCGAAAAAAGAGACAGAAAGACACCGTCTGTCTTTCTGCCTCCGTCTAAACCTGAGAGATTCCCGCCCGCATCCGGGCGGTTGCCCCTTTGGTGTGCATCTTCTTTGGCGTGCACTTTCCGAAGTCCCGTCCTGATCCGATCCTTTTGCCTGAGAGTTTTTGCCTTCCCCTTCGGCTCCGCGATACGCGGCCTCTCTCGGGTCATTCATCCGGGCATGATTCAGTTATTTTGGGCAGAGGGCACAAGAAAGGCCCCTGCCCGGGTGCTGCTTTTTGTATGTTCAGTTTAGTCTTTCCCGCTTTTGCTGTCAAGTCTTTTTTCTCCCGGTAACAGCGTGTTATTTCCCAAACATCTCTTGCCATTCCGCCCGGTTTCGAGTACAATTGAACTGGAAAGCTATGGCCTTTTTTTCAACCTACTATGAATGCGAGGGATGCGACGCTATGAAAGTTGTACTGCAGAACCTGACCAAGATCTTCCCCAACCGGACCAAAAAGATGCCGGACGTGATCGCCGTCAACAATTTCAACTTCGAGATCCCCGACGGGCAGCTGATCGGCCTGCTGGGCCCCTCCGGCTGCGGCAAGAGCACGGCGCTGAATTTGATCTGCGGCCTGGAAAAGCCCAGCAGCGGCAAGATCTTTTTCGGCGAGGAGGATGTGACCGAGCTGCCGCCGGAAAACCGGGGCGTGGGCCTGGTCTTCCAGAACTATGCGCTCTACCCCCACATGACCGTGCGGCAGAACATCATGTTCCCCCTGCAGAACTTCAAGGGGAAGGACAAGCTGCCCAAGGCGGAGATGGAAAAGCGCGTGGAGGAGGCCGCCCGTCTGGTGCAGATCGAGCGGCTGATGGACCGCAAGCCCAGCCAGATGTCCGGCGGCCAGCAGCAGCGGGTGGCCATCGCCCGCGCTCTGGTGAAGATGCCCCGGGTCCTGCTGCTGGACGAGCCCCTGTCCAACCTGGATGCCCGCCTGCGCCTGCAGACGAGAGAGGAGATCCGCCGCATCCAGCGCAACACCGGCATCACCACCATCTTTGTCACCCATGACCAGGAGGAGGCCATGAGCATCTCCGATCTGATCGTGGTGATGAAGGAGGGCGTGATCCAGCAGATCGACCAGCCCCAGCGGGTCTATGACGATCCGAAAAACCTCTTCGTCGCCAAGTTCCTGGGCACCCCGCCCATCAATGTCTTCGAGGGCACGGTGCGCAACGAGACCCTGTACCTGGGCCAGGACGGCGTCCTGCGCGTCCCCGGCGTGGGGGATCGGGATGTCTGGGTCGGCGTGCGGCCGGAGGGCTTCGTGCCCCAGGAGGCCGGCCCCCTGTGCTGCGAGCTGAAGGCCCTGGAGGTCATGGGCCGGGACACCAGCGTGGTCCTGGGCAACCCCGCCGCCGTCAGCGACCCGCTGCGGGCCATCATCAGCGCGGAGCACGCGGCCGCCCCCGGCGACAAGGAGATGCGCTTTGCCCTGAAGCCCAACAAGGTCTTCCTCTTCGACAAGGAGACGGAAGAGCGGATTCGCGTCCGCGCGGAATGAGAGAGGCGAGCCATGGATAAACAGAATCGCAAGGCCTGGCTCTATCTGCTGCCGGCCATCCTCTTTCTGGGGGTGTTCATGATCTACCCCCTGGCGGACGTGCTGATCTACTCCGTGGAGGAGAATTTCCGCTCCGCCTCCCAGACCTACACCGGCGTGGGTCTGGAGAACTTCTCCGTGGTCCTGCGCAGTCCGGACTTTCTGCAGGCGGTGAAGAACACCTTCATCCTGGTGATCATCACGGTGCCGGTGTCCACGGGCATCGCCCTGCTGATCTCCCTGGGCCTCAGCTCCATCCAGCCCCTGCGCAAGCTCTATCAGACGATTTACTTCCTGCCCTATGTGACCAACACCCTGGCGGTGGGCCTGGTCTTCATGCTGATCTTCCAGTATGACCAGGACGGCGGCGCCGGCCTTTTCGCCATGCTGCTGCAGGCCCTGGGGATGCAGCCGGTGGACTTCATCCAGGGCCCCTACTGGGCCAAGATCACCGTGACCTGCCTCTATACGGTCTGGGTGGTCATGCCCTTCAAGATCCTGATCCTGACCTCCGCCCTGGCCAGCGTGCCCCAGAGCTACTACAACGCCGCCAAGATCGACGGCACCTCCAAGTGGCGCACCTTTACCCGCATCACTCTGCCCAGTATCGCTCCCATGATCTTCTATCTCATCATCACGGGCTTCATCGGCGCCTTCAAGGCCTACTCCGACGAGGTGGCCCTCTTCGGCGTGAATCTGAACGAGGCGGGGATGAACACCATGGTGGGCTTCATCTACGACAAGCTGTATTCGGACGGCGGCGGCTATCCCTCCTACGCCTCGGCCGCGGCCCTGATCCTCTTCGCCATCGTGCTGACCATCACCGTCATCAATCTCATGGTCAGCAAGAAGACCGTGAATTCCTGAGGAGGTGCGCGCTGTGGAAAACAACAAGCTGCAAAACGGCCTGCGGCGCCGCGGACGGGCGGGCAGGATCCTGGTCTACGTCCTGCTGACCATCTGGGCGCTGATCGTGCTCTTCCCCTTCTACTGGATGATCCTGAGCTCGCTGAAGACCCAGACCGCCTACGACACCGAGCAGATGCTGGGCACGCCCCGCTATTTCATCCTGGACCCCAGCTTTGAGAGCTATGGAAAGGCCTTCTCCGACGAGCACACTCCCCTGGGCAGCTATATGCTGAACACCCTGGTTTTCACGCTGCTGACCACCGGACTCATGATGCTCATCATCATCCCGGCGGCCTATGCCTTCGCCCGCATGAACTTCCGGGGCAAGAACCTGCTCTTCGGCCTGTTCCTGTCTCTGATGATGATCCCGGGGGAGCTTGTCATCATCACGAACTTCGTCACCGTCAAGACCCTGGGGCTCACCGACGGGCCCATGGGCTCCACGGTGCGGCTTTTCCTGGGCCTGATCCTGCCCTCGGCCACCTCGGTGTTCTACATCTATCTGCTGAAGGAAAACTTTGAACAGGTCCCGGAGGAGCTGTACAAGGCGGCCAAGGTGGACGGCACCTCCGATCTCAAGTATCTGCTGAAGGTGATGCTGCCCATCTCCCGCCCCACCATCGTGACCATCCTGATCCTCAAGATCATCGAGTGCTGGAACGCCTACGTCTGGCCCCGCCTCATCACCGAGGAGGAGAAGCACTATCTGATCTCCAGCGGGATCCAGGCCATCCGCGAGCAGAGCGCCCGCTCCAACGTCCCCGGCATGATGGCCGCGGTGGTGGTGGTGTCCCTGCCGCTGATCGTGCTGTTCCTGATCTTCCGGGACAAGATCATGGCCGGCGTTTCGAGAGGAGGCACCAAGGGATGAAAAGACCGATCAGCCTGATCCTGCTGCTGGCGATGCTGCTGGGCTGCCTGCTGCTGTCCGGCTGCCACGGCGAGCGGGTGGACGCGGAGAAGAGCAGCGAGCTCTCCTTCACCGTGCCCGAGAGCTTTGACGAAAGCCGCAGGATCACCGTCACCTTCTGGGCCAAAAACGACAGCAACAAGGTCCAGGTCGGGATCTACCGCCAGGCGGAGGAGGACTTCGAGGCCCTCTATCCCAACGTGGACGTGAACATCCGCTACTATACCGACTACGGCAGCATTTACAACGACGTCATCACCAATATCCCCACCAAAACCACCCCCAACGTCTGCATCACCTATCCGGACCACATCGCCACCTACATGACCGGCAAGAACGTGGTCATGCCCTTGGAGGAGCTGGCGGCCGACCCCAACTACGGCCTGGGCGGCGCCGCGCTGAAGTTCGACTCTCCCGCCGCGGAGGAGCTGGTGCCTCAGTTTTACCAGGAGTGCCGCATCGGCGGCGTGCTCTACGCCCTGCCCTTCATGCGCTCCACCGAGGCCTGCTATGTGAACAAGACCTATGTGGAAAAGCTGGGCTATGAGCTGCCGGAGGTGCTGACCTGGGACTTCGTATGGGAGGTGTCGGAGGCTGCCCTGGCCAAGGACAGCGACGGCAAGACCTTCCTCATCAACGGCCAGCAGAAGATGATCCCCTTCATCTACAAATCCACCGACAACATGATGATCCAGATGCTGCGCCAGAAGGGGGCTGGCTACACCACCGCTGCAGGCGAGCTGCTGCTCTTCAATGAGACCACCCGGGAGCTGCTGCTGGAGATCGCCGTCCACGCCCGCAGCCGGGCCTTCTCTACCTTCTCCATCTCCGGCTATCCCGGCAACTGGCTGAACGCCGGCCAGTGCATCTTCGCCGTGGACTCCACCGCCGGCGCCACCTGGATGGGCACCGACGCCCCGCTGCTGGACATCCCCGAGGAGCAGCTGGTGGACTTTGAGATGGCGGTGCTCCCCATCCCCCAGTTCGACCCGGAGCATCCCCTGATGATCTCCCAGGGCCCCTCGGTCTGCGTGTTCTACAAGGACGATCCCCAGGAGGTGCTGGCCTCCTGGCTCTTCGCCCAGTTCCTGCTCACCAATTCCGTCCAGATCGCCTATGCCGAGACCGAGGGCTATGTCCCCGTGACGCTGAAGGCCCAGCAGGATCCCAGCTATCAGGACTATCTGGCCCGGGCGGGGGAGGACAATGACGAGCATTACCGCATCAAGATCGAGGCCTCCCTGCTGCTGATGGATAACACGGCCAACACCTTTACCACCCCGGTTTTCAACGGCTCCACCTCCGTGCGCAACGCTGCCGGCCAGCTCATCGAGAACGTGTGCAAGAGCGAGCGGCGCAGGCAGCCGGTGGACGACGCCTTCCTGGAGCAGCTTCGCACCGAGGTCTGCTCCCGCTATGAGCTCAAGCCCGCCGCCCCCGGCTGGACCGCCGGCAGCGGCGCCTCCTGGGCGGGAGACGAGGGGGCGAACGAGCCCCTGCCGGCCACTGCCCGAGCCCTGCTGCTCACGCTGGCGGCGGTCTGGGTGCTGATCGGGATCGTCACCTGTTACAGCGCGTTAAAAAGAAAACGGGAAAAGAAGAAAAGTTAACTTGATTTCCGGGTGGAATCCGATATAATAGAACTGCTCCCGGGGGGTTCGGCCTCCGGAAGACACTAACTGAAACAAGGAGAATGGAAACATGAAAAAGATTCTTGCTCTGCTTCTGGTTCTTGTGATGGTCCTTGCGCTCTGCGCCTGCGGCGAAGCCAAGACCGAGGAGCCCAAGGAGGAAGAGCCCGCTCCCGAAGAGGAAGTCGTCGTGGAAGAGACCCCCGAGGAGGAGACCGCCGAGGAGCCCGCTGAGGAGCCCGCGTCCCTGAGCCATGAGGAGTTCCTGGCTGAGGAAGACGGCATGCAGGTCACGGTCCTCACCTATGTCCAGGCCAACGAGTCCTGGTGGGACAACAAGATCACCCTCCATGCCCAGGGCCCCGACGGTGCCTACTACCTCTACAATGTGGAGTGCACCGAGGAAGACGCCGCCAAGCTGGTTCCCGGCACCCCGATCCTCGTGACCGGCGACAAGGCCACCTGGAACGGCCTGGTTGAGATTCAGGACTGCACCTTCGAGTTCGTGGATGCCGAGCCCTGGATCGCCGAGCCCTTTGATTTCGCTGCTGTCGCCGCTGAGGGCAAGCTGGAAGAGCACATGAACGAGCTCTTCACCCTCAACGAGGGCGTCATCGTCGACAAGGGCGAGGGCAATGCCTTCTTCTTCAACTGGGACAACTCCGGCGAGGACGGCAAGTGCGACCTGTACTTTGACGTGGAAGTCAACGGCGAGACCTACACCTTCGTGGTGCGCCGCTACCTGACCGCTCCCGGCAGCGAGGTCTATGAGGCTGTAAAGGGCCTGCAGATCGGCGACACCGTGGAGATCAGCGGCTTCCTGTACTGGTACGAGGGACCCCAGCCCCACATCACCAGCATCGCTGTGAAGTAAGCGTCTGAAAACAGCAAACTCCCTGCGCTTTTGCAGGGAGTTTGTTTTTGAAAAGGAGAAGCGATCAGGGGACTTTTGAAAACCCTCGGCATTAACACCGGCAAGGAAAAGAAGCTGAAGGAGAACGGTCTCGCCCTCCAGGGCACGATCAAGGAAGTGGCGATCAACAATTCCGTCCCCATCAACGGCCGCAACCCCCGGAAGCTGGTCTGCACGGCCGCCCTGCCCGGCGGCGAGCTCCGCTATTTCGAGAGCGGCAACGTCTCCGCCTGCATCCAGCCGATCATGATCTATGTGGATCCCAAGGATCCGAAGAAGTACTGCGCGGACGCGGAAGCCTGCAAATAAGCGCCGCCTGCCCGCGTTCAGCCCTTCGCCCGCCCGCCGGCGGGAGCAGAAAAACAGAGAGGCATATCCGCAAGGATATGCCTCTCAGAATTTTCATCAGGGAAGGATCATTCCGGATTTTTTGCCTCCGCGCCGCGCTTCCGGAGCCGGGCGCTCTTGGGCAGGCCGAAGCCGGGGACGAAGCGGTCCCATCCGGTGAAGGTCAGCAGCAGGGCGGTGCCCACGATGAGAAAGCTCAGATAGTTCTTGCCGATCACGTCCACGGGGCTGAAATAGCGCATCGGGTACACCGCCGAGGCGATGCCCGCGAAGAAGACCGGGAAGCAGTGCCAGGGGATCAGCTGGGAGCCGTAAATGCCCATGGAGGAGGTGAAGGTGGCCAGACGCAGGCGCAGCTTGTAGGCGTCCTTCTCGTCGTCGGTCTCCACGTTTTTCTCCACGATGTCCCGCACGATGGGGCTCATGGTGGCCACCTGGGCCGCCTCGTCGGCCAGGGCCACGTTGCCCATCAGGCACAGCACGCCGCACCAGCCCATCAGACCGTGGACCGTGCGGGAGGCCTTGACCACCAGCTTTGCCAGAGGGTCAAAGGCGTCCATGGCGTTCATGATGCCGCCGAAGGCCGAGACCCACATCATCATCACGATGACCCATTCGCCCGCGCCGGAGAAGCCGCCGAAGAGCAGGTCGTTGAGCCAGACGTGCAGGTCGGCCGTGCCCGCGAAGTAGCCCAGCACCAGGGAGGCGAACATGCCCACGCCCAGGCAGATCAGCGTGTGCAGGCCCAAAAAGCTCAGCACGATGACCAGCAGCATGGGGATGACCATGTAGTAGGGCACGCCGATCTTCACCTGCTCCAGCAGCAGCACCGCCGAGGGACGCTTTTCCTCCAGCGCGGCGACGGCCTCCGCCGGGATGCTGTTCAGGGCCGCCTGCACGTCGCCCTGGGTGTTGGGCAGATGCAGCCCGGCCACATAGAAGATCACCAGCGCCACGGCCAGGCAGCCGAAGCACCAGACCATCTGATGCTTGATGCGGTCAATGATCTTCACGTCCTGCATGCCGCAGCTCAGCACCGTCACATCGGAGATCATGCCGATGTTGTCGCCGAAGCAGGAGCCGCCGGCGATGGCGCAGAGGGTCAGCAGCACGTCGCCCCCCACCAGGTGGTTGAGCCAGAGGAAGATGGGCGCGCAGGCGGCGAAGGTGCCCCAGCTGGAGCCGGTGGCGATGGACAGCACGCAGGTCACCAGCAGGGAGACGATGGCGACGGTGCGGGCGGTGATGCCCAGCTTCAGCGCCAGGATGATCAGCGAAGCGCCCACGCCCGTGGCCATAAAGCATTCGGCCACGCCGTAGGCGAACATCAGGATAAAGAAGATCAGCACGATCTTGCGGGTGGCCGCCAGCCCGTGCTCAAAGGCTTTTTCAAAGCTCTTCTCCCGCATGATGATCATGTACACCAGCAGGGCCGCGGCGGTGGCCACCGGGGCGGCGACCAGCAGATCCAGCTTGAAAACGATCACCAGCAGGGCGAATACCAGCAGTGGGACAAACTTGAAGGCTGCGATCCAGGGGCCGGTGCGCACCGGTCGTTTCTCCGCCTCGGGGGCGGGAGTCTCGTGTTTCCGTTCTTCCACAGATGAGGCCTCTTTTCCTGCGTTTTTGAGAGCTTATTCGATATTCTATCTCATTTTGCGGATAAAATCAAGCCGATTTCCCGATTCTCCCCGTCGGCGCATCCAACAGCGTATCAGCAGGACGTCATCGTCTACGGGAACAAGGCGCAGCGCCCGTCCGCCCTCGGTCAGCAGGCTCTCGCCGGGCTGCAGGCAGGCGGCGTCCCCGCCGCCCTCGACCCGGCAGCAGCCCCGGATGCAGAAGAGCAGCCGCTCTCCGCCCCGCGTCTCTGCCGCCAGCTCCCGGCAGCCGACCTGCAGCGGCAAGACTTCCATTTCGCCATCCGCCTCACCCTTGCGCAGCATCAGGTTGAAGTCCCGGCAGCGGCCGAACGCATGGGTGTCGTCGGCCCCGTCGAAGGCGTGGACCTCATAGGGCCGCAGCCGCAGCGGCGCGCCGCCCCGATGGCACAGCTCGATCTCCCCCTCCAGGGTGGCGATCAGCCGCCGGTAGTCCGGAAGCGGCGTGAAATCCGACTCCTCCAGCTCCACCGTGGCGGAGCTGACGCGCCAGAGGAAGCTCCGGTCCGCGTAGCGGGCGCCCTCCGGGGCGATGGCGAGCTGGGTGGTGACCCCGCCGCTCCAGGCGCTGACCGCGTAATCCGCCTTTTTCAGATGCTTCCACAGTCCGGCCATCACAGCCCCAGCTCTCTCGCCCAGGCGCTCACGTCCGTGCCGCTGTGCACCAGCCTTGCCCCCAGCAGCTCCCCGCCGGGGAGGAAGGGGCGCAGCTTTTCGGCGGTCTTGCCGATGCCGCTGCCGCCGGAGGTGGCGAAGGCCGCGATGCGCTTGCCCGTCCAGTCGTGCTCCCTGCAGAAGCTGGACACCGCCAGCGGCGCGCAGCCGTACCAGATGGGAAAGCCGATGAGGACGGTCTCATAATCGGCAAGGTTTTCGATGCGGTTCGCCGCCGGGACGGCCTTCTTGGCAAAGAACTCCCGGTTGCAGCGGGCCAGAGGATTGGTATAGCGCAGATCCCCCGGGGTGTAGGGCTTCTCCGGCCGGATCTCCAGCAGATCGGCCCCCAGCGCCTCCGCGGCCTCACGGGCGACGGCGGCGGTGGTCCCGCGCTCGGCGCTGAAATAGACGATCAGGGTTTTCATAGACGATTCCTCCTTGTACAGACTTCAAAGGCTTGACGCTTGCGGATCTGCCCGGCTTTCCTACCTCTCCGGCAGGGCCGGGGCGGAAAGACCGCTTGCCTGCCGGAACAGGGGCAGCTCGTAAGCCGGGAACAGCAGGCGCAGCGCCTCGCCGTCCCGCTGCGTCTCCAGGGCGCAGCAGAAGCGCAGCGTGAGCGGGCCTTTTCCCTTCGCGGAGACGCCGTCGCTGCGGTACTGCTTGTGGGTGGGCGGCAGACTTTTGCTCCAGCCGGCCCGGTCCACCGAGAGACTCGTCTGCTCTGCCCGCAGGGCAGCGCCGCTCAGCGGCAGGGCGAAGACCTGCAGCCCGTCGAAGAGACAGAGACTGTCGCCCCGGCGGAAGAGCTCCAGCTGCTTCAGCGCGGCAAGCTGGGGCGCCGCGGGGGAGGGGAAGCTCAGCACGTCCACAGCCAGGGCGTACTGGGGCACCTGCAGATCGTTCCGGATCCGCGCCGCGGCCCGGCCGACCCGCATGGCCGCCTCCTGGACGTCCGCCTTGCCGGGGTTCCCCCGGGTCAGAAGCAGCTGCGCCAGATACAGCAGCAGGGCGGCCGCCAGCGCGATCCCGCCGCCCCAGAACAGATAGGGCGCGTTCCCGTAGGCCGTGGCCAGGCTCACGTCGCTTTTCAGGAAGCTCGCCGCCACGATAAAGGCGAGCAGGGCGCAGATCCCCCGGACGACCCGCAGCGCCCCCGGAAAGATCGCGGCGCGCTTGCTCTGCGCCTGCGCCGCCTTTGCGCGGCGCCATTCCTCCGCCAGATCCTCCGGCGCGGCGTCCGAAAGCAGCGCGTTCTCCGCCGCGAGGCCCTCCTTGTCGTCAAAAAACAGCGTTTGCATACCTCTGCCCTCCTGCGTTTGTTTGCTTCAGTATAACACATCGTCGGCCGCCGTTCAATCCGCCGGGGAAAGAATCTGCGGCGCGGAGCCCGCTCCGGCGTCTTGCCCCGACACGGAGCCTGTGGTATAATCCTCTATGGATTCAAAAACGCCGGGAACCGGCGGAAGGGGAGACGAACATGAACCGTTTTGTGCTGTGGACGCTGCTGTTTCTCGCGGCGGAGCTGCTGGTGAGCCTGCTGCCCTTTGTCCTGCGCAAAAAGAGACTTGGACCCTGGCTGCGCGGGCTGTTCATCCTGGGCAAGGCGCTGCTGGCCGTGGTCTTCGCCTTTCTGCCCATGGCGGGGCCGGTGCAGCTGCGGCCCGTGCAGCCCCTTCTGATCGCCCTCTACGCCGCGCTGCTGAGCGACGCTGCGGCGGACCTCGTCTACAGCCTGTTTTGCGCCCTGCGGAAGCGGGAGCGGCGCGCCGGCACGGCCCGGCTGCTGGGCCTGGCTTTCGGCCTGCTGTTTTTTGTCTGCGGCACGGTGAACATGCAGCTGGTGCGGCCCTGCCGTCACGAGCTGAGCTCCGACAAGCTGACCTCGCCCCACAAGATCGTCTTCGTGGCCGACGTGCACGTGGGCAGCGCGCAGGACTTCTCCACCCTGGAAAAGGCCGTGGCCGACATGGCGGCGGAGCAGCCGGAGGCCATCATCCTGGGCGGGGACATCACCGACGACTACACCAGCCGGGAGGAGATGGAGGCGGCCTGCCGGCTCTTCGGCGGGCTGGATGTGCCGGTGTACTATGTTTACGGCAACCACGACCGGCAGGGACACGCGGAATACGCCCGGGGCCGGCAGTACAGCGAGGCGGAGCTGGAGCAGGCCCTGCTTGACAGCGGGATCATCGTGCTGAAGGATGCCTATGTGCCCCTGGGCGAGGAGCTGCTCCTCCTGGGCCGGGAGGATCTCAGCGCCGGCGAGGGCCGGGCGGACATCGCGTCCCTGCCCAACCCCGCGCCGGAGAAGTTCCTGCTGGTGGCGGACCATCAGCCCAACGCCTTCCGGGAGAATCTGGCGGCGGGGACGGATCTGCAGCTCTCCGGCCACACCCACGCGGGCCAGCTCTTCCCGCTGCGGGCCGTCTATTCCCTGGCGGGCTACACCTGCGGGGAGTATGCGGAGGCGGGCGCCCTGCTCATTGTCAGCGCCGGAGAGAGCGGTTGGCGGGTGCCCTTCCGGACGGAGGCCCGTTGCTGCTATGAGGTCGTCACCCTCGTCCCTGAGGGTTAAATCAAAGCTGGCGGATTCCAGTTGACAAGTGACCTTTCGTTCACTATAATAGGTGAACGAAAGGTCACTTAATTGTTGCTGGAGGTACTTATGGCGAACGACACGAAAGAGAGAATCCTTGCTGCGGCACTCGAGATGTTTTCACAAAACGGCTATGCAGGGACAAACATCCGGGAACTGAGCGCATCGCTCGGACTTGTGAAGTCCGGGGTCTATAAGCACTATGAGAGCAAGGAAGCGATCTGGAACGCGCTGCTGGATCAGATGATTGCGTATTATGCAGATCACTTCGGATCCGCAGACCATCTGCCGCCTGTACCGGATTCGCAGGAGGCGTTGACCCGGCTGACCATGCAGATGGTGAACATCACCGTTCATGATGAGAAGATCATCATGACGCGCAAGGTGCTGACGCTGGAGCAGTTCCGGGACGACCGCGCACGGGAATTGGCGACAAGGCACTTCCTGACCGGGCTTACCGACATGTTCACGCATGTATTCACTGGCATGATGGATAAAGGCCTGCTCCGGAAAGATGATCCCAAAATGTTAGCCTTCTCCTACACCACGCCGATCTCGGCGCTGATCCACCTGTGCGACCGGGAGCCGGAGAAAACAGAAGACGCGATCAGGAAGATCGAGGCGTTCAGCCGCCACTTTCTTGCGACTTATGGGGTGAAGTAAGCATGTTTGATCTGGACAAATACCTGGCTGATCTGATCCTGAACTGCCGCTCGGCTTTCGGAGAGCGGCTGCTGTACATGGGCCTGCAGGGAAGCTGGCTGCGCGGTGAAGCGTATGAAAACAGCGATATCGACGTCATGGTGATCCTGGATCGGTTCTCCGTGCGGGATATGGATACATACCGCGGAATTCTGAAGGAAATCGGTTTCTACGAGAGATCCTGCGGCTTCATCTGCGGAAAAGACGAAATGAAGCGCTGGAATCCTCTGGAGCTATGCCAGCTTCGCCAGACGACGAAAGACCTGGTCGGCGTACTGACGGATTATCTTCCGCCCGCGACGCGGGAAGACGAGATCAACTATGTCAAATTGAGTCTGGGGAATCTGTATCACGAACTCTGCCACCGCTATATTCACGCGGACAGGGACAAGAACGCAGCCAAATTCCGCGGCACCTGCAAAAGCGTGTTTTACCTGATCCAGAATCTGCATTTTCTGGAAAGCGGGCCTTTCATTCTCAGCAGGAAGGATCTGAAGGAAGCGGTTACGGCGGAAGACCGGATCGTTCTGGAACTGGCTGAGCTTCCGGACGGTTACGATTTTGATCAGGCTTTTTCTTTCCTGTTTGCCTGGTGCCAAAGCGCTTTTGCACGCATCGAACGCCTTGGAGGAAAAGAATATGAACCATAAAGCCCTTGTTGTCATCGACATTCAAAATGATATCACCAGGCACTACAGGGACATCATGGACAGACTGAACGCCGCCATCGAATGGGCGAGGGAAAGCGGCATGGAAATCGTGTATATCCAGCACAACAACCTATCTGCCGGTACGCGCACCTTCAAGCCGGGCACAAAAGGAGCAGAACTTGTGCCGGAGCTCAAGATGGTCTCGGATCATATCTTCGTCAAAACAAAGGCCAACGCTTTGACCAGCGAGGCGTTTTCGGAATTCATCCGCTCAAAGGAGATCCGGGAGTTTTACATTGCCGGCGCGGATGCCACTGCCTGTGTGAAATCCACCTGTTACAACATGACAAAGGCCGGATATACCGTCCATGTCATCTCCGACTGTGTGACCAGCTATGACTTGAAGAAGATGCCGGAAATGCTTGCCTACTACACGGACAAGGGCTGTGAAGTCAAGAACCTTGCCATTTATACAGGAAAATGAAAGTTCAATACAAGAGACTGGACAATCATAATTTCACCGGTCATTCATTGGATGCTTTTGTCCGCCGCCAGACCGTCACGGAGTGCTGGAGAAAGATAGACAACGATTGGAAGCTGGTGCCGATTGTCTATGAAGAAAACTGGTCGCAGCAGCAGTGCAGGGAAATGGCAGAAGACATGGTGCATCATCTAAACCTTGACCAGACCGGCTTTGGCGCGTTCGACGGCGAGCGGATCATTGGGTTTGCGACCGTCTCCCACCGTATATTCGGAGCCGCGGCAAGATATGTGCAGCTGGTTTGTTTTCAAATCTCAGAGGAATACAGGCGTCAGGGCGTCGGCAGGAAGCTCTTTTCCCTGGCCTGCGAAGAGGCCCGGCGGCTGGGCGCGGACAAACTGTACATTTCGGCTCATTCCTCAAAAGAGTCGCAGGCGGCATACCGGGCACTTGGCTGCACGCCTGCGGAGGAGCTCAATGAGGCCCTGGCGGCAGCGGAGCCCTTTGACGTCCAAATGGAATACAGATTATATAATTGAGTATCACGCGGATACGGTATTTGAGAAAGTGAGGTCATGAGATCATGCGGTTCTATGTTGATTTTGACGACTGCCTCTGCGAGACAGGAAGGGCCCTCTCAAAGCTTGCGCTGGAAATGTTCCGTAAGCATGTTCCGTATGACCGGATGCAGTATTTTGAGCTGGACAGGTCTTTTGAGCTGGATGCGGAACAATACGAGCGGTTAATGCTTCGGGCGCACGAGCCAGAGATCCTGCTGTCGTATGCTGCGACGCCGGGCGCTGCAAAGACCATAAACGAATGGATTTCCTCAGGGCACGAGGTATCGATCATTACCGGCCGCCCATCCAGCGTTTATGAGCCATCCCGTATATGGCTGGATGAGCATGGACTTCAGAACGCCAGACTGTACTGTCTCAATAAATACGGAAGGGATCACTTTATCAAGAACAGCAACAGCACGCTTGAACTGGAAGACTATTACAAGATGAAGTTTGATTACGCAGTTGAGGATTCCCCAAAGGCCTTCCGGTTTTTCGAGCATCTGCCGGAACTGAAGGTTCTGGTGTTTGACAGACCATGGAACAGAGAATGTGCTTTTCCAAATGGAAACTATCAAAGAAGCGCCGATTGGGAGAGCATTCGCAAGATTGTTGCAGGTGGGTGAGAAAGAGACGTGCAATCAGAATTTTCATTTGTCGCGATATCGCGAAATCGGAATTTGGAGGTGTGTTCTGTGCAGGAAATCATTGCGAAATTGACAGCAAAAGATGATAAATATGCTTGTGCCATTGCAGATAAAATAATCTCCGAAAGTCAGGATTCCGATAAGTGGTATGAATATTTTGATGATTTTGCCTCCTTACTTAATCATCCGAAATCGTTGGTAAGAAATCGCGTACTCTATATTCTTGCTGCCAATGCACAGTGGGACGATGACAATCGTTTTGATGCAATTCTTAATGATTTTCTTGCTCATGTCATAGATGAAAAACCGATAACCGCCAGACAGTGTATCAAGGCTTTGGCGCAGGTGGGAAAGGCAAAACCGCAGTATATCCCGAAAATAATAGGTTATCTTCACAGTGCTGATTTGTCGAAATATAAAGACAGTATGCGCCCACTGATTGAACAGGATATAGCTGAAACCGAAAAAGCATTGACATTGTGAATGCGGACTTCATTCTGACGGTTTCGAAAACCGGCTGCTACCACATCTCCGTTGCAGGCCATCGGGCAAAGGGAGAGATCTCTTTTACATGCATTCCGTTGAAAGAGGAATGAATGCGATATGGCAAACACAATCACGTTTTTCAGAATAGCTGTCAGTATCGTTCTGCTTTTCTGTCCGGTGCTCTCTCCTGTCTTTTATGTGTTTTACATAGCGGCCGGGTTGTCTGATATGCTTGACGGATTTGTGGCGAGACAAACTGATACCGTCAGCAAGCTTGGGGCAAGGCTGGATACGATGGCGGACTTTGTGTTTGTGGTCGTATGCCTGATCAAATTGCTTCCGGTCCTGCACATTCCTGCATGGCTGTATGCCTGGATCGGAATCATTGCCCTTATAAAGGTTGTGAATATCATTTCCGGACTTGCCGTACAGAAGAAGCTTGTGGCTGTTCATTCGGTTATGAACAAAGCGACGGGAGCGCTGCTTTTCCTGTTGCTGCTGACGATCCCTGCTGTTGGGCTGAAATACTCTGCGATTGTCACCTGTGCGGCAGCAACGTTCGCCGCCATCCAGGAAGGATATTTCATCCGGACAGGAAGAGAATAGCAGCCCAGGCTATACAGAGCCGGGACGAGGAGGAAAAGAAGACCATGAAATTCAAAGGAACCCTTATCGTCGTGGAAGACTGCAGGAAAGCGTTGAAATTCTATCAGGATATGTTTGGATTTGAATTGATTCAGGATTATGACGGCAATATGGAACTGTCCGGAAATCTGTATCTCCAGGAAGAAAAATACTGGGAGCAATTTACGGGAAGGCGTGTTGTTCCGCAATGCAATCATACGGAACTGTATTTTGAAGAACCGGAGATTGACAGCTTCGTAAAAAAGCTTGAGACACTCTATCCCGACACGGAATATGTGAATCACCTGATGACGCACAGTTGGGGACAGCGGGTCGTCAGATTCTATGACCCGGACGGCAATCTCATCGAAGTCGGCACCCCTGTATGATCCATGTATATCTTTTAGGTGAATCAGATGAACAAATATGAATCGTTATGGAAATGGATTCAGGAAAACGGTACGGACAGCTTCAAGCTGAC
>JAFRQP010000007.1 GCA_017428565.1 Oscillospiraceae bacterium
ATGTTTTGACAAAAAGACAGTCCGCAAAAATGCGGACTGTCTTTTCTGAGACTGTCAAAAAACCTCGCTGAAATGTCAACGGACAGAGCAGCAGGGGAGCTCGAGGGGGCAAGGCCCGCCTCGAGTACAATAGCCCGCCGCGCGAAAATCCGTGAAAACCCAGGCTTTTCGAAAACAGCATTTTGTGTTCGGCCAAAATGCTCGGCGGGGAAGCGCAGTCAAAAAAGCCCCATAAGGGACTTTTTTGACAAGCTGCAAAAAGACAGTCCGCAAAAATGCGGACTGTCTTTTCTGCGAATGAGTGTCGAAAAGGAATATGGGTTATATGAATTCGATCGTCTTGTTGCTTGCGGTAAGAAAGTGCCCGGAATGGTCATCTGTGTGCTCAAACAGAACCCACTGCTCCCTTTCCCCGGAGTAATGCGGGTAAGCGTTTGCAATCAAGCATTCAACAGAATAACCGTTATCCAACTCTATCGTAAGGTCATGGATCTCATTGAATTTGACTGCGGCGACGCGCCCGCCGACAATCCCATCCTTGATCCGATCGGCATTGATCCATTCATCATTATGCTTGCAGTCCAACTCGTCCCATGATTGATAATCGAATGTTGTTACAAGAAGATCTCCTTCCCGGATTACACGGCTGAGCCCCATTGCGTGAAGCACAAGATGATCGCTGAAGATAAACTCGAGGATATCCGCTTCACATCCAAACTGAACAAGTCGTTTTCCGACCAACTGATGAACAAAGGATTGGTTCTCTTGAGCTGCTGCCATTCTCAACACCTCCCTGCGGCGATCGGCTCGGTTCCGGTTCTCACAGCCGCAGATTACCATAAATGCATCTCAAGTGCAACAAAGAAACCTCTTCTGTCTTGATTGACAAAAGAGGTTTCTTTGTTGTATAAGAACGCGCAAAGGGACACCAAAGCATAGAAAGACCGCCTAAAAGGTACACGGCATATCGCTCCACAATCCGGGAACTGCCGCCCGGCCCCTCTTCCGTCAAAGGTCCTTCTGCATACAGTACATGGTGTGTCCCTTCGGATAATCCTCCAGCACGCCGGTCACTTTCTCATAGCCGTTCTTTTTGTAAAACTCGACATCCCAATCATAGGCCTCAATGAACATGATATCGGCGCCGTTTTCCTTGGCCTCCCGCTCAAAAGCACGGAGAAGACCGGAACCGATCCCCTGTCCCCGGTACGGCTCGTCTACCCAGAGGCCATCAATATCCGTGCCGTTCCAGCCGTCGATGCCCCCTGTGATCCCGGCAATGATCCTGCCGCTCTCGTCCGTGACCTTTTTGCTGATGGAGATGTAGGCGTGCTCGCGGGGCGCAAAGGCCTCGTCGTGCTCGCGCAGCTTGCCGGAGAGGAACTTCGCGTCTTCTTCGCTGCCGGGAAGGATCTCGAATTCACCGGCGTTTGCGGGCGTGTATTCTTCCATCGTGCGGTCGAGCCGTTTGGAAAGCATATAGTGCTCATGCCCTCTTGGCCAGTCGAACATCGTGTCGTTGACCGTATAGCCGTGTTTTTCGTAAAGCGGCCTGGCCTGAAAATCGTAGGTGCCGGTCAGCGCAAGATAGCAGCCCCGCTCGCGGGCTCTCCGCTCACACTTCCGGATCAGCGCAGAGGCAATGCCCTGCCGGCGGTGCGCTTCGTCCACCCACAGGCGATAGATCGCGGCAGTCTGCCGGTCGTCGATCTCCAGGGTGCACCCGCCGATGATGTTTCCTGCATCATCCAGCACCTTATAATGCGTTTCTTCCTCCTCGGCGCCGGGTTCCGGCGGCGCAATAGTATTGAATACATGGTCAGCCTGTTCTTCAATGAACTCGGCGTCGTTGTCGGTGCAGGCGAGTATTTCGTTTTCCATTTTCGTATCCTCCGAAAAGCCCGGTTTTCGAATTGATTATACCATAGCCAAGCGTGTCAGACAACAAAAAACCTCTCTTGCCCACGGTAGACAAAAGAGCTTACTTGGATGCCTAAGTACGCCCAAAAGGTTCGGAACAGAGGTAAGTACGCCTAAAAGTACACCAGCGGAATGCACGAAAAAGGGATGTATCACTCAGCTTCGTAATGATACCCGTCCGGGATTCGAAGATATGCCCGGATATGCTCGTCGATGGATCGTTCAATAATCCCGGATCTGTTGTTCACATTTCCTTCCGCGGTAAGGATCGTACGCTCACGTTTCTCAAGAACGATCCCTATATGGTCGTGCTCTCTGTTTTCGAACACTCTGTCATAGATGACAATGTCTCCCGCCTCCGGAACAAAGCCGTCTGCGCCCTTATGGTATTCGATCAGTTGATTTCCTGCGGCAAACTCCTCCCAGCCGAGGCATGCCGCCAGATGACAGGTTTTACATTCCCTGGGTCTGTACGGGAAATCGAAGCCCGCTTCCGTGCAGCAATAATAGACAAATGCCGCACACCACAGGCCATCTGCTTCCGTGACGTTCCATGTCGGGAACAATCGCACGATCGGCAAAAGATTGGTTGCCATCCCGTCAACCGCTCCGTGAAACGGAAGCAGTGCAAACTCCCTCGCAAGCTCTGCCAAGTGTTCTCTCATCGCCTTTTTCATAAGCTCCTCGCGATATTCCGATTTGTCGTAGTGATTATACCATGATTGACTGTGCCTTTCAACAAAGAAGCCGCCTTTGTCCTGGTAGACAAAAGCGGCTACTTTCATGGTCGGAGTGGCGAGATTTGCATGCATTTTTCGCTCGCGTGAGATCGCGAAAAATCAAAGTATTCGCCAGTGTTTGCACTGGCTCATGCAGGCCGCCTGAGTGGCCTGCGGACATGATTCAAGTCTCACCACATATAGCCCAAAAAAGAGGGGGCCAAATGGCCCCCTCTTTTTCTGGTCGGAGTGGCGAGACTTGAACTCGCGGCCTCATCGCTGTGCGCCGCCTTGCGGTGCCCGAAAAACGCTTCGCGCTCACGCTTTTGCTCGCGTTTTTCGACCGCTGCGGAAAAAGCGCCCTGCCTTCTTCTGCCACCGGCAGCGGCAGGACGCTTTCCCCGAACCATGCTGCGCATGGTTCGGCCCCATGAGGCCGGGCGAGTCCGCCGATCCGCGCAAAAAGATGCAGCCCGCACAAGGCGGACTGCATCTTTTTGGTCGGAGTGGCGAGACTTGAACTCGCGGCCTCATGGTCCCGAACTATAATTTTGCCATTTTCTAACTTGCTATAAGTTGTAATTTCTGTTGATTTTACAGGGAAAACGTGATATTATACTGTTGCAAGTTATCATAGTGTTTTACAACTTTGTTGACACTTTTTGTTGACACTTTCTTTTGGAGGGATAGCATGGCAACGATAAAGGCGAACAAGAACAAGAACGGCGAAGTTGTTGGATATAGATTCAGAGCGTGCATTGGAAGGGACGAGCAATTCAAACAGGTTTGGAGATCCTGCACGATCCCACGGCCCGAGGGCTTTACTCCCAAAAAGGAAGAAAAGGAAGTCAAAAGACTTGCGGATGATTGGGAGAAGGAGCAGCGGGATGAGTACGAAAAGAACAAGAGCAAGGAAGCGGAAGAGCGCCGAAAGGAAAAGAACAGGCTAACGATCCCGGAGTTTATAGAACGAACCTGGCTGACAAAGCATGTCAATAACGGAGATCATACCCCGGCGACGGTGGCTTTTTACATGGAAATGGGGGAGAATATAAAGGCCTATTTCCTGGACAGGAAGCCAAAAACAAAGCTGCACGATGTAAACAAAGAGGACGTGCTCGATTATCTGGCCTATCTACGGAAAGAGGCGAAGACGAGAAGAGGGACGCCATATAGTAAAACGACAATTCAGCACCATTTCAGTACGCTGAGAAACATTTTTGAATATGCGGTCTATCTCGACTATGTAGCAGAGAACCCGTGCAAGAAAATCAAGCAATCTGACAAGCCGAAGCGCGGGGATCACGAGATCGACTTTTTGGACGAAGAGGAATCAATCCGTTTTCTTGCTTGCCTGGATTCAGAAAAAGAGCTGGAATATTGGAAGACAAACAACGGCAGCGCCTTGTATTGGAAAACCCTTGTAAGTACGCTCATCATGACCGGCTTACGGAGAGGGGAGCTTGTGGGTCTGCAATGGCGGGATATCGACAAAAAGAATATGCTGATACATGTCCGCCGAAATGTTACTCTTGAAGTACCGGACAAGACGGAGAAGGACCCCGAGAAAAAGATTCATATAGGGGAGAGCAAGGGCAAGACGATCCGGGAAAGCCCGATCACAAAATATCTGCTGGACATGCTGCTTGCTCATAAAGCGGAGCAGGAGAAGCGCTTCGGCGGTGTGCTGCTTCCGGGCGCGTTTGTGTTTTGCCGGTCAGATAATCCATACCTCCCGATATATCCCACGGAGCCGACGCGGTTAATGGGGAAATATGTCAAGCGGCACAATCTGCCGAACGTGTCACCGCATGACCTCCGACACACAGCCGGGTATCTTGCAAAGGCTGGCGGCGCGGATATGAAAGACATTCAAGCTCTTTTGGGGCATAAAGACCCGGCAATGACGCAAAAATTCTATGTCGGTATCACCGAAAAAGCACAGCGGAAGACCATAGCCGGAATAGAGAAGATCCTCCGGCCAAGTGAAGCGGAAACAGATTCTTCCGAGACCGGGGAAGACACGAAGGAAAAAGCAGCAAAATAGCAGATAATTACAGCGCCGGGGGAAGGCCCTGGCGCTGTTTTTCACGCTCTAAGACGAAAAAGTGCGTTACAAAACGCGAAAAGTGCGTTACACGCATTGACAAACCGGGACGATTTGATACGATTTCCGCAGATAGGCGCGCCTGCTTGGCGCGCTCACATTTTTGTAGGGGGTTCCATAAAATGGAAAAACAGTATCTGTCCATCAGAGAGACGGCGCGGGAATTTGATATCCCGGAGTTGCTGATTCGTCGTCAAGTCAAGGTTGGAAACGTCCCGCACATCAAGTCCGGCGTCAAGGTACTCATCAGCCGCGCAAGCTTCCGGGAATACCTGGCGAAGCTGGAAGGGGAGTCCGTGCGATGAACGAAAAACGAAGCGCCCCTCCGGCCAAGCCCAACAGCCGGAGGAGCACAGGTCAAACCTATTCTGCAGAAGCAATTGTAGCAGCTGTCTTTGCAGCTGTCAAGGAAAATTGCTTGACAGAGGACGTTGTCCGAGAGTACGGCTTCGAGCCGAACCGGGCGGGCTTTATTCGCTGCCCGTTCCACGGCGAAAGGACCCCCTCCTTGAAGCTGTACCGGGACCGGTGGCACTGCTTCGGCTGCGGCGAGGGCGGCGACGTCATTGACTTTGTTTCTCACTTGTTCAGTCTCAGCCCGCTTGACGCTTGCCGGAGGTTGAACGCGGATTTTCACCTTGGTCTGGAGTTTGACCGCCCACCGACACCGGCGGAGCGGGACAAAGAACAGCGACGACGGCGGGCCCGAGAAGCAGAGCGACTGTTCACCGAGTGGCGGGACCAAATGCTTTTACAGCTTGATGGCGCGATCCGCGTCGCGAATCTTGCGGATTTCACCCGTCTGTCAGATGCGGAAACGCTTGCTTTGCGCTGGCGGGAACCGTTTGAAGAATGGGCTGATGTGTTGTCACATGGCCCGCTCTCTGAGCAGATGGGTATTTTCCGGAAGCGGGAGGAGGTGCAGCGGCTATGCGCGAAGATATTGAGCCCTTCGTCGACGAGATCGAGCGCGGCTTGAGCGCCCCGGACAAAACCCTGGCGGCAATCTCAGCGGCAGCTCTCCAGAGCAAAACCCTTCCCCCGCTCCGGGAGATCGTGCCCGAGCTTATCGTTCAGGGACTGACGATTATCGGGTCCCCTCCGAAGTATGGCAAAAGCTGGATGGTCCTGGACCTCTGCCTTTCTGTCTCAACGGGAACACCGTTCCTGGGATTTCCTACCCGCTCCTGTGGCTGCCTCTACCTGGCGTTGGAGGACAGCGAGCGCCGACTCAAAAACCGGCTTGGAAAGCTCCTGGACGGAGGACAAGCCCCGGAGAATTTTTACTTCGCGACCTCTGCGAGCAGCACCGACACGGGCCTCTTCGAAGAGCTGAACCGCTTTCGCGTGGATCACCCGGACGTTGGACTCATTGTCATCGACACCCTCCAAAAAGTCCGCGGCAGCTCCTACGGACGGGACGGCAGCTATGCCGCCGACTATCGAGAAATGGGGGAGCTAAAGTCCTTTGCGGACAGGGAAAACCTTGCAGTTGTCGTCGTTCACCACCTGCGAAAGATGTCCGACGATGCCGACCCCTTCAACCGCATTTCCGGCACGGCTGCGGTGAGCGGCGCGGCTGACAGTATGGTGGTCCTGACGCGAGAGAAACGGGGGGCCGACACAACCACGTTGACGGCAACCGGGCGCGACATAGACAGCGTTTCGCTTGAACTGTCTTTTGACACCGACTCCTGCCGCTGGAGGAACCTTGGCGACACGGAACAACTCCGGGCAAAGCGCGCTTTCGAGGACTACGACAAGAACCCTGTCGTTGTTACCTTGCGGTGTCTAATCGGAAAGTCGACTGATAGCCGATGGATCGGCAGGGCCGGAGAGCTGATGAACGCGGGGCGGCGCTTCGTCGGTGAGGAGTTGGCGCTGAGCAATCAGGCGTTAGCGGCGGAGCTTTCCCGTCTGGAGCCCCAGCTGTTGCAGTATGACAGTCTTGTCCATCAGGTCATGTCTGGAGGAACAGGCGGAAAAAGGCATCTGATTGCTTATCGTCCATAATTTACCCAGGGATCGTTAGCCGTTGTTTTCGTTAAATTCGTTAAAATCGTTGTTTCTGGCAACGAAAATAACGAAAATGACGATGTTAACGGTTAACGATCTCTGCAAAAATCGCATTTCTTTTCTTTGGGAGTTGTATCATGAGCAAATCGCAACAGCAAAAGGGAAGACGCGCCGAGATTGAGCTTGCCGAGATCTTGTCCGGGCACGGGTATAACGTAAGACCTGGAAAGGCTGTCTCTTTCGGGGAGGAGGCTGATTTGATCGGCCTCCCTGGGATTCACATTGAAAGCAAGCGGAGAGAGCGCGTAGATATATCCGGCGCGTTGAAACAGGCACGGGCAGACGCTGAGCGATTCGGCGACGGTGTCCCTGCTGTGTTCTTCCGAGGAAACTGGCAGAAATGGCGTGTTGTCATGGAGCTTGATGAATGGATCGAACTCTATAAGTCGGCTATGCGCGGCGGATTCGGATAATCCAAATAGTTCAAGGGCGGCGCTCCATTCTGGGGCGTCGCCTCCTTTTTGGCATGTAACACGGGGAAGGTCAATACAATACTTCATTCCTCTAAAGCGCGAAAGAGCCTGCTTGCATATAGATATATAGATTTATAATACACACGAATCTATGGATAATCTATATGGGTTATAAATTACAAGAAAAGAAAGAACACCAAGAAAGAAAAGACTGAGCAGCTTTTGCAAGGAAAAGAGCGGGTATATATTCCTTCCTCGCTTTCTGTGCTTCCTCAGACGGCGCAGGGCGCTCTTGGTGTCGAACAGCAAAATACACGGCAAAAGGGAAAAGATTGATTGTGCGGCCTCCTCGTGGCTCTGGCGGGTAACAGACGGGCTTTGTGGGGTGCAGGGGGGCGTTTCCGATTCAAGCCCGCTCTTTGAATTCTGAATGTACCCCCCTCCAGACAATAAAACAGGCGACCGCCTGAGCAAGTCAGACAGCCGCCTTAACGCCCTGTGTAATCCCTGCGCTGATATGCAAAGCACCTTTTGGTTACATCGGACGGTTACGGATTGGTTATGCCTTTGCTGCTTTGTCGATCAGCGACTCCGCCCGCTCGATGTAATCAAGCGTCACTTGTGCGAGCGTTGCCGCGCTGTTGGTGCTCGGGACATCCGTGACCAGCAAATCATAGATTGCCCGCAGCATGTCTTCAGCATAAGCGAGATAATCCCGCGCATCAAACTCTTTGTTCTCTCTTGTGTTTTCCATTTTGTTGTCCTCCTTGTGATGATGATTATTTGGAGGGGAGAGCGGCCAGCACAGAAACCGGCCTCCCGTTGCTCCCGCTTTCAAGCTACGGCTTGCACCTGGCTCCGGGTGAAGAAGGAAGCGCGGTAGCTCTTGCCGTCTCCCCGGCTGCCGTGGATCAAGCTTACCGCAAACACCGCCCGGGCGCCGTGCACAACTTCATAGCCCAGGGCTTTCCAGCCTGCCCAGGTTTCTGTCTGCTCAGTGATTCCAGCTGCTTCCTTCGCCTCTGCAATCCTGATCTCATTGATGGGCCGGGCCTTCTCAGAGATCCAAGCGCGGTGCAGCGCCTCTCCGAAGCTCAGGCCCTCCGTCTTGCGGTAAAGGCTCCAGGCTCTCAGCATGACTCGGCTCAAATCGTATTTCATCGTGTTCGCCCCTTCCTGTAGATTTGGGCTTGCTGGGAGCCGTCAGAGACTGTGTCGGGTCGCCCGGTGCCCTTTCGATGCGTTGCCTCCGTTTCCGGCTGACTGTCGCTCCCTTGCCCTTGTGACTATATTCTACTATATGTGTACGCATATTTCAATTGTGAGTATTGACAAATGTGTACACATATATTTGTGCAGCTTGCTATGTGTACACATACTCTTGGGCGTGGTATAATCTCAACAAAAGGGGGTGAGCTGATGCCTTATACAGAGCAGGGCTATCAAGCATCGAAAAAATACAAGGCGGGGAAGATCAAGCGCGTCCCGCTCGATATGCAGATTTCAGACTTTGAGCGGGTGAAAGAGGCTGCTGCCGCTGTCGGTGAAACAGCAAACGGATATATCAAGAAAGCGATCTTTGACCGTTTGGAGCGGGAGAAAGAATAATCCCCCCGGCATTGACAGCACAAGCCGAGGGGTGTAATCTGTCACGGAGCAGGGCTTCTCCCTGGGCCGGTTGGTCTGTAAAAACTGTCCCGCGCGGGGCCGTCGCCGTCATGGTGGCGGCTCCTTTTTTGCCCCTTTTGGATTCCGAAATAGAAAAAAGTTGACACTTTTTGTTGACAACATCGAAAAGCAGGGAAACAATTTTGCCAAAAAAGTTCATAAAAAGAAGCAAAAAGGCTCTAATCAAAAAGATTAGAGCCTTAAATGTTGGTCGGAGTGGCGAGATTTGAACTCGCGGCCTCATGGTCCCGAACCATGCGCGCTACCATCTGCGCTACACCCCGAAAAGCCTGTTTATTATAATGACTGTATCGCCAAATGTCAAGAGAAATTTGTGGAGCGTGCGGTGCGGGGATGCGGAGCGCGCGGCGCGAGGGCGTTCCGAGTCGTCCTTTCCGCGGCGCTCCCGTGCGGATGCGGCGGTCACCTGGGGCGACGCACGGAATCTACAGGGCCCGCCGCGCCAAACAGCGCGCAATCTCAAGCCGCTGGTTGAAAGTCACCAAAAGGGACATTTCGTTCTTCTCCCGGAGCCTCCCTTCCCTCGCTCCGGCGGCTTCCTTCATGCGGGAGGCGGCGCCCGCATATCCTGCCCGGAGGGGGGAATGCCTGTGGATGAAAAGAAGATGCTGCCGCTTGCGCTGATCCTGCTGCTCCTGCTGTGGAAGCTGTGCTTTCCGCTGGAAATGGAGCGCCTGCGGGCCCGGGCGGAGGCGGCGCTGTTTCCCGGGGCGCGGGAGATGGTGGAGACCTGGGGCCGCTCGCTTGCGCCGGAGGAGCGCGTGGCAGCCCAGGGGCCGGGGCAGGCGCCTTGAGGGGCTTTCGCGTGGAGATCGGGGCGGGGGCCGCGTTCCTGTTCGCCGCCCTCTGCTTTTTCCTCACCGGGGAGGAGCTGCTGGCCCTGCTGCTTCCGCTCTGCGCCCATGAGCTGGGGCACCTGGGGGCGATCCTGGCCCTGGGCCTGCGTCCCCGGGGCTTTCGGGCGGGGCCGGAGGGCTTCACCCTCTCCTACAGCGGCGAGGCGGGCGCCCTCGCCCACGCGTTGGTCGCGGCGGCGGGGCCCCTGGCGGGGCTTCTCTACGCCCTGGCGGCGGCGCGGCTGCAGGGGCTCCTGGGCCTAAGCTGGCTGCCCCTCACCGCGGGGCTGAGCCTGGCGCTGAGCCTCTTCAACCTGCTGCCCGCCCTGCCCCTGGACGGGGGACAGCTCCTGCTGCAGCTGGCCTGCGCTTTTTTGGGGGAGCGCCGGGGGGAGCGGCTGCTGCGCCTGCTGAGCTTCGCCACGGCGGCGCTGCTGCTGGCCCTTGGAGCCGCGCTTTTGCTGCGGGGAAGAGGCTGGGGGCTGCTGCTTGCGGGCGCGGCGCTGCTTTTTTCGGCGCTGCGCCCGGCAGGGCTTGTAAAAATGCGGAAGATACGCTAAAATAATATGAAATTCAAAAGCGGAGAGAACGCTATGGATAAACGACTGGAACGCATCCTGCCCCGGGTGCAGAAGCCCGCGCGCTATACCGGCGGCGAGTACAACCAAATCCTCAAGAATAAGGACGAGGTGGACATTCGGCTGGCCTTCTGCTTCCCGGATACCTACGAGATCGGCATGTCCAATCTGGGCATGAGCATCCTCTATGAGACCATGAACAGCCTGCCCTTCGTCTGGTGCGAGCGGGTCTTCGCCCCCTGGGGGGACATGTACGCGGAGATGAAGAAGGCGGGCATCCCCCTTTACGCTCTGGAGAGCGGCGATGCGGTGGGGGACTTTGACTCCCTGGCCTTCTCCATCGGCTACGAGATGGCCTACACCACCGTGCTGGACATGCTGGACATGGCCGGCATCCCTCTGCGCACGGCGGACCGGCCCGGGCTGCTGCCCCTCGTCTGGGCGGGCGGCACCGCGGCCGTGAACGCCGAGCCCATGGCCCCCTTTATGGACCTCTTCGTGGTGGGCGAGGGGGAGGAGCTGGACAACGAGGTGCTGACCCTCCTGCGGGAGGCGAAGCTGGGTGGCTGGAGCAAGCACGAATTCCTCACGAAGGCCGCGCAGATCCAGGGCGTCTACGTGCCCTCGCTCTATGACGTGAGCTATCACGACGACGGCACCGTGGCCGCCGTGACGCCCAGGGACGGGGCCCCGGCCCGGGTGACCAAGCGCATCGTCAGCGATCTGGACGCCGCGCCCTATCCCACCCGGCCCATCGTGCCCAGCACCGAGGTGGTGCACGACCGGGTCAGTCTGGAGCTCTTCCGGGGCTGCCCGAGAGGCTGCCGCTTCTGCCAGGCGGGGCATGTGTACCGCCCTCTCCGGGCGAAAAAGCCGGAGACGCTGATCCGCCAGGGCATCGAGTCCCTGGAGAATACCGGCCACGAGGACGTGACCCTGCTCTCCCTCTCCACCAGCGACTATCGGCAGCTCCCCGCCCTCTGTGACGGGCTGCTGGAATACTGCGAGCCCAGGAGCATCGGCCTGTCCCTGCCCTCCCTCCGGGCGGACAACTTCTCCATGGAGATCATGGAGCGGCTCCAGAAAGTGCGCAAGAGCGGCCTGACCTTCGCCGTGGAGGGCGGCAGCCAGCGCCTGCGGGACGCGGTGAACAAAAACGTCACCGAGGAGGACGTGCTGCACACCTGCTCCATCGCCTTCGCCGGCGGCTGGAACACGGTGAAGCTCTATTACATGCTGGGCCTGCCCACCGAGACGGACGAGGACATCCTGGGCATCGCCGAGATGGCCAACCAGATCCTCCACTGCTGGCGGGTCAACGCCAAAAACAAGAACCGGGGCGTGAAGATCACCATCTCCACCTCCTGCTTCATCCCCAAGCCCCACAGCCCCTTCCAGTGGGAGGCGCAGATCCCCCTGCCGGAGTATCTGCGGCGCGTGAACCTGCTGCGCTCCGCTATCACGGCCAAGAACGTGACCTACAACTGGCACGACGCGGAGACCAGTCTCATCGAGGCGGTGCTCTCCAAGGGCGACCGCCGGGTGGCCGATGCCATCGAGGAGGTCTGGCGGCAGGGCGGGCGGCTGGATGCCTGGACGGACTATTTCTCCTTCCGGCGCTGGATGGACGCCTTTGAAAACTGCGGCGTGGACGTGGATTTCTACGCCCACCGGGAGGCTGGCAGGGACGAGATCATGCCTTGGGATCACATCGACGTGGGCGTGCGCAAGGCCCACCTGTGGAGCGAGCGGGAGAAGTGCTACCGCTCCGAGCTCTCGCCGGACTGCCGGCACCAGTGCGCCGCCTGCGGCGCCGCCAAGCTGCTGGAAAGGGGGTTCACCTGCGATGAGCGATAAGCTGAGACTGCGCTTTGAAAAGACCGGGCGGGCGGTGTACATCTCCCACCTGGATCTGATGCACACCCTGCAGCGCGCCTTCAACCGGGCCGGACTGCCTCTCAAATACTCCGAGGGCTTCAACCCCCACCCTCTGATCGCCATCGCCCTGCCTCTCTCCGTAGGCATGGCCAGCCTCTGCGAGATCATGGACTTCAAGCTGAAGGGGGAGGAGACGCCGGATCTGGCCGCCCTGCCTGAGCGCCTTACCGCCGCGATGCCTGAGGGGATCGCGGTCACCGAGGCCTACGCTTTCACCCGCAAGGCGGCAGAGCTCAAGTGGCTGGCGGTCCGCGGCGTCTTGGAGTACGATGAACGGGACCCGGCGGAGATGGCAGAAGAGCTTCGCGCCTTTTACGCGCAGGACGCCATCGTCATCACCAAAAAGACCAAGCGCGGCATGGGCGAGACGGACATTCGCCCGGGGATCCGGGAGATCACCTTCACGCCGGGAGAAAAAGCAGTTGACATAACAACGATCCTCTCCGCCCAGGAGCCCACCATCAACCCGGAGCTGCTGGCGGAGGCCCTGCGGCAGCTCCGGCCCGAGCTGGCCCCGGACTTCGCCAAATTCACCCGGATCGAGACCTACGACGCGGACATGAAGATCTATCGATAATTCGGAATTCGGAATTGAAATGCGGGACCCCGCGTTCTTGCTTCCCCCACAGGGGGAAGTGGCCGAAGGCCGATAGGGGATAATACGAGACGAGCTATGCTCGTCCCTACGGAGGATAAGGGAATGAAACGTATTGCCTTTTTCCAGAACGATCTGGGCGTGGGCGGCATCCAGAAGTCCATCGTGAACTTGCTGCGGAATCTGGACTATTCCCGCTTCGCGGTGGATCTGTACCTCTCGGAGAAAACCGAATTCTGGACCCAGGACTTCCCCGCGGAGCTGAACATCCGCTATCTCAAGCCCATTCCCCGGATCTGGTCCTTCCTGCCCTTTGACCTTGCCAAAAAGCGGGTGCACTACGATTTTCCCGCCGGGGTGTGTTACGACCTGGCGGTGGACTTCAACTCCTACCAGTGCTCCTGCGCCGTGGGGGCGCTGACCGTGCCGGCGAAGAAGCGGGTCATGTGGATCCACAACGACGTGCGCATCAAGTTGCAGAACGAGTGGAAATACCGGGTGCTCTGGAACGCGTTCAAGGGCAAGTTCCAGTACTACGACGGTTTTGTGCCCGTGTCCAAGGCTCTGGAGGAGCCCTTCCGCGCCATGTCCGGTGTGGAGGACAAGCCATTTACTGTCATTCGAAATTACATTGATGTGGGGGAGATCCACCGGAAAATGGCGGAGGATTGCCCGGATCTGGAGCTGGACGGGGATTGCCTGAACTTCGTCGCCCTGGGGCGGCTCTGCCACCAGAAGGGCTATGACCTCATGCTGGACACCTTCGCCGAGGCGTCCAGGCAGCGGGAGGACCTGCGGCTCTACATCATAGGGGACGGACCCGACCGCCCCG
The DNA here is from genome assembly GCA_017428565.1 of Oscillospiraceae bacterium. Taxonomy (GTDB): domain Bacteria; phylum Bacillota; class Clostridia; order Oscillospirales; family Oscillospiraceae; genus Limivicinus. The sequence continues at coordinate 13,704 of JAFRQP010000007.1, forward strand.
CGCTGGAGGAGCTGCGGGAGCTCCTGGGGCTCACGGACAAGGTGACTTTCCTGGGCAACCAGCCCAACCCCTTCCGCTACATGGCGCGGATGGACGCCTTCCTCTCCACCTCCCGCTACGAGGGGCAGCCGCTGAACATCATGGAGGCCATGGCGGTGGGCCTGCCGCTCTACTGCTCCAAGAATCTGGAAAAGTACACCGAGGGTCTGCGGGGCATTGAGGATCTGCCCGCCGCCCTGGCCGCCGCCCGGAAGACGGAGAAGCATCCGGACGATCTGGCCGCCTACAACGGGGAGATCCTGGCCCGGATCGAAAAATTAGCGGAGAAATAAGCAAAAAAACACTTGCATTGTAGCGGCAGCTATGCTACAATACTACAGCTTGCGCGGGTAAACTCCCGCCGGCATAGAAAGGCGGTCCGCTGCCGCGCCTGGGATGAGATCCAGCGCCTCCGGTATTGAACGTCTAGATGAAAGAGGATCGAAAAATGGATCTGGTTAAAATTCTCAGTGAGCGCTACATGAAGCCCGAGCTGCCCGAGATGAACGTGGGCGACACCGTGCGTGTCCTCGTCCGTGTCAAGGAAGGCAACCGTGAGCGTACCCAGGCTTTCGAAGGCACCATCATTGCCAAGAAGCATGGCGGCATCAACGAGACCATCACCGTCCGCCGCATCTCCTACGGCGTCGGCTGCGAGAAGGTCTTCCCGGTGCACTCTCCCTCCATCGTCTCTGTC
>JAFRQP010000063.1 GCA_017428565.1 Oscillospiraceae bacterium
ATGCCAAAGAAAAAAGGTGTGCCGCGCAGGTGGGATCTGATCCGTGCCGCGCAGCGGCACACCACAATTCTTCACTCTTCACTTTTCACTCTTCACTATTTCCCGGTGGCAGAGCTCCAGGGCGGGCAGCAGCTGCGCCGGAGGGACCGTCAGCGTCACGCTGCCCTCTCCGGCCTCGGCGCCGCGCACCGGGATCCCGCTGTGCTCCAGCTGCCGCCGCAGCCGCTCCAGCAGCGCGCCGTCCGCCGCCTTTCCCACCACCGTGACGCTGCTCTTCTCCCCGTCCCGGGTGACGCCGGCGAGGGCGGGGCGCTCCGCCTCGGACAGCAGGCGCACCAGGGAGCCCTCTCCCGCCCGGAAGGACGAGAGCAGGCGCAGGGGCAGGCCCTTCTCCATGGCCAGGCGCACCGAGCCCGGGTGCAGCACCTGGGAGCCGGCCTCCGCCAGGCGCAGCATATCCCGGCTGTCGATCTCCCGCAGGAGCTTCGCGTCCGGCAGCAGCCGGGGATCGGCGGTGTAGATGCCGTCCACATCGGTGTAGATCTCGCAGCGCTCCGCCCCCAGGGCCGCGGCCAGCGCCACTGCCGTTGTGTCGGAGCCGCCCCGGCCCAGGGTGGTCAGGTCCCCCTGGGGGGAGACGCCCTGGAAGCCCGCCGCCACGGCGATCTCCCCCGCGTCCAGCGCCGCCCGCAGGGGCGCGGGGTCGATCTCCCGGATGGCGGCCGCGCCGTGGGCGGCGTCGGTGCGGATCCCGGCCTGCCGGCCGGTAAAGGAGCGGGCGGGCAGCCCCAGACTTGAGAGCGTGATGGCCATCAGCGCGGCGGAGCGCTGCTCCCCCGTGGCCAGCAGGGCGTCCAACTCCCGCGCCGGCGGGTGGGGATGGAGCCGGCGGGCCAGGGCCAGCAGCTCGTCGGTGCTGTCCCCCGCGGCGGAGACCACCACGACCAGCCCGTTCCCCCTCCGCCGCGCCTCGGCGCAGATGCCAGCCGCCCGGCGCAGCCGCTCCGGGTCCGCCAACGAGCTGCCGCCGAATTTTTGTATAATCAACATGGGTGTTCCTCCAGTGGCCGAAGGGGGCTTTCGAGCCGCTTGCTCCGGCCGCTCCATACTATACAAAAGGCGCAGGATCCGTGCGGCGCATAAAACGGCCGGCAGCAGAAACACTAAACACGAAAAAACAGCGCATCCGGCAGGGGGCTTCCGGGAGACGCCGGACGCCGCCTTTCCCCCGGGGGGAAGGGCTTGAACGGAACGCGCTGATGTGGGGAGGCGAGGACATGGAGCAGCGGGCGCAGCGCGTTCTGCTTGCCACGCTGTACGGAGCGGCGGCCGTGGGCCTTTTGTGGCTGATTTCCCGCTGGCTGCTGCCCTGGGCGGCGCCCTTTCTGCTGTCCTTCGCCATCGCCGGGGCCATGGAGCCCCTGGTGCGGCTGCTGGTGCGTCACGGTTGGCGGCGGGGACTGGCGGCGGGGCTGGTGAGCCTGGGGGCCCTGGGCCTGCTGATCTGGGGGCTCAGCGCCCTGGCGGCCTGGGCGGCAAAGGCCGCCGCGGACTTCGCCGGGCAGGTGCCCGCCCTGATGACGGGCCTGGCCCAGAGCCTGGGGCGGCTGGAGGAGCGGATGCTCTCGCTCATCGCCCAGGCGCCGGCGGAGCTCTCCGACACCCTGCGCCTGGCCCTGGACGCCGCGGGGGAGAGCCTGTACAGCCTGCCGGCCAAGCTCAGCGGCTGGGCGCTGGAGGGGCTGCGGAGCCTGGCGGGGCGCAGCCCGGACGTGCTGCTCTTCGCGGTCACCGCCGGCATCGGCAGCTATTTCTGCTCCGCCGCCTGGCCGGGGCTGCTGGCCTTCCTGGCCGCCCAGGTCCCGGAGAGCTGGAAGCGGCGGCTGGACGGCATGGGCGCGGAGCTGAAGGGCAGCCTGGGCGGCTGGGCCCGGGCCCAGCTGATCCTGATGGGCGTCACCTTTTTCGAGCTGCTGGCGGCTTTCCTGCTGCTGGGGATCGGAAGCGCCCCGGGGATGGCGGCGCTGACCGCCGCGGTGGACGCTCTGCCCCTCTTCGGCACGGGGATCATCCTGGCGCCCTGGGCCCTGGGCTGCCTGCTGCTGGGCCGGACCGGCCGCGCCCTGGGCCTGCTGATCGCCTGGGCCGCCGTGAGTCTGGTGCGCAGCTGCATCGAGGCCAAGCTCCTGGGCGATCAGATCGGCCTGCACCCCCTGGCCTCCCTGGCGGCCATGTACGTGGGCTGGCAGGTCTGGCGCGTGTGGGGGATGCTGCTCTTCCCGGTGCTGCTGGTGACGGCCCGGCAGCTCAACGACCGGGGCGTGGTGCGGCTGTGGAAAAAGATATAGTTTTCAGTTTTGAGTTTTCGGTTTTTTAGCGTCCGGAAAGGAACCTGCCTTTCCCGCGCGGACGACCACTGGTCGTCCGCGCGGTCCTCGTCCGGCGCTCCGCAGAGCGCACAGGCCCGCAAGGGCCTGTCATTGCGAGGCAGTGCGCACACTGCCGTGGCAATCCGTTCTTTTTGATCCGGAGACGGGAGATGCGGATTGCCACGACAGTGACGTCGGTCACTGTCTCGCAATGACAGGGGGGCGGGGTCGCCCGCCGGTCATGCTTTGGCGCGGATCTGCGGACGAGCGATGCTCGTTCCTGCGGACTGCGCACAGATCTGCAGCATGCGGAGGCCGTTTGAAAGTCAAAAAGACAGCGCGGAGCGTTTTCAAACATTTCCGCACTGCCTGATTGAAAAACCCGGAATTTCCGGAACAAAATTCCATCCTTTTCGTCCAACATCCGGTATCCTCCGCGCGGGGATGCCGGATTTGACATGTTTCGCGTTCTTTGCTATGATGAATCAACGCAAGATGGGAGGGATTTCCTATGAACAATCTGTCGAATATGCCCACTGTGGGCCTGGTGGTCATGATCGTCATCGGGCTGCTGTTTATCCTGGCGGTGCTGCTGCTGTTCCATGTCTTTCTCCGCTACAAGCTGCTGGCCGGCAAGGCCAAGGGCGACCCGGAGAAGGTGCGGGGCTTCCGGGCGGCGGTGCTGGCGGAATACACCAACGCCTATCAGAAATACGGCCAGGACACCAACACCCCCGCCATCATCACCGACACCGTGGCGGCCAGGCTCTCGGGCCTGCTGTTCTGCGAGCGCTTTCTGAACAACGCCGTCTCCCTCTTCGTCACCCTGGGCCTCTTCGGCACCTTCCTGGGCCTGAGCCTTTCCGTGGCCTCGCTGACGGAGCTGCTGCGCTACTCCAACGGGGAGGACTGGCTCTCCGTCATGGACAGCGTGGGCGGCGGCCTGCTCTCCGCCCTTTCGGGCATGGGCGTGGCCTTCTACACCTCCCTGGTGGGCGCGGGCTGCTCCATTTTGCTGACCATTCTCAAGACCATTTTCAACCCCCAGGCCGCCCGGGAGCAGATGGAGACCCGGATGGAGCTGTGGCTGGACACCGAGGTGGCCCCCGAGCTCTACACCGAGGCCGCCAAGAACGATTCCGACCTGGTGCGCCGCATGATTGCGGCCCTCAAGTCCGCCTCCGACGACTTCGGTGCCGCCACCAAGGGGGCCTCTCTCGCCCTGGTGCAGGCCGCCAAGGAGAACCGGGACGCCCTGGCCGGCTGGGACAAGAGTCTGGAGAAGTTCAACGAGGGCGTCCACGACTTTGCGGAGGTGGACTACAACCTGCGCGGCAGCGTGGAGCGCATGGATCTGGCGGTGCGGGATCTGGCCGGCGCCATGCGGGAGATCAACCGCCGCATGGAGGGCGGCAGCCCCAGCGGCAAGCACGCCAAGCCCGCTGAGCCTGCCCCGAACGGAGGGCAGCAGACATGAGAAGGCAGTTTAGGGGCCGCTCCGAGGCTTTTGTCCGCTCCAACGACGGAGAGCAGGGCTTTTGGCCCAGCTACGCGGACATGATGTCCGCCGTGGCGCTGATCCTGTTTTTCGTCATGCTGCTGAGCTACATCCAGAATCTGATCACCGGCAACAAGCTGCAGAACACCAAGGCCGCCCTGGAGGACACCGAGACCCGGCTGGCTGCCACCCAGGAGCTGCTGACGGAGACCCGCCTGCGCCTGGAGGAGACCCAGCTGGAGCTCTCCGGCACCCAGGAGGAGCTCTCCGCCACCCGCATCGAGCTGGAGGACACCCAGGCCAGCCTTGCCCTGACCCGGCAGGAGGTGGAAAACGCCCAGGAGCAGCTGGATCGGGTCACCATCGACCTGGACGAGGCCAGGGCCGCCCTGGTCCAGCAGCAGATGGAGCTGGCCGGACAGAACCGGCTCCTGGGAGAGCAGCGGGCGCTGATCGCCCAGCAGGAAACTTATCTGAAGGCCGCCGATGAGGAGATCGAGGCCATGCGCCGCCAGATGCAGACCATCGCGGTGCTGCGCCTGTCCATCCTGGAGCAGATCCGGGACAGCATGGTGAAGGTCATGGGCGACGCCTCCAAGGTCCGGATCGGGGACAGCGGCAACATCATCCTCAGCGAGAGCATCCTCTTTGACGTGGGCTCCTCCGAGATCAAGCCCGAGGCGAAGCCGGCGCTGGACATGCTGGTGGATGTGTTCGTGGTCTTCCTCTCCGATCAGGAGAACGCCAAATATGTGGATACCATCGTCATCTCCGGCCACACCGACAGCACCGGCTCCGACGAGGACAACCGCATCCTCTCCACCGACCGGGCCAACGCCGTCCTGGGCTATCTGCTGACGGCCAAGAACGGCAAGCTGAACCCCTACGCCCGCTACTTCTGCGCCTCGGGCTACGGCGAGACTCGCCCCGTGCAGACCAACGAGACCGTGGAGGGACGGTCCGCCAACCGGCGCATCGAGATCTCCGTCATCCTGCGGGACGACAGCGTCATGCAGATCGTGGAGAACTATCTGGACATCGAACCGCCCAAGCTGCCGGGCGCGTGAGCCGTAGGGGCGACCACACACATTGGTCGCCCGAAAAAGTGAAGAGTGAAGGGTGAAAAGTGAAAAGAGTGTTGAGGAGACGGGAGACGCGGGAAATTCGGAATTTCGAATCAGCGCCGTAGGGGCGGCTATCAGCCGCCCGCCTGTCCGCCCTCTGCCCGTAGCCGCGTGCGACCACTCCCGGATTTGATAAAACAGCAAATCCGCGGGACAGCTGAAATCGGCCGTCCCGCGGATTCTTTTTTGTTTTTTCGTTATTCGAGCCACTCCACGTAGAAATACCAGTGCGGGAGCATGGGGTCCACGGCTTCGATGGCAAAATACTCCTTTTCCACCGGCTCCTCTTCGCAATAGAACAGATAGACATCACAAAACGGATTGCCGTTGACGTCGCGCAGATATTGGGAGAAAAAGCAGATGTCGTTGTCCACGATGCGATGATTGAGATCCGTGAGGACATACTGGATAGGCGGCTCCCCGTCCAGGAAGCCGACTTTTGCGAGGATGGGATGCTCCTCAAGGCGCTCGCGATGATCCTCCGTACTGGTAATGCTCCGGATGATCCGGTGCGTCTGATGCAGCTTGTGATAGATGACATTGTACTCAAAAAAGGTGAACTCATTCTCGGAAGTGCGGACGCTGTATGCCATCATGACGGCGACAAGCTCTTCCATTTCCGCCTGATGCTCCAGGAGGAAGGCCTTCATGACTTCTTTTTGTTCCTCGATCCGGGCCAGGAGAGATTCTGTGCTCTCCGTGGGAGGGGGAGTCGGCGGCGCCGGGCTGTCCGTCTCCTGTTCGGGGACAGGACTCTGCTCCGTCGGGGGACTCATTTCATCGGGTGTGCCGGCCTCGCCGGCGCAGCCCGCAAGAAGAGTTGCGCAAAGAAGGAGGACGGCGCAAATGGACAGCAATTTTTTCATCTTTTCCTGCTCCTTTCGGGACGAAAATCGGGCGTGCCGCTGATCGGGCATGCCACTGCCTGTATAACGTTTGAGAATAGGAAAAGGTTTCGTTCCGTTTTTCGTTTTTTTCGAAATTTGATCTTGGCGGGGATGATGCTCCGCAGGAACCGGGGCAAGCCTCTTCCCCTCCGCTCACAGCGCGGCGTCCAGAGCGGCCTTCGTGCCCGCCTTGATGTCCTCATAGCTCATGAAGAGCCGGGCCTCGAAGATCTTTTTGCCGTCCACAAAGAAGGTGGGCACGGCGTAGTAATCGTAGCGGTCGGCCAGCTCCGGCTGCTGGGATTCCTCGATCCGCGTCAGGGGGATGGCGCGGTAGGCCGGGTTTTCCGCAAAGAGCTCGTCCAGGGCCCGCCGGGCCTTGTCGCAGTAGCCGCAGCTCTCCAGATAAAACATCAATACTTCTTTCATTTCAATCTCTCCTTTCTATATAGGCTCCCCCTCCGGGGGAGCTGGCACGGCGCGTCTCACGCAGCGCCGTGGCTGAAGGGGTTTGTCAGTACCTTGAGCGCTTTTGGCGGGGGACTGTGACATTTTGCGTATCCCCCCGGCCTCGCTCCGCTCGGTCACCCCCCCTTTAGACAAGGGGGGCGTTGGACTCCCCTTGCACAGGGGAGGCTTTCCACGTTCCCCGCGCTTTCTCTTCACTCTTCACTCGTCACTTTTCACTCTTCACTTATTCCTGTTCCCACAGCCCGGCCCGCTGCTTGCACAGGGCGATGAAGTCCAGCACGGCGGGAGAGCGGTAGCCGGTCTCCAGAAAGGCCACCGCCAGCGCGCCCAGGGCCTCCGCCCCGGGCAGGGGGAAGAGATCCAGGGGGGAGCGCTCCCCACCCGCGCCGGCGTGGAGGGTGCGCAAAAAGAGCTCCGGGTACAGGGTCACGCCCATGCCCTGCTCGGCCAGGGCGAAGGCGGTCTCGATGTTCTCCGTCTCCAGCAGCACCCGGGGCAGAAAGCCCAGCCCGGCGGCGTAGGAATCCAGCATGGAGCGGATGCGGTTGCCCTTTTTCAGCAGGATGAAGGGCTGCTCGCCGAAAAGGCGGATGTCCGCCCCCTCCTGCCGGGATCGGCGGAGACGCGCCTCGTCCCCGGCAAAGACCCGGGCGCTGAAGGGCTTGGGACAGGCCAGAAACAGCCGCTCCTGCAGGATGACGGAGACCTGGGCCCCGCTGACGTCGATGGGCATGTAGCCGATGAGCACGTCGATCTCGCCCCGGCTCAGCCACTCGTTGAGCTGCCGGTAATTGCCCTCCATCAGGCTGATCTCCACCAGGGGGTGGGCCGCGCAGAAGGCGGGCAGCAGCATGGGCAGCAGGGAGCGGCCGCAGGTGTAGGAGATGCCCAGGCGCAGCCGGCCCCGGCGGTGGTCGCTGATCTCGCCGGTCTCCCGCAGGATCTCCTGCTCCAGCGAGCAGATCTGCCGGGCGATGAGAGCCAGCCGCTCCCCGGCGTAGGTGAGCTTCAGCTCCGGTCCCCGCTCGAAGAGGGGCACGCCCAGCTCCTCCTCCAGCTTGGCGATGTGGCTGGAGAGGGACTGCTGGGAGATGTAGAGCCGCCGCGCCGCGTGGGTGATGTTCTTCTCCTCCGCCGCGGCGAGGAAATATTGCAGATTGCGGAAATTCATAAAACACCTCCCAAAGAGACTCTCTTTTCACTTTTCACTCTTCTCTCTTCACTTTTATTCTACCACAGGTTTTTCCCTGTGGCAACAGCAAGGAAAGAAGTGTTTCCTTTTTTCTGGAAATTGTTGTTTAATACTATAATTGAAGAGGCTCGCGGTCCTCCGGCGCGTCCGGGGGACAGGGACGGGGCTTGCGCGGGGATCGGGTCGGAGATGACCCGGGCGCCCCAGCGAAAAGCGCCGCGGAAGAGCCCGAAAAAGGAGAGACCAACATGATCGGGAGAAAGAAACTCGTGATCGAAGAGGCCTGGTGCAAGGGCTGCGGGATCTGCGCCGCCTTCTGCCCCAAGCAGGTTCTGGAAGTCAAAAAAGAAAAAGTGACCTTGAAGGATCCGGAGGGCTGCATCCTCTGCGGCACCTGCGAGCTGCGCTGCCCGGACTACGCCATTTATCTTGTGAATCTGGAAGAGTGAGGAGGGTGAAACAATGTCGAAAGCTGTCCTGATGCAGGGGAACGAGGCCGCTGTGGAGGGCGCCATCGCCGCCGGCATGCGCGTCTTCGCGGGCTACCCCATCACCCCATCCACCGAAATCGCGGAGCAGAGCTCCCTGCGTCTGCCCCAGGTGGGGGGCCATTTCATCCAGATGGAGGATGAGATCTCCTCCATCGCCGCCGTGCTGGGCGCCTCTGCCGCCGGCGTGAAGGCCATGACCGCCACCTCCGGCCCGGGCTTTTCTCTGATGCAGGAGAATCTGGGCTACGGCGCCATGGCGGAGATCCCCTGCGTGATCGTGGACGTGCAGCGCGCCGGCCCCTCCACGGGCCTGCCCACCAGCCCCGCCCAGGGAGACTATATGCAGGCCCGCTGGGGCACCCACGGGGACCATCCGGTGATCGCCCTGTCCCCCTCCTCCGTGCTGGAGACCTATACGCTGATCATCCGCGCCTTCAATCTGTCCGAAAAGTACCGCACCCCGGTGATCTTCCTCATGGACGAGATCGTGGGCCACATGCGGGAGGGCGTGGAGCTGCCCAGGCCCGAAACCCTGCGCATCAACCGGCGCAAGCCCTCCTTCCACGACGGCGCCAACAAGCAGTGCTACTTTGTGCCCGAGGGCATGTACGTTCCCGCCATGAAGCCCTTCGGCCGGGGCGAGCGCTACAACATCACCGGCCTCGCCCATGACGAGGGCGGCTTCCCCACCAACAACACCCAGGTGGCCGGCAAGCTGGTCTCCCGGCTGCTGGCGAAGGTGGAGGACAATGCGGACGACATCATCCGCGTGGAGGAGTACGCCATGGACGACGCGGAGACCGCCGTCGTCTGCTTCGGCGGCACCGCCCGCGCGGCCATGGAGGCTGTGCTCCTGGCCCGTGCGGAAGGCAGGAAGGTGGGCATGTTCCGGCCCATCACCGTCTGGCCCTTCCCCGAAAAGCAGCTGAAGGCCCGCCTGCCCCAGCTGAAAAACATCCTCATGGCGGAGCACAACCACGGCCAGATGCTGCTGGAGGTCCAGCGCACGGCCGGCGGCAGCGTGCCCGTCGCCTTCCTGGGGAAGGTGGACGGCACCGTCATCACTCCCGCCGAGATCCTTGCCAAACTGCAGGAAATGGAGGTCTGAAATCATGCCCAGTGATCTGATCCATCAGTACATGCGCATCGACCACCTGCCCCATATCTGGTGCCCCGGCTGCGGCAACGGCGTCATCATGCGGGACGTGGCGGTGGCGCTGGACGAGCTCATCAACGACCCGGACACCGACTTTGACCGGGACAATATCGTGATTGTCTCCGGCATCGGCTGCTCCTCCCGCGCGGCGGGTTATCTGGACTTCAATTCCATCCACACCACCCACGGCCGGGCCATCGCCTTTGCCACCGGCATCAAGATGGCCAACCCCAAGCTCCACGTTGTGGTGCTCACCGGCGATGGGGACTGCTCCGCCATCGGCGGCAACCATCTGATCCACGCCGCCCGCCGGAACCTGGGGCTCACCGTGATCTGCTTCAACAACGACATCTACGGCATGACCGGCGGCCAGTATTCCCCCACCACCCCCACCGGCGACAAGGCCACCACCGCCCCCTACGGCAACCTGGACCGCCCCTTTGACATCGCGCTCCTGGCCGCCGGCGCCGGCGCCTCCTTCGCCGCCCGGGGCGACGTGTACCACGCCCGGGAGACCACCGCCGTCATCAAGCAGGCCATGCTGCACAAGGGCTTCGCCCTGGTGGACGTGTACTCCGTCTGCCCCACCTACTACGGCCGCAAGAACAAGAAGGGCGACGCCGTGGAGATGCTCAAGTGGCAGCGGGACAATCTGATCCCCCTGCCCCGCTTCAACATGATGCCGCCGGAGGAGATGGCCGGCAAGAAGGCCATCGGCGTCCTGGCGGAGAACGACTTCCCCGAGTATTCGGAGGAGTATCAGAAGCTCATCGACCGCTTTGCGGCCAAGGGCAGGAAGTAAGGGGGAGAGAGACGATGAGCAAGCGTTATGAAATGCGTTTCGCCGGCTCCGGCGGCCAGGGTGTGATCCTGGCCAGCGTCATCATGGCGGAGGCCGCCGTGATCGCGGGGCTGCGCACCGTCCAGTCTCAGGCCTACGGGCCCGAGGCCCGCGGCGGCGTCAGCAAGGCCGAGACCGTGGTGAGCCGGGAGAAGATCTGGTACACCAAGGTCACGGCGCCGGACTTCCTGCTGGCGCTGACCCAGGCCTCCCTGAACACCTACACCAAGACCCTGGCCGAGGGCGCCGTGGTCATGATGGACGACAGCCTGGACTGCCCGGAGACTCTGGACAAATCCCGGGTGATCGCCATCCCCATCCTGCGCACCGCCAAGGAGAAGGTGGGCAAGGCCTTCACCGCCAACATCGTGGCCGTGGGCGCCATCAACGCCGCCCTGCAGCTCTTCAGCGACGAGGAGCTGATGGAGGCCGTGAAGCGCCACATCCCCGCCGGCACGGAGGAAATCAACCGCAAGGCGCTGGACGCCGGCAGGGAGCTCATCACCGCCGGGCAGGCCGCCGCCTTCGCCCACCACCTGGGGTGAGCGCCATGGAGCTCAGCAAACGTTTACGCTGCGCGGCCCTGAAGGACCGGATCATGAGCGCCGAAGAGGCCGCCCTGCTGATCCGGGACGGGGAAACCGTGGCCGTCAGCGGCTTCACCCCCTCCGGCTGCCCCAAGGCCGTGCCTCTGGCCCTGGCGGAACAGGTTCGCTCCGGCGCGCGGAAGCTGCGCCTGGGCCTGTTCTCCGGCGCCAGCACCGGCGAGGAGCTGGACACCGCCTGGGCGGAGCAGGACATGATCGCCTTCCGCCTGCCCTACATGACCAGCAAGGCCCTGCGCTCCGCCGTGAACGGCGGCAGCCCCGCCGGGGTCGCCTATACCGACCAGCATCTGGGCATGGTGGCCCAGAACGCCCGCTACGGCTTCTACGGCCCCATCCGCACCGCCATCATCGAGGCCGCGGCCATCACCGAGGAGGGGAACCTGATCCCCACCACCGCCCTGGGCTGCTCCCAGACCTGGATCGATCTGGCCGAGCAGGTCATCGTGGAGCTGAATCTCCGCCAGCCTGCGGAGCTGGAGGGCTTCCATGACGTTTTCCGCCTGGCCGATCCCCCCGCCCGGCAGCCCATCCCCCTCACCGACGCCGCAGAGCGCATCGGCGTGCCTTACCTCACCTGCCCCCTGGAGAAGATCGCCGCCGTGGTGATCTCCGACCTGCCGGAAAAGCCCCGCGCTCTCGCCCCGGAGGATGAGGTCAGTAAGCAGATCGCCCGCAACATCGTCTCCTTCCTGAAAAACGAGAAGGCGGCGGGCCGGCTCTCCGCCGACGTGTGCCCCCTCCAGTCCGGCGTGGGCTCTGTTGCCAACGCGGTGCTCCTGGGGCTGAAGGATTCGGATTTTGAGCACCTGCGCTTCTTCTCCGAGGTCATGCAGGACGGCATCCTGGACCTCATTGACGCGGGCAAGGCCGACATGGCCTCCGCCACCAGCCTGTCCCTCTCCGAGGCGGGCATGGAGCGGCTGCTGGGGAATCTGGAGGCCTACCGGGGCAAGCTGATCCTCCGGGATTCGGAGATCTCCAACCACGCCGAGGTCATCCGGCGTCTGGGCGTCATCGCCATGAACACCGCTGTGGAGGCGGACATCTACGGCAACGTCAACTCCTCCCAGATGAACGGCACCCATGTCTATAACGGCATCGGCGGCTCCGGGGACTACGCCCGCAACTCCGCCGTCTCCATTTTCATGACCAACTCCGTGGCCAAGAACGGCAAGATCTCCAGCATCGTCCCCATGGTGACCCACGTGGACCACTGCGAGCACGACGTGGACGTGCTGGTCACCGAGCAGGGCTGGGCGGATCTGCGGGGCCTGAGCCCCAAGCAGCGGGCGGAGCGCATCATCGAAAACTGCGCCCATCCCGACTACCGGCCCCAGCTGCGCGCCTATTTCGAGGACGCCTGCGCCGCCGCCAGGGGCGCCCAGACGCCCCACCTGCTGGACCGCTGCTTCTCCTTCCACCAGCAACTGAAAAAAACCGGCTCCATGCGGCTGGACACGGAGACGGATTCGCAGTAAAATAATAAGATGTCATCCTGAGCGCAGCGAAGGATCTCAATTCCGTGAATATGCCCCTGCGCCCGGCGCAGAGAAAGGAATCCGATATGGCTTTTACATTTCCCGCCTATCATGCTCCCGATTTCACCGGGGAGCGCTTTGTGAACGCCCCCAACGTCGCCTGGTCCCTCTGCGAGGCGGACGGCGTGGCGCCCGAGGGCTACCACAGCACCTCCATGTACCCCGAATACTACAAGCTGGACGGCGTGTGGACCCTGGCAACCGAGAGCCGCATGGACTCCTGCGTGGTCTGGCGCCCTGAGGGGCGGCTGGACGTGGTGGAGGCCCGGAACCTCAAAAAGGGCGACCGGGTGATCCTGGGCCGCAGCGAGAACGCCGAGTACGGCATCTTTATGCACAGCACCGGCTTTGTGGAGCCAGGCCGCGAGCTGGAGGACCGCTTCGTCTTCCGCACCGGCCGCAGCCGCGAGACCTCCTACACCAAGGACTATGACAACCTGGTGGAGCTGCTGCGCTATGAGAAGGAGCACGGTAACATCGTCTGGGTCATGGGCCCCGCCTTCGCCTTCGACGCCGACGCCCGCAAGGCCATGCAGCTCTTGGTGGAGAACGGCTACGCCCACGGCCTGCTTGCCGGCAACGCCCTGGCCACCCACGACCTGGAGGGCGCCCTGCTGCACACCGCCCTGGGCCAGGACATCTATACCCAGCAGTCCATGCCCAACGGCCACTACAACCATCTGGACACCATCAACAAGGTGCGCCGCAGCGGCTCCATCGCCCAGTTCGTGGAGGACTACCACATCGACAACGGCATCATGTACAGCGTGGTGAAGAACCATGTCCCCTTCGTGCTGGCCGGCTCCATCCGGGACGACGGCCCCCTGCCCGAGGTCATCGGCAACGTGTACGAGGCCGCCGCCGCCATGCGGGAGATCGTGAAGAAGTCCACCACGGTCATCTGCCTCGCCACCATGCTGCACACCATCGCCACCGGCAACATGACCCCCTCCTTCCGGGTACTCCCCGACGGCAGCATCCGCCCCGTGTACCTCTACTGCGTGGACGCGGACGAGTTCGTGGTCAATAAGCTGCTGGATCGCGGCAGCCTCTCCGCCACCACCATGGTCACCAACGTCCAGGACTTCATCCGCAACGTGGCGCATGGGCTTGGGCTGATGTAAGGCCCGTAGGGACGAGCATTGCTCGTCCGCAGGCACCGATATATGCACACGCAGCGGGCGGCCATCCTGCCGCCCGCTGCGTGCGTCTGTTCGTGATTTCCCCGTAGGAGCCTTGCGCCCGCCCGCGCTCTTGCCTCCCCTCCGGGGGAATTGCGGGCTCCCGCCGCCGGTGGCGGAAGAAGGGAGCCCGGAATTTCCGCAGCGGTCGAAAAATGCAAGGAATAGCGTAAGCCCGCAGCATTTTTCGGGCACCGCAAGGCGGAGGTGTCGCGGCGCGTCTCACGCAAGCGCCGTGACGGAAGGGGTCGAGGGACGAGGGGTCGGGCCGCCGAGGGCGTCGGCCCCTACGGCGCAGACGGATGTTTTCCCGCGGGGGCCCGGCTGCGGGGCTCCCCGGCGGCCCGCTTTGCGCGGCTGTGCGGGACAGGCAGAACCGCGGCGCAGCAAGGCACCGGTATGAGGAGGCATAAGAATGGCAGGGAGCGATTTGCTCCCTGCCTTAGATAAGTATGAGTACCAAAACTTGTGCTGTTGCAAATAGTTATTGTGCCATGGGAGCAGCCTCGTTATAGACCGAATGCCATGCAATAAAATAATCGTTTTTCTCAATGAGCTGATTGAGAAATTCTTTGGCGGAAAGGGGAGCTTCTTTCTTAAAGGTTTCGTCTTTCAACTGGATATCCTCAATCTGCTTTGCTATACCTGCATTTTCTTCTTCGAGGATTTCGATTTGAGCAAGGGCCTGCTTTCTGCCAAAAATCTTTTTGCCGAGCTTTATGATTGTGTCGCCATTTTCTTCTTTCTTGCTCTCAAGGGAAGGCAGACGTGCAAGTCTTTTTTCATTTTCGGCTTCTTTTGCTTTATACTGCTTCACCTTAGCCTTGAAATCCTCTATTTCTGCCATGACTGCTGCACGTTTCTCTGGATAATAAGAGAAGTAGTTTTCCGCAATATCCTGATAATTGAAATGCCCATAGAAGTTACGGGGAATTAATTCCTTCCCCCTCTCCGTAATAAAAGAGGCATCCCAAAAGCAAAGCAAGCCATCTATGATTTTAAAACGGGGCAAGATGTAACGAACGCTCTGGGCTTCAATTCCAAAAAATGACTTTTCCACCTTACAAGTGCATCGCAAAAAACTATATGAAAAGTCCACTCGATGTCTTGCATGATAATATAGCTTCTTGTTTTCGAGAACATCACTGACCCACCACCAAAGGGAGCTGTCGTTTTCATAAAAAGCGGCCAGATCGGAGATAAAGGTCGTGTCGTTCAGATAATCGGTCAGAGCTTGGTTGTACTTCCTGTATTCGTAGGGCATATCAGAAGTAGTCGCATACTCTGGCAGAAGCCCGAACAAGCGCTGAGGGACATCTAATCCTCTATATTCCTCCGGAACAGGCGGCGGCAAATATTTAGCCACATTTTGGATGCAGGTGTCAATGGCTCTGCGTACAGCGGTATACTCCATCAGCGTCATCGGATGCTGCGGAGAATATTCATACTCATATAATCTGCGCTCCGTTTCAACGATCAAATCTATCGCAGCATCAAACTCTTCTTTCGTGGCAGAGTCCCTTTTGAACAGCTCTTGTGCATTATTCAGCGCAACGTCATCGGCATATCCAGATTCAATGTTTTTATATTGGCTTTTTAAAGCCTCCCATGTAATGCCATAGGTAGCCCGCATGTTTTTGCGGACATCCATGCTGACAACACCCATATCGATCAACGCCTTCATGGATGGCTCCATGGGATAACTCAGCGTTAGACCACAGTCGGGGCATCGATAAATCTGTTCCCTCTTACTTTCAATGCCGGCAGCTCCGCCACCTGCACCGAGCACGACAGTTCCAATCGTTCCCTTCAAATAGTTGTACCCCACCCCTCCAGCTTGCGTATCGGGCATAACGTTTGGGCTGCCGCATGCTGCGCAACGATAAAGTGACATAAATGCTTACCCCCTTGTAGTTTATCTGTCCTTAAAACAGTTCCCGCACAGAGTAGACTCAACACCACAATTTTTTGCCTCGACCAAACTATCAAAATCGTAGTATTCTGAAAAAAACGACGCCCAATGACATCCATTTTTAATATGCAATTTCTTTTTGTTTCCCCGCATGTTTATTACATATTTTTTTGCCTCCCTTCTGAATTGTTCTCCGCTTGAAGCAGTTTTTACTTTCACTCAGCAACTCCCCTTTATTCTGCCTCTCTTTTAGAGATAAAAAAGTGCGTGGCCCAAACGGAACCACGCACGAAAAACGCAGTTCCGACCGTTTTCGGACGATTCCTTCGTCGTATTGATTTTATCAAACGAAAAACACGAAAACAATTAACTGGCTGCATACGGTTTGGGAAAAATTTTTGCGTTTTCCGACTATTTGCTATCAAACAGTCCCATTTTCCTTTCACCAGCTCCCCATTCTTCATTTTGTTAGAAACGAAGGATGCCTCCCCATGTGGCTACGCAACATTAACCAATATTGGTTAATATTAATATACACCGCTTTCGGTTAATATGCAAGAGGAAAGCGGTGATTTTGATGATGTCCTATGCGAGATTGTGGAAAACCATGGAAGAAAAAGGGGTGACCCAGTACGCGCTGATCCATCGCTTCCATGTCAGCCCCGGACAGATCACGCGTCTGAAACGCAACGAGAGCGTCAGTACGCATACGATCGAGATTTTCTGCAAGATCCTCTCCTGCCGCGTGGAGGATGTGATGGAATATATCGAAACGGAAACGGAGTAGCACCGACCCCCGGTCGATACTGCTCCGTGGTTTTTTACGTATTCATCCGCAGGGGAGCGGGAAAAGCCCCGCCCTGTCATTGCGAACCAGTGACCAACGTCACTGGTGTGGCAATCCGTTTTCTCCCGTCTCCGGAAGGTGGCGGCTTGCCGCATGAGGGCGGAGCTGCTGGGCAGTATTCGTTTGCATTTCTTTTCCCTCGCGGGGGATCGGGAAAAGAAATCAAGGTGTCGACCAGTGTTTGCACTGGTCGACGAAAGCCACCTATGTGGCTTTCGGACATGATTCGAATCTGCCCAGCGCGCAAAAAAGCAGATACCCGAATGGGTATCTGCTTTTTTGGAGCTGCTGGGCAGATTCGAACTGCCGACCTCATCCTTACCAAGGATGCGCTCTACCTACTGAGCTACAGCAGCAAAGTACATGCCCCCTATTGGGGGCATGTGTGGCGACCGAGAAGGGACTTGAACCCTC
>JAFRQP010000064.1 GCA_017428565.1 Oscillospiraceae bacterium
AGTGAAAAGTGAAGAGTGAAGAGTGAAGAGTGAAAAGTGAAAAGTAGGGGCCGCCCATGGCCGCCCGCGGTTTGAAAGACAGGAGAGCCGACGCCCGTAGGGACGAGCATCGCTCGTCCGTTGTTGGACCTATGTTCACGTCCACGGACGACCAATGGTCGTCCCTACGGGGTTTGTACGAAGCATCGGGCGACCATAGGTCGCCCCTGCGGGATGCGGCGGACAAGCGCCGTGGAGGCAGCCCTTGCGGCCGCCCGCATGCCTCCGCGCCTCGCCGCCCGGCGCGTCGGCGGGACTTGGCCAAAAAGGGATTCGCCGCAAGCGGGGGGACCCGCTTGCGGCGAAAAGGGTTTATGCGCTTGCGAAAGAGAGGAAGGAGAAGACTCGCTCTATCTGCTTACATGAGGATGAAGTCGGTGCGCCAGGCGTTGCCGTAGACCATCATCAGGCAGAAGATCAGGCCGTTGATGGTGCCGGCGGCCCAGGCGCTGCCGGTCTTCTTGTAGATGTAGCGGGAGCTGACGGCGGCGAAGGCCAGGACCGGGATCAGGGTGAAGGCGATGAGGCCGGCCATGCTGTTGTACGGCATCACGGTGCCCTTGCTGAAGATGTTGCTGTACTGGACGAAGAGGAAGATGGTCAGGGGGATGCCGTTGGCCAGGGCGCAGATCAGGGTGCTCAGCCACTCGGGCATATCTTTGAACCGGGTGTTGCTGTTCATGGCCGCGTAGGGCACGTAGAACATCAGCCACAGCGGCAGGTAGCGGAGTATGATGGTGGGCAGCCATCTCAGCCGGCCGATCTGGACGGCCAGGGTGCAGATGCGGAAGTCGGCCTTGAACACCAGGGAGGCGATGACCACGGGGATGTACAGGATGGCCACCACGACCACGGCGAAGAGGATCGTGTACAGGAACTGGGACGCGCTGTCAGCGGCAAGGCTGCCGAAGGGATTGCCCAGCTTCTCCCGGTCCTTCTTGCCGAAGAGCCACTGGGCGCCGTAGTTGACCAGGATCATGACCAGGGTGAAGGCGCCGCAGATCAGGGTCCAGAGACCCACGAAGTTGGTCGCCATGCCCTCAGCCGGGTAGGCGTTGGCGTTGAACAGGGACGGGCCGTCCGGGCCTACGTCGTTGAACTTGCCGAGCCATGCATAGCTGAAGTAGGAGAACAGCATGCAGGCGACGATGGTGAGGATGGTGATGATGGCGGTGCGGCCGCTCTTGAAGGCGGGCAGGGCGTCTCCTTCGGGATAGCTCCGCTTGATGCGGGAGAAGAGTTTGGAATCGGCCAGGATCGCCACCACGGGGAAGAGCAGGAGGAAGAAGCCCAGCAGACCCAGCAGCTCAAAGCACACCTCGAGGGGCCAGACCTGCTTGTTGGCGGGGATGTAGCTGCGGCCGGCGGGAACGCCCAGGGACTCATAGAAGCCGTTGATGGCAATGGCGGTGGTGGGGAGGGAGAAGTGCCACATGGGGTGCGTGCCCTTGTACTGGACGATCTTCAGACCGCCGTCGGTATCCAGGGCCGTGCCGGCCGCCGGGATGTCCACCGGGCCGGAGCTGGTGTACCACTGGTTGTTCTCCGCCGCGTCGCCGGAGAAGCTGGGGGAGAAGATGCCCAGCAGGTTCATGGCGGTGGGGCCGCTCAGGAAGGCGTAGCCGTTGGGCATGTTGGTCTCGCCGTACTTGGCCACGCCGATGGTCAGGTACAGGCCCTCGGCGATGTCGGGCGTGACGCTGGCCAGGTAGCGCAGGCCGTCGCCGTCGACCCAGGCCTTCACGCGCTGGGTGGAATCCGGCGTGTTCAGCACGGCCAGGGTGTTGACGCAGGAGTTGTTGCCGAAGCTGTGGCCGGTGACGCCGATGTTCTCCGGGTCGACCTCGGGCATGCTCATCAGGAACTCTACCGCGGCCAGCATGCCGTTGGAGTTGGCGGTCATGCTGCCGATGGCGTTGTCTGTTTCACCGTGGCCGGACATATCCATGGAAATGACCACGAAGCCGCGGCGGGCAAGCTCCACGTAGAAGGGCATCTGCAGCTCCAGCACGTTGGTGCCGCCGTGGCAGACCACGATGCCGGGCGCGGGATTTTCCGCCGTGGCGGAGCTGGGGACGAACAGACGGAAGTGGAACTCGCTGATCTTGTTCTGGGTGAAGTGGATCTGGATGTCTCTGCCGGTCTTCTCGTTGTTTTCGTTGATCATGCCGGCCAGTTCAGTCAGGTTGACGGTATACTCGGTCCGTTTCGCGCCGATGAAGACGGACTCCATCATCGCGGTCCCGACCATGCTGACCAGCAGCATCGCACAGGCGATGATGATCAACAGCCGGTATTTTTTGTTGCGCATGGTTTTTTCCCCTTTCTTGATACTCTCTTTTCTCATGTTGGCTGCTTTTCGGATGAGGGCTGCGCTCTGCTGATTCCTGCGGGTTAAATTTATATCCACTCGGATTTATATTTATCATAAATGAATTTTGCCCAAACGTCAAGCTATCTATATGACCAAATTTTGAACAGGCGGATTGGACGATTTATACAAGAAAGCATGTCGTGTATAGAAAGAGACTTCCCTTTCCCGCCGCGCTCTGCTACAATAAAGAAAAAAGAGCGGGGGAGGTGCGCGCTTTGGAACGGGAGAAGAGGGGCTATCTGAAACTGCGCCTGCTCTACGGAGGGATCCAGCTGTTCTACTGGGCGGGGGGCAGCGTCGCCCTGGGCTTCGCGGTGGCCTTCCTGCAGGCCCTGGGCTTCGGCAACGCCCAGGCCGGCACGGTGAGCGCCTTTGCCTCCCTGCTGGGCTGCCTGCTGATGCTGGCCGTGTCCCGGCGGATCGACCGGGGCGGCGCCGGGGCGGTGTATCGCTGGAGCTGGCTTCTGGTGCTGGGGCAGACCCTGGCCCTGGGCGGCATCCTCCTGCTGCGAAAGCAGGCCTTCGCCGCGGCGCTGTTTTATACCCTGTACCTGGCCCTGACCCTGACGCTCAGCAGCACCGTGGCCAAGCTCTACATCGACCTGAAGCGGGGCGGCGTCCCTATCCGCTTCGGCCTGGCCCGGGGCTTCGGCTCTCTGGGCTATGCGCTCACCTCGCTCTCGGCGGGCTTTCTGCTGGCCCGTTTCCACCCCTTCGTCCTGCTGCCCGCCGGGCAGGGCCTCTTCCTGCTCATGGGCCTGCTCCTGCTGCCGCTGCGGCGCGGCGCGCCGGCGGAGGAGCCGGCGGCGCGGGAGGAGACGGGGGCGGCCCCAGCCGCCCCGCTGGGGGCCTTTCTCCGGCAGAGCCGCCTGTTTTTGCTGCTGGTCGCGGGGATCTCCCTGGTCTCCGCCGCAAACAAGACCCTGACCACCTTCCTCGTGAACGTGGTGCAGAGCGTGGGCGGGAATACGGAGGACTTCGGCGCCGTGAGCGGGTATCTGGCGCTCATCGAGGTTCCGGCCACCTTCCTCTTCGTCTGGCTGAAAAAGCGCTGGCGCCTGTCCGCGCTGCTGGTGGCCAGCATGTGCTTCTATACGCTGAAGATCGCGGGCTACACCTTCGCGGGCAGCGTCACCATGCTGCTTCTGGCCTCCTCCCTGCACGCCTTCTCCACCGGCATTTTCCAGCCGGCCTCCGTGGACTATGTGCGCCAGATCATCCCCCACGAGCATACGGGCCTGGCTCAGGCCATGATGACGGGCGGCCCGCTGCTGTTTTCCTTCGTCAGTACCATCGGCTTCGGCAGGCTCCTGGACGGCTACCGCGTCTCCGTGACGCTGAGCCTGCTCCTGGCCCTGGCCGCCCTGGGCACGGCCCTCTGCTTCTTCTGCGTGCGGCGGCTCCGCCCCACCGAAGGACAGACGGAAATCTGACAATGGACAAATCCGAAAGTCTGTGATATTTTATAGGCAAGCAAATTTTGTGCGTTTTCAAGGCAGGCGAGGATCGAACGATGGATAAGAAAAAACTGGAATGGATGGGGCGCTATCGTCCGCTGGTCGCCGCCATCGTGCAGCACGTGAACACCGTCTCCCGGGCAACCCCTCCGCTGCATATGTATGAGGACATCTATCTTCTTCCCAACGAGTGGCAGGTGCTGGAGTACATCGTGGAGCACCGGGAGGACGACGAATACATGAACAACATGGTCCAGGCCCTGGGCATCCCCCAGAGCTCCTTCTCCCGGATCCAGAAGAAGCTGAACAGCATGGGCCTGATCGAGCGCTTCCGCACCTCGGACAATCGGAAGAACATCATCCTCAAGCCCACGCCCCTGGCCATCCGCACCTATGAGTACCACACCCAGGAGATGTTCCGGAAGCTGTTCAAGCCCTTCTTCGACGAGCTGGAGGATTTCAGCGACGAGGATATCCGGCGCTTCACCCACGCGCTGGAGACGCTCTCCGCCGGCACCCAGAAGGACGAGATCCAGAAGCAGCCCGTCCTGGTAAAGATCGAATAATTCGAAGAACAAGAGAAGAAACAACCGAAAACCCCCGCTGCAGTTTTGCAGCGGGGGTTTTCGGAATCTATTCGATTACTTGATGCCGTACTTCTTGTTGAACTTATCCACGCGGCCGCTGGTGTCGACCAGCTTCTGCTTGCCGGTGAAGAAGGGGTGGCACTTGGAGCAGATCTCAACGGTGATGTTCTGCTTGGTGGACCCGGTCTCGATCACGTTGCCGCAGGCGCAGCGGATGGTCGTCGGCTTGTAATTGGGGTGAATGCCCTGCTTCATGGTAATAACGCTCCTCATCAAAGGCTGCCATGATTGTGCCGCATGGGCATAGTTACATGGCGCAAAGCGAATTGTAGCACAGCAAAACGGGAAATGCAAGGATTTTTTTGACTTTTTCCACCGGTTTTTCCGCCCGGGCGCTTCCCCGTAGGGCCGAGCATTGTGTCAAGGGAAACATGGTAAACAGCAGTGAAGGGACATGGTATACACATTCACAACCTTGAAATGGAACGGTTGAGGAGCTTACCGTCTTCAACACGGTATTCCGCAATTTTGAAGTTTCTATAGCAAAGCAAAA
>JAFRQP010000065.1 GCA_017428565.1 Oscillospiraceae bacterium
CCCGCCGCCGAAGCCGCCCCCGGGCCCGCCGCCCATCATCTGGTTGGAGAGGCTGGTGACCTGCTGGCCGTTGACGGTCACGGTGCCGCCGGTGAAGCTGGCGCTGCCGTCGTAGTCAAAGGGGGAGCTGCCGCTGATGGAGATGACGCCGCCGCTGATGATGAGGCTGCCGTTGGCGTCGATGCCGTCGGTGTCCCCGGGCCCCATGGTGATGCTCACGGTGCCGCCGCTGATCTCCACGGTAGGGGTCCAGGCGGAGGACTTGCGCGCCGCGTTGATGCCGTCGTCCGAGGCCGCGATGCTGATCTCGCCCCCGCTGATGAGGACGTAGGTCCCCTCAATGCCCTCATAGGCCGTGATGCTCAGCCTGCCGCCGGCGATCTCCGCCTTCTCGTTGGCGTGTATGCCGTCGTCCCCGCTCCGGAGGGTGAAGTCGCCGCCGCGGATGAGGAGGGAGCCCTCGGCGTGAATGGCGTCGTCCCGGGAGTCGATCTGCCAGACGCCGCCGTCGATGGTGACGGAGGCGCCGGCCTTGACGCCCTTGCAGGATTCCGCGGCGTCCGCGCTCCCGCCGCCGGCGGTGATCGTGACGGCGGCATTTTCCGCGGTGAAGACCGTCTCGGCCTGGATGCCGTCCTTGCCGGAGACGATGCTGACCGTGGAATTCACGATGGAGATAAAGCCCTTTTCCGCGTCCGTGCCGTTATCCGAGCGGATGCCGTCGCTGCCGGCGGTGATGCTGAGCGCCGCGCCGGAGAGCTTGACGCAGTCCTTGCCGTTCAGACCCACGTTCTGCGCGACTACGGTCAGATCCGTCGCGGTGACCACCAGATCGTCCTTGGAGACCACCGCGTGCCTATAGTTTCCGGTGATGGTCAGCGTGCCGGCGCCGTTGATGGTGAGATCCGCCCTGCTGAACACCGCCGCGTCCAGGGTGCTGTCCTCGTCCACAAGCGTATAGTCCGCCCCGTCGGAGATGCTGTTGACCGTGCCCTCGGCGGCGGTGAGAAAGACCTTGTCCGCGCAGCGGACGTAGATCGCCGGCCCGTCCTCGTTGCGGAGCTCGGCGTTTTCCAGCACCAGCTGGACCTTGTCCTCCTCGCCGGCCTCGATGAGGATCATGCCCTCATAGCTGCCGGACAGCAGATAGGTGCCTGCCTCGGTGATGGTCAGATCCCCCTCCGGGGAGAGGAGCTGCGCCTGGGCGGCGTCGTATTCCCCCGAGGCGTCCCGCTCGGACACCGAGGGATCCGGGGTGAAATCCGCCGCGGCCGCGGTCTGGGTCTGGGCCGTGTCCGCCGGGAGCGCGCCTGCGGCGCTGTCTGACACAAATCCGCAGCCCGCCAGCAGAAAGAGCGCCGCGGCGCCGGCAAGGGCGATGTTCCAAAGCTTCTTCATAATTCTTCTCCTCCTTCGGTATCGTTCAGAAGCGCGATTTCCAGATTCCCGTTCCGGCAGCGCAGGGCGTCCAGAAACTCCTGCGCCTCGGCGGGATCCTTCATTTCGATCCTGTAGTCCAGCTTATACAGACTTCCCATGTTGGATGTCTTCGCCTTCACGAGCTTCCGGCTTTTGGTGTAGCGATCGAAGAGATCGTCGAAGGCGTTTGCAAAGTGCAGGGACTCCGGGGCCGTGATGTGCAGGGCCGCGAAGCGGTCGCAGGCCATGGGCATGCGGGAGAGCAGCAGCATCAGGCCGGAGGCCGCCAGCGTGAACAGCAGGGCCACGGCCACATAGCCCGCCGCGCAGGCCAGGCCCGCCGTCATCACCAGGAAGATGGCGGAGATGTCCCGCGCCTTTCCCGCGGCCGAGCGGAAGCGCACCAGGGAGAAGGCCCCCGCCACGGCGATGCCGGTGCCCACGCTGCCGTTGACCATCAGGATCACCGTGGCGACGATGACGGGCAGCACCACCAGGGAGATCAGAAAGCTGCGGCTGGACGCGCTCTCGCGGCCCAGCGCCAGCGCCGCCACGGCGCCGCAGAGCCCGGCGAAGAGCAGGCAGAGCAGATATTGTCCCACCGAGAAGCCCCCGGTCAGGATCGGATCAAAGATTGACGACATGTTGAATTCCTCCTTTCAGCAGGGAAACGGGGCGCGTTTTTTCCTCCAGGCTTTTCAGATAGGCCGCGCCGTATTTGGAGAAGCTCCCGGGCAGGATGTCCTCCGCGTCCAGGGCGTGGGCCAGCCACAGGGGCATGGCGCCCGCCGTCTTGATTTCCAGCAGAACCCGGTCCCGGGGCAGCAGGGCGATCCCCGCGGAGCCCCGGTCCAGACCAGGCTCCCGCTCCCGGTAGCGGATGTTCCGGTCAAAGGTCAGGCGCAGGTCGGGCTGGGACTCGTCGAACCAGGCCTCCCGCTCGCAGGCGATCAGCATGGCGCCCCTGGGCCGCCCGTAGAGCCGCAGGGCCCAATCCAGCTCGGAGAGGATCTGGCTCTCATAGGGCTTGACGCCCTGCTCCAGAAAGCGCTCCGCCTCCTTTAGGCTCATGGCCGCCCGGCGCTTGTACACCACGCCGCCGTATTTCTTTTTCAGCTCCAGAAACACCGTGGAATCCGCCGAGGCCCGGCCGTAGCTGCGCAGGCGGAGTTTTTCCTTGTAGTCCACCGCCTCCAGGGAGCTGCGGATGATCCGGTGATCTGGGGTATCCAGATAGAGGCTCAGCACCGTGCTGCGCCCGTAGTCATCCGGCCGCAGATGAGAGCCGATCCGCTGCATCAGCGCCTCAAGCTGCGCCGAGGAGAGAAGATACTTCTTCTCGATTCGTTTGAAAATACAGGTCGCTTCCATGTTGTGCAGACCTCCTTTCCTGTTTCTGGGCCCATCATAAGCGCCCAAACTAAAAGCAACTTAAAAGAAAACGAGATTTTTCAAAAAACCCGCGGCGGAATCCCCCCGGCCTCCTCCAGGGGCGTAAAACGCCCGGGTGCGTG
Source organism: Oscillospiraceae bacterium (assembly GCA_017428565.1). Lineage (GTDB taxonomy): Bacteria > Bacillota > Clostridia > Oscillospirales > Oscillospiraceae > Limivicinus. The sequence goes on from JAFRQP010000065.1 coordinate 2,934, forward strand.
GAAAGTGCTTGCCAAAAGACGGAAAAGTGAGTACAATAGTACATATATTATCATCGGAGGTCTGCGCCCATGAGAAGCAAGTATTCCGTCAAGCTCAAGACCATCGTGGCCGACCACAATCTGCGGCCCATCCACCTGTCCAAGGACTATGAAAACGCCGTGCTGACCACGGCGGACGTGAACCGCCCCGCCATGCAGCTCACCGGCTTTTATAACTACTTCGACCCCCGCCGGCTGCAGATCATCGGCCGGGTGGAGTCCACCTATCTGAACACCCTCAGCCGGGAGGAACGCCGCCGGGCCTATGAGCGCTTCATGGGCTACGACATCGCGGCCCTGGTGGTCTGCCACGGCGTCACCCCCTCGCCGGAGTGCGTGGAGATGGCGGAGCGCTTTGACCGCAACCTCTTCGTCACCGACGAGGACACCTCCGATTTCCAGGCCAACGTCATCGCCGCCCTGCACAACTACCTGGCTCCCCGGCTCACCACCCACGGGGTGCTGGTGGAGATCTACGGCGAGGGCGTGCTGCTTACCGGCGACAGCGGCATCGGCAAGAGCGAGACCGCCCTGGAGCTCATCAAGCGCGGCCACCGCCTGGTGGCGGACGACGCGGTGGAGATCAAGAAGATCGCCCGGGACCGCCTGATGGGCACCGCCCCGGAGCTGATCCGCTATTATATGGAGCTGAGAGGCATCGGCGTGATCAACGTGCGCCACATCTACGGCGTGGGCGCCGTCAAGCCCAGCACCGGCATCGACCTGGTGGTGAAGATGGAAAACTGGGTGGCCGGCAAGGCCTATGACCGGCTGGGCCTCTCCAGCGAGACGGAGACCATCCTGGGCGTGGAGCTGCCCTGCGTGACCATCCCGGTGACCCCCGGCCGGAACCTGGCCGTGATCCTGGAGCTGGCCGCCATGAACAACCGCCAGAAGAAGATGGGCTACAACGCGGCGGAGGCCCTGGCCGCCGAGCACGACATGGCCATCGACAAGGGAAGCGTATAAGGAGAAGACGATGGAAAATCTGGAAAAAGCGATCGCCGCGGTCAAAGAGGCCCTGCCGGGCATGAGCCTGTTGGAGAACGAGCCCATGGCGGCCCACTGCTCCTTCCGCATCGGCGGGCCGGTGCGGGCCCTGGCTGCGCCGGAGAGCGTGAGCTCCCTGGCCAAGGTCTGCAGCATCCTGAAGGACCACGAGCTTGCGCCCTTCATCCTGGGCAACGGCACCAATCTCCTGCCCCCGGACGAGGGGCTGGGAGAGCTCTTTATGATCAGCACCGAGAAGCTGCAGAAGCTCTTTCTGCTGCCGGACGGCGCGATCTACGCCGAGGCGGGGGTGTCCCTGTCAAAGCTGGCCTCCTTCGCCTGGCAGAACGGGCTCAAGGGCCTGGAGTTCGCTTCCGGCATCCCGGGCAGCGTGGGCGGCGGCTGCTTCATCAACGCCGGGGCCTACGGCGGAGAGCTGAAGGACGCGGTGGAGAGCGTGGTGCTGCTCTCGGTGCAGGACCAGGGCCTCTACGAGCTGCCGACGGAAAAGTGCGCCTTCGGCTATCGCAAAAGCTATTTCAGCACCCACCCCGGCTGCGTGATCCTCTCGGCGGTGTTCCGGCTGCAGCCCGGCGACAAGGACGAGATCGCCGCCAAAATGCGGGAGCTGAACGAGAAGCGCCGCTCAAAGCAGCCTCTGGAGCTGCCCTCCGCCGGCAGCGCCTTCAAGCGCCCGGAGGGGCATTTCGCCGGGGCGCTCATCGAGCAGGCAGGGCTCAAGGGCTATACCGTGGGCGGCGCCCAGGTGAGCGAGAAGCACGCGGGCTTCGTGGTGAACGTGGGCGGCGCCACTTCCCACGACGTATACGATCTGATGATGCACGTGCGCAACACCGTCTATCGGGAGAGCGGCGTGCAGCTGGAGCCGGAGATCATCATCCTCCCGCCGGACTACAAGCTGGAGGACAAGGGGCCCAAGGTGCGCGGAAACCGCATCACGGTGAACGGACCGATAGAAAACAGTGAAAAGTGAAAAGAGAAAAGTGAAAAGATGAGGTGTCCGCTGCGCGGACGAATTGTAATCATCACGCCGCAGGCGTGATACCATAACTCTTCACTTTTCACTGTTCACTTTTCACTTTCGAACGGAGGGAGTCTATGGAATTTTTGATCATCACCGGGCTTTCCGGCGCGGGGAAGAGCCGCGCGGCGGACGTGCTGGAGGATCTGGAATACTACTGCGTGGACAACATGCCCCTGGCGCTGATGCCCCGCTTTGCGGAGCTGTGCCTGGACGCCCACGGTCGCTATGACAAGGTGGCCCTGGTCACCGACGTGCGGGAGCGGGACGGCTTTGGCGAGCTGCTGGGCACCCTGGACGAGCTGAAGGCCATGGACTGCACCGTGCGCATCCTGTACATGGACGCGGATCTGCGCACCCTGGTGCGGCGCTACAAGGAGTCCCGCCGGCCCCATCCCCTGGCGGGGAAGGGCATCACCCTGGAGCAGGCGGTGCAGAAGGAGATGGAGCTGCTGGCCCCCATCAGGGAGCGGGCGGACTTCATCATCAACAGCTCCCAGCTCACCCTGGGCCAGCTGCAGAACCGGATGTTCAGCCTCTTCGCCGGCACCCAGAAGAAGCGGGAGTTGCAGGTTACGGTCATGTCCTTCGGCTACAAGCACGGCATCCCCCTGGACGCGGATCTGGTCTTTGACGTGCGCTTTCTGCCCAATCCCTTCTATGTGGAGGAGCTGCGCCCCCTCTCCGGTCTGGACCGGCCGGTGGCGGAGTTCGTGTTCAGCTACCCCCAGACCCGGAAGTTCATGGAAATGATCGCCCAGATGCTGGACTTCCTCATGCCCCACTATGTGGAGGAGGGCAAGGTCAACCTGACCATCGCCGTGGGCTGCACCGGCGGCCGCCACCGCAGCGTGGCCATCGCCGCCGCCATCCACGACTATCTGACCGCCAAGGGCATGAGCAGCATCAACGTCAACCGGGACATAGAGAAGTGAAGAGTGAAGAGAGAAAAGTGCTTAGTGCGTAGTGCTTAGTGCGTAGTAGACGAGAGAGACGGAGTCTGCAGGGGCTGGCGTAGTGCGTAGGGGCGATTCATGAATCGCCCGCCGTTCCCCGAACCGCTCCGTAGGGGCCGATGCCCTCGGCGGCCCGGACACCTCCCCTGTGCAAGGGGTCTTGGGTGTGTCGCGGCGCAGCCGTGACGGAGGGGTTGTCGTAGGCGCCGACGCCCCCGATAGCCCGTATGGGAGGATAGCATCCGCCCGCAAAGCCCCCCTTGCCTAAAGGGGGGTGGCCTCGCGAAGCGAGGTCGGGGGGATACGGAAAGCAGCGCCCCGCCAAAAGCGCTCAAAAATCGAACAAACCCCTCAGTCTGCCGCCTTGCGTGAGACGGCGGCAGCCAGCGTCCGCCTTGCGGTGCCCGAAAAACGCTGCGGGCTTTCGCTATTCCTTGCGTTTTTCGACCGCTGCGGAAATTCCGACTTCGCTGCATCCGCCACCGGCGGCGCGAAGCCGCAATTCCCCTTAGGCAGGGGCGCCTGCAAGGAAGTATCCCCCACCCGCTTCGCGGGAGCCCCCTTTAGGCAAGGGGGCCAATAAGGTGGGGAACCCCCTCAGTCTGCCGCCTTGCGTGAGACGGCGGCAGCCAGCTCCCCTTTCAGGGGAGCCTATAAGGAAGGTCGATTGGAAATGTCCTTTTCCTCCGATGTGAAGGCGGAGCTGTGCAGGCTGCCGCTGGAAAAAAAGAATATCTCCCTGGCCGAGTGCTACGGGGTGCTGCTCTACTGCAACAGCTTTTCCCCCCGGGAGCTTCGGATCATCACCGCAAGCCCCGCCTTTGCCGAGCGGCTGCCCCGGCTGTGGAAGCGGGCCTTCGGCCTTGCCTTTGACCGCGTCTCTCCCGAGCGGGAAGGGGGCAAGCGGAGCTTTTCCGTCACCGGGCGGGACAAGCTGCGCCGGATCTTCGACGCCTTCGGCGGCGAGATCGACGCGGCCCTGAGCCAGCACATCAACTTCGGCGCCCTGGAGGAGCCGGGAAGCATGGAGGCCTTCGTCCGCGGCGCCTTTCTGGCCGGCGGCAGCGTCACCGACCCGGAAAAGCGCAGCCATCTGGAGCTGGCCACCCCCCACCGGAGCGTGAACCGGGAGATGACCTCCATCCTGCTGGATCTGGGCTTTGAGCCCAAGGAGACGGAGCGCCGGGGCAACAGCCTGCTCTATTTCAAGAAGGCGGACGCCATCGCGGACTTTCTCACCCAGATCGGTGCGCCGGTCTCCGCCATGAGCGTGATGACCGCCAAGGTGGACAAGGAGATGCGCAACCTGGTCACCCGGCGCATCAACTGCGACACCGCCAACGCCGACAAGACCGTGCTGGCCGCCCAGGAGCAGATCAACGCCATCCACTCCGTGGCCCGGGCCTTCGGCGGGATCTACGAGCTGCCGGAGCCGCTGCAGCAGGCGGCCATGCTCCGCATCGCCAATCCCGAGGCAAGCCTGGCGGACCTGGCCCGGCTCTCCGACCCGCCGGTGACCAAGAGCTGCCTGAACCACCGGCTCCGCAAGCTTTTTCAGCTTGCTGAGCAAGCTGAAAAAAGTGAACAGTGAAAAATGAAGAGTGAAGAGTTATGGTATCACGCCTGCGGCGTGATGAATTAAAATCGTCCGCGAAGCGGACACCGCATCTTTTCACTTTTCACTCTTCACTATTCACGCATTCCGACCAAAGGGAGGAAAACCCCTCAGGCGCTGCGCGCCAGCTCCCCTTTCAGGGGAGCCTATAAGGAAGGTTGATTGAAATGTCCTTTGTCCATCTCCATGTGCATACCGAATTCTCCCTGCTGGACGGGGCCTGCCGCATCGACAGGATCGCCAGGCGGGCCAAGGAGCTGGGACAGACCGCCCTGGCCGTCACCGACCACGGGGTCATGTACGGCGCGGTGGCCTTCTACAAGGCCTGTCTGGCCGAGGGCATCCGCCCCATCATCGGCTGCGAGGTCTACGTGGCCCCCCGGAGCCGCTTCCAGAAGGAGCACGGCACGGACAACGGCTATTCCCACCTGATCCTCCTGTGCCAGAACGAGCGGGGCTACCGGAACCTCTGCTATCTGGTGTCCTGCGGCTTCACCGAGGGCTTTTACGTCAAGCCCCGCATCGACTGGGAGCTGCTGCACCAGCACGCCGAGGGCCTGATCTGCCTCTCCGGCTGTCTCGCCGGCGAGATCCCCCAGGCACTGATCCGCGGGGACTACGAGCGGGCGAAGAAAAAGGCCCTGGAGCTGCGGGAGCTCTTCGGGCCGGAGAATTTTTATCTGGAGATCCAGGACCACGGCATCCCGGAGGAGAAGCAGGCCGCCCGGGAGCTGATCCGCCTTTCGGAGGAGACCAGGATCCCCCTGGTGCTCACCAACGACGCCCACTATCTGGAGAAGGAGGACGCCTATTACCAGGACGTGCTCATGTGCATCCAGACGGGCAAGACCGTGGACGAGCAGAACCGGATGCGCTTCGAGAGCCAGGAGCTCTACCTCAAGAGCGAGGAGGAGATGCGCGCCCTCTTCCCGGAACACCCCGAGGCCGCGGACAACACGGTGAAGATCGCCGAGCGCTGCCGCTACGACTTCACCTTCGGCCACTATCACCTGCCCCGCTTCCGGCTCCCCGCGGGGGAGCCGGACAGCGCCGCCTACCTGCGCAAGCTCTGCGAAAAGGGCTTCCGGGAGCGCTACGGGCAGCGGCCGGAGGTCCACAAGCAGCTGGACTATGAGCTGAGCATGATCGAGAAGATGGGCTTTGTGGACTATTTCCTCATCGTCTCGGACTTCATCGGCTACGCCAAGGGCAAGGGCATCCCCGTGGGCCCGGGCCGCGGCAGCGCGGCGGGCAGCGTGGTCAGCTACTGCCTGCACATCACCGACGTGGACCCCATCAAATATTCGCTGTTTTTCGAGCGCTTTCTGAATCCGGAGCGGGTGAGCATGCCGGATATCGACGTGGACTTCTGCGTCAACCGCCGCAGCGAGGTCATCGACTTTGTGAACCGGCTCTACGGCCACGACCATGTGGCCCAGATCGTCACCTTCGGCACCATGGCCGCCCGGGCCGCCGTCCGGGACGTGGGCCGGGCCCTGGGCATAAGCTACGGGGAGACCGACGCCGTGGCCAAGCAGGTGCCCTCCGGCCCGGGCGCGCTGAACATCACCCTGGACGACGCGCTGAAGCTCTCCAAGCCCCTGAAGGAGATGTACGAGGGGGACGAAAAGCTCAAGCGGCTCATCGACGTGGCCCGCGCCCTGGAGGGCATGCCCCGCCACGCCTCCACCCACGCCGCCGGCGTGGTCATCACCGAAAACCCGGTCTACACCTACGTTCCCCTGGCCCGGAACGACGAGAGCGTGGTCTGCCAGTACCCCATGACCACCCTGGAGGAGCTGGGCCTGCTGAAAATGGACTTCCTGGGCCTTCGGAACCTGACGGTGCTGGAGGACGCGGCGCGGATGGTCCGCCGGCGGGAGCCGGACTTCCAGGTGAACAAGATCCCCGAGGACGACGCGGAGACCTTCCGGATGCTGGCCGAAGGGCACACCACCGGCGTGTTCCAGCTGGAGAGCACCGGCATGACCGGCGTCTGCACCCAGCTCCGCCCCAAGAGCATTGAGGACATCACCGCCGTCATCGCCCTCTACCGTCCGGGGCCCATGGACTCCATCCCCCGCTTCATCGAGTGGTCCCAGCACCCGGAAAAGGTGCGCTACAAGCACGAGCTGCTGCGCCCCATCCTGGAGGTCACCTACGGCTGCATCGTCTACCAGGAGCAGGTCATCCAGATCTTCCAGCGCCTGGCGGGCTTCTCCCTGGGCCAGGCGGACATGATCCGCCGGGCCATGTCCAAGAAAAAGCACGCCGTCATCGACGCCGAGCGGAAGGCCTTCGTCCACGGGGACCCGGCCCGGCACATCGACGGGGCCGTGGCCCGGGGCGTGCCGGAGGATGTGGCCAACAGCATCTATGACGAGATCCTGGACTTTGCCAGCTACGCCTTCAACAAGGCCCACGCCGTCTGCTACGCCTTCGTGGCCAACTGGACGGCCTATATGAAGCGCCACTATCCCAGAGAGTACATGGCGGCCCTGCTCACCTCCGTGCTGGACAGCAGCACCAAGGTGGC
>JAFRQP010000066.1 GCA_017428565.1 Oscillospiraceae bacterium
CGTCTGTAACCTCCTTTGTTCCTGTGGTAATGCGGTCGCCAAACCTTTATCACTCTAACACAGGAGGTTACTTTCGCTAAAGCATTTTATTCTCCCCGGTAGAACCGGGGGTTTATTGTCGCTAAAGCGCCAACCAAAAACGGCGTGACCGAAATGGTCACGCCGTTTTTCAGTTCTGTCATCTCTTTTTGCTTCAGTCGTCCTTCCGGGCCAGGATGGACAGCAGGCGGATGAAGAGGTTCGCCAGATCCAGATAGATGTCCAGCGCGCAGTCCACCGCGTTGTCCACGGTCTTGGGGAACTGCTGGGAGCGCCACACGTCAAAGCCGATGTAGAGGCTGAACACGCCCGCCACGATCCAGTCCGTCACCACCTGGTCCTTGCCCAGGAGCAGCAGCACGATCTCCAGGATCAGCACGCCGAAGAGGCAGCCCAGCAGCGCTCCGCCGATCTTGGCGAAGAAGTTGGGGAAGGCCAGGGCCGCGCCGGTAATGCCGACGGCGATGATCATGGTGTACAAAAAGGCGTCATACACGATGTCCACCGCGTAGTAATCCACATATTCCGCCACCAGGGAGGCGATGACCAGGCCGAAGGGCAGCACCACCATGTTGTAGCCCAGGAAGCTGATCCAGGGGGTCTGGGACTTGCCGGCGATGATGATCCCGGCGAAGGCCAGCACAATGTAGCCGATGGCAAAGGGGATGGGGGGAATGCTGCGGGCATAGTCGCCGGCGAAGTAGCACAGCAGCACGTTCACCAGCAGGCCCCAGAGCAGCACGCCCAGCAGGATGCCGTTGTAGACCCGGTTGCTGACCAGCTGATCCTCCGACACCACGGCGGTCAGTCTCGCCTTGCGGGCGGCGGAGCCCAGCATCAGCCCGGTGTTGGTGGCCAGCTGCCGGTTCTGCGGCTCCTGCCGGACGGCGGAGTAGTTCAGCGTGGCGCCGCACTCGGTGCAGAACTTGGTTCCGTCCTTGACCTCGGAACCGCAATAGGGACAACGCATATATATCACCTCAAGTAAAAAGTTTTAACGGAAGAAATTATAGCACAGCCTCCCGGCCGCCGCAAGCAGTTTTCACGCCGCTTTCGCCGGGAGCTCCCGCAGCAGGGTCGCCGTCCGGGCCCACTGCTCCTCCGGGGAGATCCGCGCCTCCCCATCCCCCCGCTGGGGGCCGTAGCTGCCGAACTGGGCGTGGTTGGCGCCGGGGATCGTGACGAAGCGCGCGTCCGCGGGCAGGTACCGCATCCCCGCCTCAAGCTTGGCCCGGTTCACCACCCCGTCCTCCGAGCCCACCACGACCAGCACCTGGAGCCCGGGGTCCAGGGGCCGGGTGGCGTAGGCCGCCAGCAGCACCAGGCCCCGGAGCCTGTCGCCGTGGCTTGCGGCGTAGTTCGCCGCCATGGCGCCGCCCAGGGAGTGCCCGCCGATGCTCCAGTTGGCGTAATCCTCCTGCGCCATCACCCGGTCCGCCCGGTTCGGCGCCAGCACCGCCAGCCGGAAGGGCATCTCCACCAGGCAGACGTCCATCTCCCCCGCCGCGATCTCCCGCAGCAGCGGGGCGTAGGCCCGGGCCTCCACCTTGCCGCCGGGATAGAAGATCAGCGCGTCGCTCTCCGAGGGCCCGTCGAAGCGCCAGCCGTAGTCCGTCCGGCTGACTGTCACCGCGCCGTCGGATTCCAGCGCCGCCAGCGCCCGCGCGTCCGCGCGGTAATAGATCGAGACGTAGCCGAAGAAGGCCGCCGCCAGCAGCAGGGGCAGCGCCAGCAGGAGCCCCAGCCGGGCCCGCCGCCTGCTTTTCGATTGCTTCCTCTCCATCCCCGTTTTCAGATGACCCCCAGGGGGATCAGCACGACCAGCAGCAGGGCCACCAGGCCCCACTCGACGATCAGGAAGGTCTTCCTCGCCTTCGGCTTCATGTCCGGCACATAGTTGCTGGCCAGGAAGAAGGGGATGTAGGTGGTGATAAACACCGGCAGCACGCCCCACCACTTGTAGACCCAGATGAAGGAGTGGTTGCTGGTGCCAGCCAGGAAGGATTCGACCAGGGCGAAGAGCAGCGCCATCTCCAGGGCGCCCACCAGCTTGCAGCTGACGCCGCCCTTGCCGTTTTTGGCGAAATAGCGCTTCGTCCGGTCCTGGGGCAGCATCTTGAAGGAGATGATCCCCGCCAGGGAGAACATCATGCTCAGCTCCCAGCACACGCCGATGAGCAGGATGAAGGTGGTGGAGGCGTTGCTCACCGACCAGAGGGGATAGCCCCAGATGTGGGCGATGACGGCGTTTCCGATCTCATAGAGCCAGTGCACCCCGTAGAGGGCCAGGCCCGCGTGGACCGCCGCCCAGTTTTTGTTGTGGATCTCCGTCCAGTACACATAGAACACCACGGCCAGGATGAAGATGAAGGTCCAGTTGAAATTCTCCGTGGAGCGCACCAGGATCTGATCCACCAGCGCCCGGGACTCCTCCGAGCCGTCACCCCAGAATTGAAACATGCTTTTTTCCTCCTTCCGAATTTTCCGCGTTTTTCAAACGGCCCGGCAGATCGCCGGGCCGCGCTTTCTCACAGGATTAGAGTCAGGTTGTTCAGGCCCAGGGAATGGATGTAGTTGGCCTCCCTGACCATCTTCATGACCATCCGGATGCCAAGGCCCCGGGAGGGATCGTCCTCCTTGTGCAGCTCCATATAGCGCACCGGGTCGAAGCGCACGCCGTTGTCCCGCAGGCGGATCAGCCGGCGCTGCTCCTTGTACAGGATGCGGACGTCCACGCTGTGCTCCCTCGTATCCCCGCCGAAGCCGTGCTTCACCGCATTGGTGACCATCTCCTCCACGCAGAGGGAGATGAGCACGCTGTTCTTCTCGCTGTCCCCATGGGCCCTGCAGAATTCCAGCGCCCGGCGGGAGGCCTCCGCGGCCTCTTCCGGGGTGCTCACGCTCATCTCGATGCAGTCCCCCGCCGCGGCGCCGAAGTCCGCCGGCAGCAGCGAATAGGCCGCGGCGGAGAAGCGGATCTTCCCGTTCCGCCGCCAGACCACCAGGGAGATGATCAGGAGCGTCAGACTCTCCCCGCAGAGGAAACACAGCCACACGCCGGTGGTGCCCCAGAGGCGGCTGAGCAGAAAGGCGAAGAGCACCGGGAAGGCAAAGTTCTGCATCACGGAAATGAGCTCGGTAAAGCGCGTCCGGTTCACGCCCTGGTAGTAGTTCTTGAAGCCGGTGTTCAGCGCGCAGGGCAGCAGCGACAGGGAGAAGAGCCGCAGGCCCAGGGTCGCCAGCTCCCGGGCGGCCGGATCCTCCGCCAGGAAGAGCCGCACCAGCCAGGGCGCCCCGGCCAGCACCGCGGCGATCACGATCAGATCCAGCAGCACCGCGTAGTGCACCATGGTGCGCACCAGGGTGTGGATGGCGCTTTTGTCCTCGTCACAGTAGAACACGGAGGACAGCAGCAGGGTCACGGAGGCCACGCCGGAGCCGAAGCTGTAGCACAGATTGCCGGCGGTGGAGATCACCGAGTAGGCCGCCACGGCCAGGTTCCGCCCCACCTGGAGCAGGATCTTGTTGAGCAGGAAGACCAGCAGCACCAGGCTGATCTGGTTGATCACCGTGGGCACGCCGTAGCCCAGCAGCTCCCGGCAGAGCTTCCCCGTCACCGCGCGGGGGCGCAGGCGGAAGATGCAGTCCTTTTTGAAGAAATAGACGAGGCCGATGCCGGCGGCGATATAGTAGCTCAGACTGGAGGCCAGGCCCATGCCGAAGGTGCCGCCCCGGAACACGAAGACGTTCAGCACGTCGAAGGCGGCGTCGGACAGGGTCATCAGGCCCACCGCCGCGATCAGGCGGCTGCGCTTGTCTGCGATCTGCATGAAGGGCACCATGACCTGGGCGCAGATGAAGGCGGGCGCGCCGATGATAAAGCCCCGCAGATAGTCCCGCGTCAGGGAAAACACCGGATTGTCCGGCGAGGGGCGGCCGGCGCCCAGCAGGGTGCAGAGGGGGCCGGCGAAGGCCAGCACCAGCAGCGTGCCCAGAAGGGAGACGCCCAGAGCCAGCGCCGCGGCGGCGGTGTAACAGGCGTTGGTGCCCTCCCCGTCGCCGCTGCCCACAGTCTTGCCGCACAGCACCTGGACGCCGGCGGAGAGCATGGAGCCGAAGGCGGCGAAGACCAGCAGCACCGGGGTCGCCAGACCGTAGGCCGTCATGGACTCCACGCCCAGGAAGCGCCCGATCATCATGCTGTCGATCAGCATGCAGATCATCACCGTCATGGAGGACAGGATCTGCGTCAGCAGCATTTGGCGGAAGATCTTCCGGATCATCAAGGCTGTCCGCCTCCTTCTCTTTCCTTTTCTTCTGATATGCTATTGTATCACAGGATCCCGCTTCTCACAATGCCGTCCGCGGAAAAAAGAGAAGAAGCCGGGGGCGTGTTCCCGGCTTCTTCTCTCGGTTTCATGCTTTGCGGATCGGGTGACGGATCACGGTCTTCCGCTTTTCCGGGGCGGTCTTCCGGGGGTCGCTGAGATAGATCTCGTGGTGAAAGCGCGTCCCTCCGATGTCGAGGGCATAGCCCTGCGCTTCCAGAAAAGCGTGCATCCGCGCCACGGTGGCGGGCTCGTCGTCATAGGGCCCCAGGTGCAGGCACTGGACGCAGAGCCCCTCGTCGTAGGAGAGATACTCCACCCGGCTGAAGTCCGTCTTCTTTTTCCTTGCCGCCTCGGCCTGCGCCCAAGCAAAGTCCTCCCTCGTCACAAAGTCCGGCAGGCGGATCAGGGAGATCCAGCGAAAGTCCGCCTTGCGGGCGTAGTCGATGCCCTCCACGCCCTCCTGCTCCCAGAAGCCCTCCAGCGGCGGCACCACATAGTCGAAATAGCCCTCGATCTGCCGCCCCGCCTTCGGGCTCATCTTGATGGTGTAGGCCACGCCGTAGAGCAGGCCGATGGCCTGCTGATAGTCGCCGCCCTCCTCGTTGGGATCTCCCCGACCCCGCACCGCCAGGTAGTGCATGGGCGGCACCGTCACGATAGAGGGCTGATCCTTGGGCAGATAGAACTCCTTATATTCCTTCTTGTAATCAAAGGCCATGCGCAGCCCTCCTGTTTTTCTATCTGCCTTCATCATACCACGTCCGCGCGCCGGGGAAAAGCCCCATTCCGAAAACCCATTATTTCCTGCTTCCTTTTGCCTCTTTTTTCTTTTCCGGCGCCGGGTCCAGCCGCCAGACGTGGAAGGTGGTCTCGTCAAACAGCTCATCATAGATAAAGCCGTGGGTATCCGGCCCGCGCCATTCATCAAAGCAGACACGATTCTTTTCCGTCCGGATCAGGGACATCGACCCCGGCACCGAGCAGCGGGAAACCACCTTCCCCTCCCGGTCAAAGATCGTGAGAGCACTGCACTTTTCATTCATGCCCAGGATTCGCCCGTCCGGCAGGACCGCACGCACCCAGACCGGCATCTCCAGGGGCGTTTTCCAGGCTCTTCCGTCCCGCAGATCCAGGAATCGGACCTCTCGCGACCCCGTAAATCCAGACACCCAGAGCACGCTGCCCCATAGGTTCTCCGGGGAATCGTAACCGTTGCCCGTGTAGCCGTCCCAGCGGGCGATCTCCCGCAGGGAGCTGTCCAGCAGCACAAGCTGCTTCTTCTCGCTTTCGCCGTAGGCAAAGGCGTCTAGCGCCTCTACATAGAGCAGATGATGCAGCCTCTCCTTCTCCGGCAGTTCGCGGTGGTACAGGATTTCGCCCGTGTTCCCGTCGATGCGCCAAATCTGTGCGCCGTACTGCTCATCATAATACGTCCCCCAGCCGGAGTAGAGCATGAGGATCCCCTCGGGCGAGGTGTGAGCATAGTTCAGGCACTGTTGATATTTTTCCAGCTCCGGCTCGAAGCGCCAGCGCTCGCCGCCGTCCTTGCCTAGGCAGACCGCAAAACCCTTTCCGGAGGTTCGGCCCCAGCTGTTGACGCTCGGCCCGAAGCGCTCCTGCAGGATATGTAGGAGCAACACAACCGGTTCTCCCTCCGGCGTCATCCAGACCGTCTGCCTGTAGGTCCCTCGGGGCAGCTCCCGATCCGTGAGCTGCCCGCTGGATCCCTCAAAGAGGAGCAGCCGATCCCGGTGTTCCCTCCCATCCATATAGGAGTGGGCGAGCCAGTTGGTACTGGTCGGAACAAGGATCCGATCCGGGCCCGGCAGCCTGCTGAGTTCGTATTTTCGCCACTCCGGGCGCAGCCGCTCGTATAGATCCCGCCAATACCGCACCGCCTCCGGCCAGTCCTCCCGGGGCAGCTCCGTGAGCACGAATTGATTGGGCCGCTTGCGCAGCGCGGACTCCCGGGCCTTGATCGCCCGCAGGGTCTGATCGCCCCGGGGCATCCGGCGGGGCTGCTCCTCCTCGGAGACGTCAAAGAGCGCCGCGCCCACCGTCTCTTCTACGAGGGCGATCTGCTCTTGCAGGCCGGAGCAGCGGGAGAGATAGCGCAGGGCCTTGCCGGGGGCCTCGTCCCCGAAGAGCTCGTCCAGCTTCTTGCCCAGCTTGGCCCAGGCGCCGGCGCTGCCGCTGTCCACAGTTTTCTTGCCGCCCTGGAAAAAGCGGACGAGGAACCAGTCGTCATCATAATAATAGAACAGCAGCGCGGCGGCGCTTTCGTTTTCCTTGGTCAGGCGTTTGGCCAGCTTTTCCAGCCGCCCCGGATCCTCCCGCGCCTCCTCGTAGTCGGGCGTCACGCTCAGCCAGGGGGCGTTCTGCTCCCGCAGCAGATCCCCCGGAGCCAGCCGCGGCACAAGCGCCCCGCGCTCGATCCCCCACAGATGCAGGGTGGTAAAGGTCATGCCCATACGGATCCCTCCTTTTTCCTTTCTGTTATTATATCATGTTTCCCCGTACGGGACAAGCCCCGGCAAGGCTCTTTCTCCTGCGCGCCGCCCCTTCCCCGGCTTTTTCTTGGTCAATCTGCACAGAAGGGGCGCAAAATTTTTCGTTTTTTGGGCAATTTTCTATTCCCTTTTCCCAAATAGTATGATATATTGTCTACACACGAACGATTCTCCTGTCCCCCTCCCTCCACGGGAAGAGGGGCAGGGAAAAGCGACTGGAAAAACAAAATACGGAAACGGAGGATCCCGGAATTATGAAACGGCGCGTCAGCTTCCTGGCAGCAGTCCTCGCTCTCGCAATCGTGCTCAGCGTTTTCTGCTGCGTCCCGGCCTTTGCGGCAGGCAACACCCGCACCTTCACCAATGCGGCGGAGATCTACACCTTCGTGCGCGACGGCTACAACGGCGGCGAAAAAGGCCCCATCAGCATCACCCGCGGCACTCTGACCCAGGGCCGCACCCAGAAGCCGGTCTATCTGGTCACCCTCTCCGGCACGGAGCTGGTCCTCAACCAGTCCACCGAGGTGCTGACCGACCTGTTCTCCGGCTTCGATCTGGACAACGCCTACTACTACAACGTGGTCCGCGTGATCCAGCAGAACGTCCCCCGGGGCGCCAACCTGATCCTGGCCGGCCACAGCCTGGGCGGCATGATTGCCCAGCAGGTGGCGGCCAACACCGCCATCAAGGCCAACTACAACGTGCTCAACACCGTCTGCTTCGGCTCTCCCCTGCTCTCCGCGGGCAACCGGGAGGGTACCGTCCGCCGCCTGGGCGACGTGTCCGACGTGGTGCCCTACCTGTCCGGCCGTCTCTTCACCAACCCCATCACCGCCATCTTCGGCCTGAACCGGGAGGACGGCCACTACTACGGCCGCCCCATCACCGCCCACAACGCCTCCTACTCCCGCACCGACCTCTGGGGCAAGTATGACATCACCGGCACCAAGTACGGCAGCGCCAAGCTGACCCTGGATCTCAGCACCCGCGTCTTCTTCCAGTCCCCCATCTTCTAAGCTTCCCTTTCCATAAACGTCCGCCCGCCAAGGGGCGTGCAGCTCTGCGCTGCCCGCCCCTTGGCGGGCGGTTTTCATTTTCTTCTCCTGTTTCTCGGCGGGCAGGGCACGTCCCACGCGGCGGCGCCCTGCCGTCTGAGGGCCCGGAACGCGGAAGGTTTCGGCTTTATTTCCCCTGGGAGACCGTGAAAAGGGAATAAAAGTAGCCCTTTTTCTCCATCAGCGCGTCGAAGCTGCCCTGCTCGGAGACCGCGCCGTTTTTCAGCGCGAACAGGCCGGTGCAGCGGCGCAGGATGTTCTCGTCCAGGTCGTGGGTGACGAGCACGCGGGTGTAGCCGTCCAGCTTCAAAATCGCGTCCAGCACCTCAAAGGAGGTCTCCGCGTCCAGAGACGCCGTGGCTTCGTCCACGAACAGCACGGGGGTCTTGCGCAGCAGGGCCCGGGCGATGGAGATGCGCTGCCGCTCACCGCCGGAGAGGCCGGAGCCGTTCTCGCCGCAGAGATAGTCCGCGCCCTTTTCGTCCATGAGCCTGGAGAGCCCCGACAGCCGCACGGCCCGGTCGATCTCCTCCTCCGGGAACTCGGAGAACATGGTGATGTTGTCGCGGATGGTGCTGTTAAAGACAAACACGTTCTGCTGGATGATGGAAACCAGATCGTAGAGCGAGTCGGCGGAAACGGTTTTGAGTTCCTTGCCGTCATAGCGGATCTCGCCCTGATAATCTTTCGAGGACGCCATCAGCAGGTTCAGGATCGTGGACTTGCCGCTGCCGGAGCCGCCCACCAGGGCGTAGCAGCCGCCGGCGCGCAGGTCCATGTCCACGTCACAAAGCACCGGCTTTCCTTCCTCATAGGCAAAGGCAAGATTCCTGACCGAGATCCCCTCGGTGAGCTGGGGCGGGATCTGCTCGCCCTCGTCGGGGACGTTCTTGTTCAATGCTGCGGCCAGCTTGTCGATCAGCCCGAAAGCGGACTTTGTACCTGCAAAGAACACCGGGAATGCCTGAATGGGCCCCAGCACGTAGTTGAGGAGCTGAACAAATACAATCGCGGTACCTGCCGTGATGCCCCTGCCGGAGAGCGCCAGCGCGGCAGCGACGAAGAATACGCCGAACTGCAGGATCGCGCCCGCAACGCCGGAGGAATAGCTCACCAGTACGTTCACCTTCGTGCGCTTTTTCGAGGCCTCCGCTACATCCTCGTTGCTGTGATCATGCAAAACAGCAATGCTTTTCTCCGCCTTAAAGCTCTTGATCACAGAGAAGCCCATGAGTGCGTCCTTCAGCATGCCGGTATAGCTCTCTTTTTGATCGGAAACATTCTTTTCCGCGATTGCCGCCTTGTTTCCCAGGACCACGGAGACGATGATGGGCAGCAGGGAGAAACCGATGGCGATCAGTGTCAGCAGCGGGCTGCACCAGAGCATGAGACCCAGCGCGCCGATGAACGCAATGCCCACCTGAACGGTGTTTTGCAGCCGCCCGATGAACTCCGTTTCGATGGTGTTCACGTCATTGGAGAGCGCGGAGAGATAGAGCGAGCTGTTCTCTCCCGAGAAGGCCTGAATGCCTTTTTCCAGCAGCCGGTCAAACACGTATTCCCGATACTGCTTCATCGCCTTTGCCCGGAACGCGGAGAGGAAGGTCCCGTCCAGGATCCACCCCATCCCGAACAGCGCAAACGCGCATACCGTGATGATCAGCAGCGTGCCGAAGCCGTAGGGGCATTCTCCGGAGATCAGGTCGGCGACCTCCTTGATGAGCCAGGAGATCACCAGCTCTGCGGCGGCGCCGAACAGAGCAGCGATCACCGTCATTGTCAAATTGAATTTGTTGTTCCGAAACAGTTCTTTGAGAAAAGGACGCCGCAGCGTCTGGATCTCTTTCTTACTCATGATGCGCCTCCTGTTCCATGACGGATCGCCAAAGGGCGGTCAGCTCTTCGTTCTCAAATTGGGCTACCGTATGACCGACAGCCTCCGTGGCTGTCGCCCCCATGTCATCATGGGCGCTGGCGCCTTCCACGCGGCCCACAAAGCGGACGTCGCTTTCGTCATAGCTGGGAGAAGCATCAAAGAACGCGGCAAGCTCTCTGGCTTTGATCAAAGTTTCCCGCGCCTCGTCACCCTGCCCGGACAGGAACTGGGACCCGGCAAGCGCGGCAAGCAGAATAGCGCTTACTTTGTCGAAGTAGTTTGGCTTGTCCGCTTCCCGCAGCCCCGGCAGGAGCCCGATCCCCCAGCGCAGGATCGCCTGTGCGGAGGCATAGTCACCGCGCTTCAGGTATACGTTCATATAGCCGATGATCGTGTTGATCAGGTCGGAGACGAGCTTCAAGAGGGCCTCCGACAGGAAGCGCTGCGCCTCCTCAAGCTGATCGTTTTGGGCCAGGGTCTGACCGATCTGCGGGCTGAACACCCCGTCCGCGTTATGGCTTTTCCAAAGCTCTATGGCCTTGTCCGTTTCGCCCAGCCCCAGATACGTTTGCGCGATCCTCCCATAGATCGTCTGCTCACTGATTTGCGGATCCTGGTTCTGCGGCAGCAGCAGACGGGACTGCTCCAGAAGCTCCAGCGCGCGCTGAAACAGGGCCCTGTCTCCGCTTTCATAGCCAAACGCGCGGTACAGCGCGGCGCTGGCGTTGACGATCGGAAAGGAGTGCGGATACTTCTTGAGCGCCTTTTCCGCCTCCGCAAGCCCGTCCCGATCCTTGCTGCGGCGGTATTCCTGCAAACGCTTCACCGTCGCTTCCAGGCGGTTATCCTTTACCTCATAGCCCAGCAGGACGTCCACAGAGGTATCGAAAAAGTCCGCCATCTGAAGGATCAGCTCCAGCTCCGGGATCGACAGCTTTGCCTCCCACTTGTATACCGCGCCTGCCGTCACCCCCAGGGCCTCGGCAAGCTGCTCCTGGGTCAGGGACCGCTCCTTGCGGAAAGCGCGGATGTTCTCCGCCAGCATCATCTTCATACGCCCGCCTCCTTTGTGTTTCTGCAGACAGTATACCGCATCGAAGCGGGAAAGTGAACAGACCAGTCATATTAACCGGATATAAAATTCTATACTGTCAGTATGAGTTTCGCGCTTTGCGCAGAGCAGAAAACAGCAGGCACTCCGCAGAGTGCCTGCTGTTTCAAGTAATTTGAGATAATCCGGATCAATTCAAGTCAAACTTTGAATTATTCCCACTCGCAAAATGAAACTTAATTCTAAACGCTTTTGTTTGGGGGATTTGATACCATTTGATTTTTCCTGATACCTATTATCCTTATCCTATGGGCTTGCCGAACTTTTGCTATCATTTGGCTATCAAGGAAATGGCTATCAACGGTAAAATTAGATTGGTTTCTCTGGTGGTTTACAACTACATTTTACCACGAAAGACAGGGAAATTCAATAACCTTCCTCGCTGTGGTGTATCAAGTGATCTTACTGAACATATGGCGCACCTTGTCCAGGCGGCTGTTTGGACGGCGGGGCTGGATGACCGGCTCGCCGACAGTGGCCTGATACCCTTTCAGTTCCGTCAGGCATACGCTCCGCCCGTTGGTGTAAAAGGCCAGATCAGTACGGTATGCCTGTATACAGCGGGCGGGAATCTCGCCAGTAAAGACAACTTCATCCTTTTTTACCTGGGCCGTTTCGATGGTGGCACAGTATTTCGGTGCA
>JAFRQP010000067.1 GCA_017428565.1 Oscillospiraceae bacterium
CCCGCCTCGAGTACAATAGCCCGCCGCTCGAAAAGCCTTGAAAACCAAGGCTTTTCGAAAACAGCATTTTGTGTTCGGCCAAAATGCTCGGCGGGGAAGCGCAGTCAAAAAAGCCCCATAAGGGACTTTTTTGACAAGCTGTGAACGCCCGTCCCGCTGTTTGCGGGACGGGCGTTCTTTGTTTTCTTTATTCGGCTGTGCCTTTGTTCTCGCCGCCGGGCTTTCCCTTGCCCCGGGGACGGCGGCGACGATTGCCGCGGGAATGGCCCTCCCGGGTCCCTTCGTCCCCGGTCCCGGGCGCTTTTTCGGCTCTGGGGGGCTTTTCCTCCCGGGGCTTCTGCGCCCTGGCGGCCTTGTCCTCGGCCTTCACGGCCTTCACATGGCTGTGGCGGCGGCCGGAGCCCCTCTTGTTCTCCTCCCGGGGCTTCTGCTCCGCCGCGGGAGCGTTTTCCTTTTTCCGGGCGGGCTTGGCCTGCTTCTTTTCGCCGGCGGCTTTGGTCTGGCTCTCCTCCGCCGCGGGGGCGGGGTTCTCGTTCTTGCTCCGGCCCCGGCCGCTTCTGCGCCGGCGGCTCTTTTTGGGCTCCTCCGGCTGCTCCGGCGCGGGCTGCTCCTGGGGCTGCGGCTCCGGAAGCACCGGGACGACCCAGGGGTCTTCCTGCTCCGGGCTCTCCTCCGGCTCGGGCGGGACATAGTTCAGCACATGGGGCGGCTCCTCCCCCTCCCGGGGACGGCCCCCGGGCACGGCGGCCAGCTCCCCGGCCTTGTAGACGTGCAGGGTGTCGTCCTTGTCCTGATCCAGCTTCACCTTCACGGTCTGGCGCAGGAGATTGACCTGGGCGGCGGTGCCGTAGCCGTCGATGGTCTCCACAAAGGCGCCCTGCTTGGGCACCTTCTTGATCAGATCCTCATAGGCCTCCTGCTCGTAGCGCAGGCAGCACATCAGCCGCCCGCAGCTGCCGGAGATCTTGGTGGGGTTCAGGGACAGGGACTGGACCTTGGCCATTTTGGTGGAAACGGGCTGAAAATCGTCCAGAAACTGGCTGCAGCAATAGGGCCGGCCGCAGATGCCGATGCCGCCGATCATCTTGGCCTCGTCCCGCACGCCGATCTGCCGCAGCTCGATCCGGTTGCGGAAGATGCTGGCCAGATCCTTCACCAGCTCGCGGAAGTCCACCCGCCCGTCGGCGGTGAAGAAGAACATGGTCTTGTTCCCCTCGAAATTGCACTCCACGTCCACCAGCTTCATCTCCAGCCCGTGCTCGGCGATTTTCTGCTGGCAGATCTGGAAGGCCTCCTTCTCCCGCTTTTTGTTCAGCTCCGCGATGCGCAGATCGTCCGCGGTGGCCACCCGGGCCACGGGGCGCAGCGGCGGCACCACGGCGCTCTCCTCCACGAAGTGGTTGCCGTGGCTGCAGTCGGCGATCTCCAGGCCCTTGGAGGTCTCCACGATCACCCGGTCGCCGGTCTTGATATCCAGGCCGTTGGGGGCGAAGGTATAGCTCTTGCCCCGGTTTTTGAATCGAATACTGACTACTTCAATCAATGTGCTACTCCTCTGATTTCCTCGTCGGCGATGGCGTCCACCGCCAATAATCCGAATATATGCCGGGCGCCGGTGTTGACCCGCGCCCAGGTCCTGCAGCGCTCCAGCAGGGCGTGCAGGCGCAGCAGCTCCCGCAGCTCCATGCCCTCGGTCCCGGCCCGGCCGGTGATCCGCTCCGCCGTGCAGGCGGCGGCGCAGTCCAGAAAGGCGCTGAGACTCCGGTTGTCCATATCCTCATGCCCCGCGCACCAGCGCAGCAGCTCCGCCCGGTCGCCCCCGGCGCAGCAGCGCAGGAATCCCTCCGCCAGCTTCCGCAGCTCCGGGTCCAGCTCCTGCTCCTCCGCCCGGGCGCTCCACACCGCGCAGCGGGAGCGGACCGTGGGCAGCAGCAGAGCGGGATTGCCGGCGCAGAGCAGGAACCAGACCCCCCGGGGCGGCTCCTCCAGCAGCTTCAGGGCGGCGTTCTGGGCGGCGGTATTCATCGTGTCCGCGTCCTCGACCAGATAGACCTTCCGCTCGCTCTCGTTGGGCAGCACCAGGGCGTCCGCGGCCATCCGGCGGATCTGATCCACCTGGATCTCCTTCTTCTGCCGGCCCTTGTCGTCCTCCGGACGCCGGACGCGGATGATGTCCGGGTGGATGCCCGCCGCCGCCTTCCGGCAGGCGCGGCAGACGCCGCAGGGCCTGGGCCCGCTTCCCTGGCAGACCAGGGCGGCGGCCAGCTGCTCCGCGCAGGCCAGGCCCGCCTCCCGGTCGGGAGCGGTAACGATGGTCGCCTGGGCGATTTGACGGATGTCCTCCAGCTGCTGCAGCGCCACGTTCTCCCCTCCCCACGCTTATTAACCGAACTATTTTACAATTTTATTTCGTTCCAGTCAATCCAAAACCCCTGTTTTTTCCAAGAGGAAGTAAAATTTCCGCAAATACTTGTGTTTTTCGACAGTTCTTGATACAATAATAAAAGACTTTGTCTCGGAGAACGCTATGAAAAAACTTCTTTTGATCGTATTTATCCTGCTTTTGAGCTTTTTCGGCCTGATCGCCAACAAGGGACTCGTCGGGCAGGAGCCCGCAGCCGCGCCCCAGGCGGGCGAGGTGGCCGCGCCCAACGCCCCTGCCGAGGGGGATGGCGCGGAGAGCCAGGCCCGGGAGCCCGAAGAGGAAGAGACGGGCACGCCCATCGTGGAGATGCCGGATCTTTTCGCCGGCAATTACGAGGACAAGCTGCAGATCTCGGAGCTGATGCCGAAAAACAAGGCGGCCGTCCTGGATCCCACCGGCGGCTTTGCCGACTGGGCGGAGCTGGAGAACGTCTCCGGCGAGACCCTGTCCCTCAAAGGCTGGGGGCTGAGCGACGCGGAGGGCCGGCTGGGCTGGACCTTCCCGGAGACGGAGCTGGCCCCGGGCGAGCGGACCCTGGTCTTCTTCGACGGGCAGAGCGGCCCCTCCTTCTCCCTCTCCTCGGACGAGACCCTCTATCTCCTCTCGCCGGACGGGAAGGTGCGGGATCAGGTCTCCTGCGCCGCCGCCCACGAGGATCTCTCCCTGGTCCGGCAGGAGGACGGCAGCTTTGCCGAGACCCCCTGGATCAGCCCCGGGCTGGAAAACGGGACCGCCGGCTATGAAGCCTGGTGCGAGAGCCGCTCCGCCGGCGAGACGCTGGTGATCTACGAGGTCGTGGTCTACAACAAGAGCTTCGTGGCCCAGGGGAACTGGGACGCCTGCGACTGGGTGGAGATCAAGAACGTCTCCGAGGAGCCCCAGTCTCTGGCGGGGGTCAGCCTCTCGGACAAGAGCAAGGAGCCCCGCTTCAGCTTCCCGGAGGATCGGGTGCTGCAGCCCGGCGAGACTCTGCTGGTCTGCTGCCACGACGACGAGGAAGAGGGCAGCATCGGCAACGCCCTGAACACCGGCTTTGATCTGAGCGCCTCCTCGGAGCAGCTCTATCTCCGCGCGGCCGACGGCACGCTGCTGGACTACGTGGCGCTCCACAACATCCCCATCGGCAGCAGCATGGGCCGCATGGACGGCCAGCCCGGCTTCTTCTATTTTGCCGAGCGCACGCCCAACGCCGCCAACGGCCAGGGCTGCCGCCGCATCACGGAGCAGCCCCTGCCCGCCGAGCCCGACGGGGTCTATAACGACGTGGAGGCCGTCACCGTGGCGCTCACGAGCCCGGGCGAGATCCACTACACCACCGACGGCAGCGTCCCCACCCTGAACTCCCCCGTTTACAGCGAGCCCATCATCCTCACCTCCACCGGCGTGGTGCGGGCCATCGCCCGGGAGGAGGGCTGCCTGCCCAGCCCCGTCGCCACCTACAGCTACATCATCAACGAAAACCACACCCTGCCGGTGCTGAGCCTGGTGGTGGACGACATGGGCGCCTTCAACAACATGTGGAACAACCACCTGAAGCACCGGGACGTGTCCTCCAACCTGGCGCTCTACGACGGGGAGCACAGCTTCAACCACGCCTGCGATCTGAGCATGAAGGGCTACACCAGCCTGGACCTGCCGAAAAAGAGCATGGGCGTCAGCTTCAAGGGCCGCTACGGTGGAAATCTGGAGTGCAACGTCTTCGATAACGGCATCCTGGAGTTTTCCTCCCTGGCCATCCGCGCCGGGCAGGACTACACCTTCTCCGTGTTCCGCAACGAGCTGTTCCAGCAGCTCTGTCTGGAGGCCGGTGACGCCTGTCTGACCCAGGCCAGCAAGTACTGCATCCTGTACATCAACGGTCGCTATTACGGCATCTACTGCCTGAAGGAGGATTTCTCCCCCCAGTATTACGCCTCTCACGCCGGCGTCAGCGTGGACAGCGTGGTGGGCAACAAGTGCCCGGTGAGCCTGGATTCGGAGTTCTATCACGAGGTGCTGAACTTCATCTACCACAACGACCTCACCAGCGAGGAGAACTACCAGTACGTCTGCGACCATGTGGACATCGACAGCCTGATCGACTGGTTCCTGCTGGAGAGCTATTGCGCCAACACGGACATCCAGGGCAACACCCGCATGTACCGCTCGCCGGAGAACGGCAACCGCTGGACCTTCTGCTTCTACGATCTGGACTGGGGCTTCTGGTACTCCGGCAGCGACTTCACCATCATCATGAAGGAGATCGGCAACGCCGGCAACCAGATGCCGCCGCTGATCAAAAAGCTGCTGCAGAACCGCTATTTCCGGGACAAGGTGCTCTACCGCTTCGCGGAGCTGAACCGCACCGTGCTCTCCAACGAGCATGTGCTGGCCCTGATCGACGAATATCAGGCCCTGCTGGAACCGGAGATCGCCCGGGAGCGGCAGCGCTGGAATCTGAGCACGGAGGCCTGGTACGGCCGGGTGGACGAGCTGCGCCGCTTCATCACCAGCAATAACTGGGAGCAGCACAACGTGGATCAGATCTGCCGCTTCCTGAACGTGGGACCCATGGAGCGGGAGCAGATCTTCGGCCGCTGAGGCCCTTCCCCCAAACGCAAAACCCCGCCCGCGTCGAACCTTTCGACGCGGGCGGGTCTTTTTGCGCCCCTCTTCAGCCGCGGGGGACGCCGCCGCTCTGCCGCCTGCCGCAGCGGTCCGCCAGGCGCACGGGCTGGGGCGGGGCGCTCTTGCTGCGGGAGCGAATGCGGGCGTTGCGGACGGCGTCCTCCGCCTTGTCCGCCAGACGGTAGAGCACGTAGCGGAGCAGCGCTGCCAGCAGCACGATCCCCACGGCGAATGCGATCACAAGAATGCTTTCCATGTTGTATTCCTCCTGTTTGTTGTATTTGGTTGGATCAGATAAAGCTTCTCTTGGTTTTGGTCTCCAGACGGCGGTTCTGCACTTCGGTGTCCGGATCCATGTCCAGGAAGAGCTGCTCCACCCGGGTCACCAGCATGTTCATCTCGCTGAGCCCGTAGGGCGCGCCGTAGCGGGAGCTCTTCCAGGCGGGGAAATAGAGCATGAAGGCGTTTTTGTCCTCCCGGCTCCCCTGCCAGCGGAGCACGGCGTTCCAGCCGTGGCGGCAGCGAAACAGGAGCTGCGCCCTGCCCTCCAGATCCGGGGTGAGGGTGACGCCGCAGTCCCGCAGGTCCGTCTCCAGCAGCACCCGGCGCAGCGCCTCGTAGCTGACCTCCGCCAGGAAGTACTCCGCGTACTCCCAGAACGCGGCCTGCCGGGCTACGATCCTGCCGCTCTGCAGCAGCGCCTTGTTCTTCTTCGCCATGCGCACGCCCACCAGCACGCCGATCGCCACGGGAAGCGCCGCGATCGCAAAAATCATCAGGTTCTCTCTCATTTTTGTTTCCTCCTTGCGTATTCTTTTCTCGTTTTTCGCCTGCTTTTCAGGCCCTTCACCCCCTTGACGCAGGAGGGCGCCCGCGGGTTTTAAGATTTTTCATAAATTTTTGAAAAAAGAGCAAAAAATTCGGGCGGCCGAAAGGCCGCCCGAAGTGGATTTCTGTTCGGTTTTTACTCGTCCTCGCCCAGGTCGAACTCCAGCTCTTCCCCGCAGTTGGGGCAGCGGATGGAGCCCTTCTCCAGGGTCTCCTCGTCGAAGGTGATCTCCTCTCCGCAGGAGGGGCAGGTGGCGTCGTAGAGCACGCCGTCGATCTCGACCTCCTCGTCGTCGGCGTCCTCTTCTTCCTCGTCCTCGTCTTCTTCCTCGTCTTCGTCCACATCGTCCAGATCCTCTTCCTTGGAGAAGTCCAGGTCGTAGATCTTGTCCGGGTCCTCGTCCTCGTCGTCGAAGAAATCGTCCTCGTCGTCCCAGGAGTGGTCGGGCACGTCGTAGGCGTCCACCATCTCCTCCAGCATGGTCAGATCCTCGCACATGTCGTCCATGGCGTCGGCCAGGTCCAGATTGCTGGACTGGAGGTCCTCGATCTCATGAGCCATGTCGGACAAAAGATCGTTCAGCGCCCCCCAGAGCTTCCCCTCGCGGGAATCCGGCTCGATGCCGAGTCCCTCGACAAGTCCCTTCAGATACGCGGCTTTTTCAACAATCGTCATGGTGAAAACCTCCTTTTCATTCACTTGCGAAACACGTTTCGCAAGTGGTTACTCGCGCTCATCGCAGCGGGCACAGGCCCGCTTTGGTCGGCGCGAGGCCTCGCACAGCTCGGCTCAGGGTATTTTTGAGGCGGCAAAGCTGCCTCAAAAATGATTGGAATTGCCTTCGGGTCAACAGACGAGCTTTGCCCGAACTTTTTACGCGGCTGGTTTCTTTCCGGTACGAAAAAGGGGGAATATCCGCAGACTTCCCCCTTGTTTCTGAACTGACGCTCTCAGGCTCTGGACAGATACTCGCCGGTGCGGGTGTCGATCCGGATGCGCTCGCCGCGCTCGATGAACAGCGGCACCTTGATCTCGGCGCCGGTCTCCACGGTGGCGGGCTTGGTGGCGTTGGTGGCGGTGTTGCCGGCAAAGCCCGGATCGGTCTCGGTGACCTCCAGCTCCACGAAGAAGGGGGGCTCCACGTTGAAGACCTTGCCCTTGTAGGAGTAGATGGTGCACTCCATGTTCTCCTTGACGAACTTGAAGTTGTCGCCCAGGACGCTGCCGTCCACCGGCTCCTGCTCATAGGTCTCGGGGTTCATGAAGTAATAGAGGTTGTCGTCGTTGTAGAGATACTCCATGGTCTGGCGGTCCACGGTGGCGTTCTCGAACTTGGCGGTGGGGTTGAAGGAAGTCTCGGTCACGGCGCCGGTGATGACGTTCTTCATCTTGGTGCGCACGAAGGCCGCGCCCTTGCCGGGCTTGACGTGCTGGAACTCCACGACCTGCATGACGTTGCCGTCCATCTCAAAGGTCACGCCGTTTCTGAATTCACCTGCAGTAATCATATAGGGGTCCTCCCGTAGTTAGTTTCTGTTTGGCTCTTAGCTGGTATATTTTACAGTATATCGCGCTGTTTTGCAAGTATTTTCTTTGCAAAGCCGAAAAGGACCCCGGGGACTGTGACGGCTGCGACAGCTGCGACGGCTTTTCCCCCGTCACAAGCTGTCACAAGCCGTCGCAGGGAATTCGGAATTCGGAATTTGTGGGAAACGTGCGTCCACGCCGTAGGGACGAGCATTGCTCGTCCGTTTGTCCGACGTCCGCGCATCCGCGGGCGATTCGTGAATCGCCCCTACGGGTCGCTCCCGTTCCCCGTTCCCCCGTCTCCTCAAAACTCAAAACTCAACACTCAAAACTCAATTATTCAGGACGATGAGCTCCATCTTGGGGGCCTTGGTGATGACCTCGGCGCCCTCGGGGCGGATGATCATCACGTCCTCGATGCGCACGCCGAACTTGCCGGGGATGTAGATGCCCGGCTCGGCGGAGCAGAGGTCGTTGACCGCCATGGGCGCCTCGCCCCGGGGACCGGCCATAGGCGGCTCGTGGATGTCCAGGCCCAGGCTGTGGCCGAAGCCGTGGCCGAAGTAGGCGCCATAGCCGGCCTTCTCGATCACGTCCCGGGCGGCCTGGTCGATGAGCTTGCCGGGGATGCCGGAGCGGGCGGCGGCGATGCCGGCCAGCTGGGCCTCCAGCACGGTGTAGTAGACCGTCTTCATCTCCTCGGTGGCGCGGCCCACGGCCACGGTGCGGGTCATGTCGGAGCAGTAGCCGTTTTTCAGGCTGCCGAAGTCCATGGTGATAAAGTCTCCGTCCTGAATGACGGTGTCGCCGGGCACGCCGTGGGGCATGGAGGTATTCTTGCCGGTGACCACGATGGGGTCAAAGGAATTGCCCTCGCTGCCGTTTTTGAGCATATGGTACACCAGCTCCGCCATGACCTCCTTTTCGGTCATGCCGGGCTTGATGATGTGCAGCACTTCCTCCAGGGCCTTCTCGCTGATGCGCTGGGCCCGGATCATGCTCTCGATCTCCTCCTGGCTCTTGCTGGCGCGCAGCTCCATCATCAGATTGCCCGCGGGCAGCAGCTCCCGCTCCAGCGCCTTCTCCAGCGCCGCCCAGCGGGCGTGGCTGAGCTTTTCGTCCTCGGCGGCCAGGCGCTGGGCCTTGGCCTCGGAGAGGGCGGTGCGGATGAGCTCCGTCTGGCTGTGGAGCCGGTCGAACATCTGCACCTTGCAGCAGCCCCCGGCGATCTTCTCCGCCGCCTCGATGTAGCGGGAATCGGTGAGCAGCCAGGCCTTCTCCCGGCTGACCACCACCATGCCGTCGGTAAAGGCGAAGCCGGTGGCGTAGCGCTGATTCTTCTCGTCGGTGATGAGAACGGCGTCCAGCTCCTGCCGGACAAGAGCTTCCTGAATACGAGCGATGTTGTTCATGTTTCCTCCTCTGTCGATGGCCGCGGGAAGCTGACGGTAAAGACCGAGCCCTGCGGCGTATTTTGACCGACGGTGATGCTGCCCCCGTGGGCCAGCACCGCGTCGTGTACAATACTGAGTCCCAGGCCGCTGCCCCCGGCCTCCCGGGAGCGGGCCTTGTCCACCCGGTAGAAGCGGTTGAAGATGTTCTCCCGATCCGCCTCCGGGATGCCGATGCCCGTGTCGGACACCTGCAGCGTCACCTGCTTTTCGTCCCGGTGCAGCGAAATCTCCACGCTGCCGCCGGGGACATTGTATTTGACGGCGTTTTCCACCAGATTGAAGACGATGTGGAACAGATCGTCCTCCGTGGCCAGCACCCGGCAGCCCTCCTCCAGCGCCAGGCAGAGGCTCACGCCCTTCTCCCGGGCCAGGGGGCGCAGGGGCATCTGGGTGGCCTCCACCACCCGCTTCAGGTCGATGCGCTCCGCCGGAGAGGCGGCCCCGTCGTCCAGCCGGGACAGGGTCAGCAGCTTCTCCGTGGTGCGCTGCAGGCGGATAGCCTCCTTGCCGATGTCGGTGACGAACTCCCGCATGGTCTCCGGGTCCACGTTCTCGTTCTGCACCACGCTGTCCGCCAGCAGGCGGATGGAGGCCAGGGGCGTTTTCAGCTCGTGGGAGGCGTCGGAGACGAAGCGGCGGCGCTGCTCCTCGGTGGACTGCAGGCGCTCGGTGAGCTGGTTGAACTCCTCCCCCAGCTCGGTGATCTCGTCCCGCCCCTTGTTCACGTGGCGGTAGCTGTAGTCCCCCTCGGCCACCACGCGCATGGAGCGCACCAGGGCGCGGATGCGCTGCAGCAGCAGAAAGATGAACAGCAGCGCCAGCACCATCGCCAGGGCGCCGATGCCCAGAGAGGCCACCCGGATCCGGTTCTGGAAGCCCAGGATGATCTCCGCCCGCTCCGTGTCGTTCTCCGTCAGATACAGGGCGCCGGTGAGCTCGCCCTGGGCGCTGAGCGGGATGGCGATGCTGCTGACGAAGGCCTCCTCCGAGAAGGAGGAGCGGAACACGGTCTTCCCCGTCAGGCAGGTGGCCACGTCCCCGGGGATGAGGGCGTTGCTCCCGGAGTCGTAGAGGGGATTGCCCTCCCGGTCCGTCACCAGCACCCGGGAATAGCCGCTGAGATCCAGATAGCGCAGCACCTCGGCGATATTCTCCCGGTTCAGCCTCTCCAGCCCGTTCAGCGGCGCGGCCGCCGTGGAGGCCTGGGCGCTCATGGAGCTGCGCTTTTCCTCAAAAATGGCGTCCCGGGAGGAGATCAGCGGGTAGGTGTTCAGCAGCAGCAGCAAAATCAGCAGCAGCGCCACAATGAAGGATATAAATTGTGTGCGGATACTGTGCATGGCAAAAAACTCCGTTTGTTTGAGTGAAGAGCGAAGAGTGAAAAGTGAAGAGTTGTGGCGTCGCTTCGCGACGGATTGGAATTGCGGCCGGCGGACCGCCTCTTTTTGCCCCCCTTAGGCAAGGGGGGGCTTTTTGCACGCTGCAGGCCGCATGGGCCTAAAGGACAAGCCCTCCGTCAGCCTGACGGCTGATGCCTCCCCTTGCACAGGGGAGGTTTTTGCCTCCACCGTCTCCTAAGCACTGCGCACTACGCACTAACTACTCTCTTTTCACTGTTCACTTTTCACTTTTCACTAAAGTAATATCCTACGCCCCATTTGGTGGCGATGTAGTCGGGATGGGCGGGATCCAGCTCCAGCTTTTCCCGCAGACGGCGGATGTGCACGTCCACGGTGCGGGTGTCCCCCTGGTACTCATAGCCCCAGACCAGATCCAGCAGCGCCTCCCGGCTGTAGACCCGGCCGGGATTTTTCATCAGGAAGAGGATCAGGTCGAACTCCTTCATGGTCAGCTCCACCGGCACACCGTTTTTGCAGGCGGTGCGCCGCTCCTCGTCCACGCTGATGTGGCCCCGCTGCAGCACTCGGGAGAAGCTGGGCGCCACGGGGGCGGCGAGACTGGCCCGGCGCAGCAGGGCCCGGACCCGGGCCTTCAGCACCATGATGTCGAAGGGCTTGGTCACATAGTCGTCCGCGCCGGACTCAAAGCCCATGAGCAGGTCCGCCTTTTCGCTGCGGGCGGTGAGCATGATGATGGGCACGGTGGAGAAGCCGCGGATCTCCTGGCAGGCCTCCAGCCCGTCCTTCAGGGGCATCATCAGATCCAGGATGATCAGATCATAGTTCCCCGTGCGGGCCATGGAGACGGCCATTTCCCCGTCGTAGCCCACGTCTACGGTGTAGCCCTCGTTTTCCAGATTGAATTTGATGCCCTTGACCAAGAGCTTCTCATCGTCGACAACCAGTATTTTCATGGCCTGCTCCCTGCTCTTAAGGAAATTTTAAGTTGCAAATCCAGTGCTTCCTCTTTATAATGAGGGCGTTAACGTGTCAGCGGGCGCGAAGGGCTCCGCCCCGCCCGGCTGATACTGTATCATACCACAAGCCCGGGAAAAACGGGAGAACAAAATGCAAAAATTCAGAACTTTTTCTTTGCTGCTGGCTTTCAGCCTGCTGTTTTCCCTGGCGGGACCCGGGGCGCAGGCGCTGGAGGAGCCGGAGCGGCTCTCCGCCCAGGCCGTGCTGCTGGTGGATCTGGACAGCGGGCTCGTCCTCTACGAGCGCAACGCCGATCAGCAGCGCTCCCCCGCAAGCCTCACCAAGATCATGACCATCCTGCTGGCGCTGGAGGCCGCGGAGCGGGGGGAGGTCAGCCTGGACGATCCGGTGACCGCCGGACCCGACTGCCGCAGCGGTATGCGGGACGACAGCTCCAGCGTGGGCATCCGCGCCGGGGAGCAGATGAGCCTGCGGGATCTGCTGTACTGCGCGGCGGTGGCCTCCGGCAACGACGCCTGCAACGTGATCGCCGCCTATCTTGCCGGCAGCATCCCCGGCTTTGTGGAGCGGATGAACGAGCGCGCCGCGGAGCTGGGCTGCAGCCAGACCCATTTCGTGGACCCCAACGGGCTCAGCTATGACGATCTGACCAGCGCCCGGGATCTCTATCTCATCACCCGGGAGGCGCTGCGCCACCCCGCCTTTCGGGAGCTCTGCGACACCCGCGCCTACACCGTCCCCGCCACCAACCAGCAGGGCGAGCGGCAGCTGAAAAGCTCCAACGCCCTCATCGCCCCCGACGGCTTCTACGGCGCCGGCTATCTCTACGAGGGCGCCCACGGCGTCAAGACCGGCTACACCCGGGCCGCGGGCTACTGTCTCATCTCCACCGCCGAGCGCAACGGCATGCGGCTGCTGGCCATCGTGCTGGGCTGCGACGGGCCGCTGCTCAGCGGGGGGGAGGAATACCGGAACTTTTCCGACACCATCCGGCTCTACGATTGGGCCTTCGCCCATTTCAGCCGCCGGAGCCTGCTGCAGCCGGAGCTTCCCGCGGCCCAGGCGGAGATCGCCTTCGCCCTGGGAGATCCCCGGGTGGGGCTGCTGCCGGTGGACGAGCTCTCTCTCCCCCTGCCCGACGAGATCCCGCCCGGGAGCGAGGATCTGCGCATCCAGCTCTTTGACGGGAACCTGATCGCCCCCGTCCGGGCCGGCGAGGTGCTGGGCCAGGCGCAGCTGTACCGGGACGGTACGCTGCTGGCCACGGTGCTGCTGGTGGCGGACCGGAGCGTCCCCCGCTGCTACTGGGACTATATCGCCCATTTCGCTTTCTGATACTGATCCCTGATAGAAATCTCGGAATCTTTCCGGCACAATTCGCACCATCCTTCGTTGAAGCCCTTGACCATATATGTCCATTATGCTCTGCGGTCTTCGCCTCGTCTGGCACGAATTCTGCTCGGAAATCTTTCTCGACCTTTCTATCAGGTATCAGTATGACTCCAAAAACAGACAAAACGGGAGTATCTCATGAAAAAGACACGCATTCTATCCTTTCTTCTGATCCTGTGCCTGCTGGCCGCGCTCTGCGCGCCGCTGGCCTTTGCCGAGGAGGCCGAAGCCGGCGAGGAGCCGGAGACCGAAGCCGTCAGCCCCTCTCCCGCTCCCACTCTCGCGCCGGGGGAGCCGCTCTCCCCGCCGGACCTGCATTTCAGCACAGCGGAGGGTCTGGCCATGGCGGCGCTGCTGGTGGATCTGGACAGCGGCACCATCCTCTACCGGGTGAACTATGAAATGCCCTGCCAGCCCGCCAGTCTGACCAAGGTCATGACCATCCTGCTGGCCCTGGAGGCCGTGGAGCGGGGCGAGGTCACCATGGACACCATCATCACCGCGGGGCTGGACTGCCAGAACGGCATGGGCGACGACAGCTCCAGCGTCTACATCGTGGCCGGCGAGCAGATGACCCTGCGGGATCTGCTCTACTGCGCCGCGGTGTCCTCCGGAAACGACGCCTGCAACGTCATCGCCTCCTATCTGGGCAACGGCATCCCCAACTTTGTGGACCGGATGAACAGCCGCGCCGCGGAGCTGGGCTGCACCAACACCCGCTTCGTGGACCCCAACGGCCTTTCCAACGACAACATCACCACCGCCTACGACCTGTACCGGATCACCAAGCAGGCGCTGCAGCACCCGGAATTCATGGAGATCTGCGACGCCACGGCCTACACCGTCCCCGCCACCAATCTGAACCCCTCCCGGGAGCTGAAAAACTCCAACGCTCTCATCTCCCCCGACGGGATCTACGGCGCCGGCTACCTCTATGAGGACGCCCACGGCATCAAGACCGGCTACACCCGGGCCGCGGGCTACTGCCTCATCTCCACCGCCGAGCGCAACGGCATGCGGCTGCTGGCCATCGTGATGGGCTGCGACGGGCCCTATCTGCTGGAAACCGACACCCGCTACAACTTCGTCAACTCCGCCATCCTGTACGACTGGGCCTTTGACAACTTCACCACCCGCACCATCGTCTCCACAGACGAGGTGCTGGAGTACGTGGACGTGAAGCTGGCCGACGGGGACGCCCGCGTGGGGCTCAAGCCCGTGAGCAGCGTCACCCTCACCCTGCCCAACAACGTGGAGCCCGGCAGCGAGGACATCCAGATCCATCTGATCAACGAGGAGCTGACCGCCCCCATCGAGGCGGGCACCGAGCTGGGCGTGGCCCAGATCTTCTACAACGGCAACAAGCTGGCCACCGTGACCCTGATCTCCGCCAACAGCGTGGATCTGAACCACTGGGGCTATCTCAAGCAGAACCTGCGGGAGGTCCTGTCCCGGCCCGCGGTGCTGATCGTCATCATCCTGCTGGTGCTGCTGATCGCGGCGTATCTGGCGCTGGTGACCCGCTATCGCCGTCTGCGCCGCAAGCATCTGAAGCAGCGGAGGCTTGCCGAGCAGCGCCGGAAGGAGCTGGCCCGGCAGCGGCAGCAGGAGGCCGCCAAGGCCGAGCAGGGCAAGCTCTTTGAGGAGGATCTGTACTGAGCGGCATGGAACAAGAGCAGAGAAAAAAAGAAAGGGCCGTGCTGGCAGGCCTGGCCGCCGCCAGCATGGACGAGCATGAGCGCTCCACCGACGTGAGCATGGAGGAGCTGGCCGCCCTGGTGGAGACCGCCGGGGGCGAGGCCGTGGCCATGCTGATCCAGAACCGCCCCAGCCCGGAGCCCCGCAGCTTCATCGGGGACGGCAAGGTGCGGGAGATGAAGGAGCTCATCGAGCGCAACGACTGCGACCTGGCCGTGTTCGACAACGAACTCTCCCCCTCCCAGATGCGGGTGCTCTCGGAGGAGCTGGGGGTCAAGGTGCTGGACCGCTCGGGTCTGATCCTGGACATCTTCGCCCAGCGGGCTCAGACCAAGGAAGGCCAGCTCCAGGTGGAGCTGGCCCAGTACAAGTATCTCCTGCCCCGGCTCACCGGCATGTGGACCCACCTGGTGCGGCAGACCGCCTCCGGCGGCTCCTCGCCCATCGGCACCCGCGGCCCCGGCGAGACCCAGCTGGAGACCGACCGGCGCCACATCCGCCGCAAGATCCAGAAGCTGGAGGAGGAGCTGGCCGCGGTGCGCCAGGTGCGCGCCACCCAGCGCCGCCGGCGGGAGAAGAACGCCATGCCCGTGGTGGCCCTGGTGGGCTACACCAACGCGGGCAAGTCCACGCTCTTAAACTGCCTCACCGGCTCGCAGATCCCGGCCAACGACCGGCTGTTCGACACGCTGGACACCACCACCCGGCGGCTCCGCATCGACGAGAGCACCGAGGTGCTGCTCTCCGACACCGTGGGCTTCATCCGCAAGCTCCCCACCCATCTGATCGAGGCCTTCAAGGCCACCCTGGAGGAGCTGCGCTTTGCGGACGTGCTGCTGCACGTCATCGACATCTCCAACCCCGAGGCGGAGGAGCAGGCCCGGGTGGTGAACGAGCTGATCCGCCAGCTGGGGGCCGAGAGCACCCCCTGCCTGCGGGTATTCAACAAGTGCGACCGCTACATCGGCATCCTGCCCCACGGGGAGGACGTGGTCTGCATCTCCGCCAAAAGCGGCGAGGGGGCCGACACGCTGGTGAAAAAGCTCTCGGACATGCTGGACCGGGGCAAGCGCCAGGTGACGCTGCTGCTGCCCTATGCCGCCGCCGGCCTGCTGGACGCTCTGAACCGGGAGGCCAAGGTGCTGCGCACGGACTATACCGAGGCGGGCGTCGAGGTGGAGGCCGTGGTGCAGCCTGATCTCTACGGCCGCGTCAAGCAGTATATCCCCGGCTATACCGAGACGAAGGAAGACTGGGAGTCGTAGGGACGAGCATTGCTCGTCCGCCTGTCCGGTACAGCGTCGGCGCGGACGGACGACACAATGGTCGTCCCTACGGGCAGAGAGGATCAAATCATGTCTATGTCCATCATCGAGACCCCGCGGCTGATCCTGCGCCCCTGGCGGGAGGAGGACGCCGCCGATCTATACCGCTATGCCTCCGATCCCCAGGTGGGCCCGGCGGCGGGCTGGGCGCCTCACACGAGCGTGGAGGACAGCCTGCAGGTGCTGCACACGATCCTGATGAAGCCGGACACCTGGGCCGTCACCCTCCGCGGCAGCGACGAGCCCGTGGGCAGCGTGGGCATCTTCCCCGGTTCCTGCAGCCTGGCAAACCGGCAACCGGAGATCGGCTATTGGCTGGCCCGCCCCCTCTGGGGAAAGGGCTATATCCCCGAGGCCGTCCGGGCGCTGATCGCCCTGTGCTTTGACCGGGGCGCGGAGGCCGTCTGGTGCGCCCACGCGGACTTCAACCGGAAGTCCCGCCGGGTCATTGAGAAGTGCGGCTTCACCTACCGCTGCGCGGAGGCCTGGACCTCCCCCCTGGGGGACGTGCGCAACAGTCTTTACTATTCCATCCTGCGAGAGGACTGGCAGCCATGAGCGATTTTTCCTTCACCGATCGCTTCGACCACATTTCCGGAGAGAACGGGATGCGCCTGGAGCTCATCGAAAAATACCCCGGCGACGAGGTGCTGATTCCCTTCTACTATTACGAGATCTTTGTGGGCGGGCAGGCCGTCGGAGCCATCAGCGTCCGTATCGGGGACAACTATCATTCCTATTATAACGGCCACATCGGCTATGAGATTGAGGAGCCCTTCCAAGGGCATCGCTACTCCCTGGCCGCGCTGCAGCTGGTGCTGCCCGTGGCGCGCTTTCACGGGATGACGCGCATTTATCTCACCTGCGACGCCTCCAACACGGCCTCCCGGAAGATCATCGAGGCCGCCGGAGGCAGGTTTCTGGAAATCTGCCCCATCCCCCGGGACTGGTTTGCCTGGTACGAGGGCATTGAGGATCACCGCATTTATCAGCTGGATCTGTGAGGACGAGAGCATGAGCGAAACCTTTTTCCCCGCCAGGGCCGGCGAAAGCGAAATCGTGGAAAAGCGTTCCCGCTTCCTGGGCCATGTGCGCCCGGTGGAATCGGAGGACGAGGCCCGGGCTTTCGTCGCGGAAATGAAAAAGAAATACTACGACGCCCGGCACAACTGCTGGTGCTATCTGCTGCAGGACGGCCCCGAGCGCTACTCCGACGACGGGGAGCCCCAGGGCACCGCCGGCATCCCCATGCTGGAGGTCTTTCGGCGGGAGGGCGTCACCAACCTGGTCTGCGTGGTGACCCGCTATTTCGGCGGGGTGCTGCTGGGTGCCGGAGGTCTCTTCCGGGCCTATACCAAGAGCGCCAAGGACGCCCTGGACGCGGCGGGCCGCTCGGTGGTCCGGCGCTGGATCCGGCTGGAGCTGCCCTGCTCCTACGCCGCGCTGGAGCGCTACAAGCAGGAGATCGCCGCCTTTGACGGGGCGGTGGAAGGTCTGGACTACGGCGCCGCCGTCACCATCCGGGCCCTGATCCCGGAGGAGAAGAGCGAGGCCTTCCGGGCCCGCATTTTTGATCTCAGCGGCGGGGCAGTGAAGGCGGCTGTCACCGGCGAGAGCTTCCAGGCCGTGCCGGTGGAGTAGTTTTCAGTTTTCAGTTTTGAGTTTTGAGAATACGGGAGAGCGGAAAAACGCGGCTTTGACCCCGTAGGGGCGGCTATCAGCCGCCCGCAGACCCGCATTTGCGTTCAAAAGCGGCTGGGCCTTGTGCCCACACGTTGAAAAAGGAGCGTATCTATGGCGGACGAAAGCGGAATGATCTTCTATCCCATCTATGACTATGCGCAGTATGAATCTCTGCTGCTGCGGCTGCGCAAGCTGAGCAGGTATGTTGTTCTGGTGCAGATTGACGGCGAAGCAGCGGACGATCCCCATGTGCTCCAGGCAATGGAGACGATGGTGCTTGTGGATAAGAAGCCCGTCTGCAAATGGCTGGGTACAGTTGCCTCCAGACGCGCGATGCAATATGAATTCTTTCTCAACACCAAAGCATTTTTCAACTATTTACTGCAATATCCCTCTTTCTTTTTCAACGAAAGATCAGATTACAGTTCCATAGAGAATACGAGCTTCGGCTTGGATGATATTGCCTTTCTCGACAAAGACCGCAAGCCGCTGTTCTATACCACCACACACGAGGGCTTGGCCTGGGTCCGCCCCGATGTGCTCAATGTTGATCTGTCTTATTTGCAGCGACAGGGAGGCTAAATAGGGTAAGCCGGCTGTCCGTAACGCCTCGCACCGTAGGGGTCGGCGTCCTCGACGACCCTTTCAGTTTTCAGAAACGGGAGACGCAGCCCATTGCGTCTCCCGTTTTCGCCCCGTATGGCGCAGCCGAAAAAATTTCGGGAAATAAAAAAGGGAAATATTCTTTTGCGTCGTATAATGAAAGTAGACGGAATTTGGAGGTGATCCCATGGTTCTTCCGCGCGTGGAACGGGAACAGGCGGAGCATTTGCTGATCGGACCCTACGGCGTCCTGTCGGAGAACAGCCGGGGGCGTCTGCACCCGGAGCCGGAGTGCGACATTCGCCCCTGCTTTCAGCGGGATATCGACCGCATCACCCACTCCAAGTCCTTCCGGAGGCTCAAGCACAAGACCCAGGTCTTTCTCCAGCCCGAGGGGGATCACTACCGCACCCGCCTGACCCACACCCTGGAGGTGACCCGCCTGGCCCGCACCGTGGCCCGGGCCCTGCGGCTGAACGAGGATCTGGCGGAGGCCATCGGCCTGGGCCACGATCTGGGCCACACGCCCTTCGGCCACGCCGGGGAGCGGGCCCTGAACAAGATCTACGAGGGCGGCTTCAAGCACTACGAGCAGAGCCTGCGGGTGGTGGACCTGCTGGAGCGGGACGGCCGGGGTCTGAATCTCTGCTATGAGACCCGCATGGGCATTCTGAGCCACACCCACGGCGCGCCCGACGACACCCGGGAGGCCACCACGGTGCGTCTCTGCGACCGGATCGCCTACATCAACCACGACCTGGACGACTCCATCCGGGCGGGCATCCTGACGGAGGAGCAGGTGCCGGAGCGCATCCGGAAAACCTGCGGGGAGCGCAACAGCGCGCGCATCAACGCCTTTCTGACGGATCTGATCGCAAACAGCGGCGACGGGGAGCTGAAAATGTCCCCCGAGATGTGGGAGACCTTCCTCTTCTTCCACAGCTTCATGTATTCCGATATCTACACCAACCCCGTGGCGAAGAGCGAGGAGAGCAAGGTGGAGGGCATCCTGAGCCGGCTCTACGACTACTACGTGGCCCACCCGGAAAAGCTGCCCGAGGATTTCCTGCCCATCGTGGAGCGGGAGGGCCGGGGCCGCGCCGCCTGCGACTACATCTCCGGCATGACCGACGGCTACGCCATGGAGAAATACGGCGAGCTGTTCATCCCCTTCGCCTGGAGCGTGAAGTAGTGCGTAGTGCTTAGTACGTAGTGCGTAGAAGACGGGAGGCCGATTGTGAGCTATAAAAGTTATAAAGATTTAATTGTCTGGCAAAAATCGATGGATCTTGTCGATGAAATATATTCTCTTTCAAAACATCTTCCCAAAGAGGAATTATTCGCTCTGTCCGACCAACTTCGCAGGTGTGCAGTTTCCATCCCATCCAACATTTCAGAAGGCTATGGGAGAAGCAGCCGCAAAGAACTTGCACAATTTCTCTCTATTGCCAGAGGCTCCGTTTTCGAACTCGAAACCCAAGTACTGATTGGGATTCGTCAGCAGTTTTTTCGTGAGGAACAGTGCATTCATACCCTCTCTCTTTGCAACGAGATAGGAAGAATCCTTACCAGAATGACGCACGCGTCTGATCCGGATTCTAAGCACTAAGCACTACGCACTAAGTTCTGAATCACCGGAGGTGATTCCCACATGGCTTTCAGTGAAAAGTTCATAGATGACCTTGTCGCCCGCAACGACATCGTGGACGTGGTCTCCGGCTATGTGCGTCTCTCCAAGCGCAGCGGGGCCAACCAGTTCGGCCTCTGCCCCTTCCACAGCGAGAAGACCCCCTCCTTCTCCGTGAACCAGGAGAAGCAGATCTACCACTGCTTCGGCTGCGGCAAGGGCGGAAGCGTCATCAACTTCATCATGGAGATCGAAAACCTGGGCTATCGGGACGCGGTGGCCTTCCTGGCCCGCCGGGCGGGGATGACCATGCCCGAGGAGCAGAACGACGCCGAGAGCCGCAAGCGGGTAAGGATGCTGGCCCTGAACAAGGACGCCGCCCGCTTTTTCTACGAGCAGCTGGCCACTCCCGCGGGCAAGCGGGCCGGGGATTATATGGCCCAGCGCCGCATCTCCCCCGCCACGGCCCGGAATTTCGGCATCGGCTACGCCCCGGACAGCTGGGACAGTCTGGAAAAGGCCATGCGGCAGAAGGGCTACACGGACTTTGAGCTGGCGGACGCGGGGCTGGTGCGCCGGGGCAAGAGCGGCGGCTTTTACGACACCTTCCGCAACCGGCTCATGTTCCCGGTCATCGACGTGCGCGGCAACGTCATCGGCTTTTCCGGCCGCATCCTGGGGGACGGGGAGCCCAAGTACATGAACAGCCCCGAGACCCTTGTTTTTAACAAAAGCCGCAACCTTTTTGCCCTGAATCTGGCAAAAAAATCAAAAAGCGGATATATCATCCTCTCCGAGGGCAATATAGACGTGGTTTCCCTGCATCAGGCAGGCTTCGACTCGGCGGTGGCCTCTCTGGGCACCTCCCTGACGCCGGAGCAGGCCCGGCTCCTCTCCCGCTACACCAATCAGGTCATCATCGCCTACGACAACGACGGGGCGGGACTGAAGGCCTCCCAGCGGGCCATCACCATCCTGGAAAAGCTGGACGTGAAGGTGAAGGTCCTGCGTCTC
The DNA here is from genome assembly GCA_017428565.1 of Oscillospiraceae bacterium. Lineage (GTDB taxonomy): Bacteria > Bacillota > Clostridia > Oscillospirales > Oscillospiraceae > Limivicinus. Next base: position 20,524 of record JAFRQP010000067.1, read on the forward strand.
ACCGGGGCCAAGGACCCGGACGAGTTCATCAAGGCCAAGGGGCCGGAGGCCTTCCGCAAGCTGCTGGAGGGCTCGGAGAACCAGGTGGACTACCGGCTGCGGGGCGTGACGGAGAAATACGACCTCTCGGTGGACGAGCAGAAGGTGGAATTCCTCAAGGAGGCCACGGAGCTGGTGGCCCGGCTCCCCGGTCTGGTGGAGCGGCAGGTCTACGCCATGCGGGTGGCCTCTCTGGCGGGCGTGGCGGAGGAGCTGATCACCCAGGAGGTGGAGCGCCGGCGCAAGCGCCTGGTGAACCGGGCCTACCGGGAGGAGGAGCGGCGCCAGACCCAGCCGGAGCGGCAGAGCCAGCCGCCGGAGAAGGAGCTGCGCTATGACGACCCGGTGTCCGCCCGGGCGGAGGAGGGCATGATCCGCCTGCTGAGCCTGGAGCCGGAGCTGGGAGCCCGGCCGGGACTGCCGGAGGCGGAGCGCTTTTCCTCCCCGGCCCTGGCGCGGATCTACGGGGTGCTCCGCGGACGGATCGCCCGGCACGAGAGCGTCAGCGGCGCGAGCCTGGGCGAGGAGCTGAGCGGGGCGGAGATGTCCCTTCTGGTACGCATCCAGCAGGAGCCGGTGGACTTCGGAAAAGGCGACCGGGCCCTGCAGGACTACATAAAGATCATCCAAGACCGCTGTCAGCAGCGGACAGAAAAAGACGCGCCCCTGGATCTGCGGGCGCTGGCCGAGCGGCAAAGAGAAAAAGGAAAGAGGTATGAGTGAAAATGGCTGATGAAATCAAGCTGAGCGAAGAAGAACTGGAGAGCATGGCGGACAAGTTCCTGGAGGAGGCCGCCGCCAGCGACATCGCGGATCAGGACGAGACGGAGCTGCCCAAGCCCAAGAAGCGCCCTGCCAAGAAAAAGGACAGCGAGCCCCCCAAGTCTCCGGAGGAGAAGCTGAACGAGCTGCTGGAGAAGGGCAAGAAGACCGGGCGTCTGGCTGCCAAGGAGCTGGAGATCCTGGAGGATCTGAACCTGGACAGCGAGGTCATCAACAAGTTCTATGAGACCCTGGAGCAGAACGGCGTGGACATTGACGTCAGCGGGGACGACACCCTGCCCCCCCTGGACGACGACGTGCTGCCCGAGGTGGAGGATCTGGCCGAGATCGAGGAGGTCCCCGAGGAGGAGATCGCCGACACCGACGCCATGATGGATTCCTTCTCCACCGACGACCCGGTGCGCATGTACCTGAAGGAGATCGGCAAGGTGCCTCTGCTGACCCCGGAGGAAGAGGTGGCCCTGGCCATCAAGATGTCCGAGGGGGACGAGGACGCCAAGCACCGCATGACCGAGGCCAACCTCCGTCTGGTGGTCTCCATCGCCAAGCGCTACGTGGGCCGGGGCATGCTGTTCCTGGATCTGATCCAGGAGGGCAACCTGGGCCTCATCAAGGCCGTGGAGAAGTTCGACTACACCAAGGGCTACAAGTTCTCCACCTACGCCACCTGGTGGATCCGCCAGGCCA
>JAFRQP010000068.1 GCA_017428565.1 Oscillospiraceae bacterium
CTATTCGGACACGGGCTTCTGCCTTGGCGGCTATGGCAAGTCGGGCACGACCGATCGTTTTGTCGGCACACTGAAGTCCTTCCGCCAATACGACCATGCGCTCAGCCCCGCCGAAGTCGCGCAGAACCGCAAGGTCGACAACTGGCGCTACTTCGGCCTTGCGGACGTGACGAACGTCATCGTGCAGTCGACCGTCCCGTACCGGCGCGGCGAATATCGGTACGCGGGCGGCTGATAGCCGCCCCTACACATTCTATCTGACAGGAGCATGCTTATGGCGAAAGTCGCGCCCCGGACCCTCTCCGGCTTCATGGAGCTGGCGCCACGGGATCAGATGAAAATGGAGCGGATGATGCAGACCCTGCGGGAGAGCTATGCGCTCTTCGGCTTCACGCCGCTGGACACGCCGATCATCGAATCGGCGGAGGTGCTGCTTGCCAAGGGCGGCGGCGAGACGGAAAAGCAGATCTACCGCTTCCAGAAGGGGGACAGCGATCTGGCCCTGCGCTTTGATCTGACGGTGCCCCTGGCCAAGTATGTGGCCGCGCACTACGCGGAGCTGGCCTTCCCCTTCAAGCGCTTCCAGATCGGCAAGGTCTACCGGGGCGAGCGGGCCCAGCGGGGCCGCTTCCGGGAGTTTTACCAGGCGGATATCGACGTGATCGGCGACGGGAAGCTGGACATCCTCAACGAGGCCGAGATCCCCGCCGTGATCTACAGCACCTTCACCCGCCTGGGGCTCAAAAAGTTCAAGATCAAGGTCAATAACCGCAAGATCCTCAACGGCTTCTACGCCATGAACGGCATGAGCGAGAAGGCCGGGGAGATCATGCGCACCGTGGACAAGCTGGACAAGATCGGCCCCCACAAGGTCAAGGAGCTGCTCATCGACGAGGTGAAAATGCTGCCCGACAAGTCCGAAAACGTGATGGACTTCATGGCCATCCAGGGAGACAATGCCTACGTGCTCTCCCGGCTGGAGGACTACCGGGGCATGGACCCGCTCTTCGACCAGGGCCTGGACGAGCTGATCACCGTGACCAGATACCTGCAGGACTTCGGCGTGCCGGAGGATCACTTTGCCATCGACCTGACCATCGCCCGGGGCCTGGACTACTACACCGGCACCGTCTACGAGACGGAGATGCTGGAGCACCCGGAGATCGGCTCCATCTGCTCCGGCGGCCGCTACGACAATCTGGCGGAGTATTACACCGACAAGCAGCTGCCCGGCGTGGGCATCTCCATCGGCCTGACCCGGCTCTTCTATGTGCTCAACGAGCAGGGCCTGCTGTCCGAGGAGCTGGTCACCGCCCCCTGCGACGCGCTGGTGATCCCCATGACCGAGGAGGTGGGCCCCGCCGTGGCGGCGGCCACCACGCTGCGGCAAGGCGGCGTGCGCACCCAGCTCTACGGCGAGAAGCGCAAGTTCAAGGCCAAGATCGGCTATGCCGACAAGATCGGCGCCCCCTTCGCGGTGCTCCTGGGCGAGGATGAGATCGCCGCCGGCCAGGTCTCCGTCAAGGACATGCAGAGCGGCAAGCAGCAGCGCATGAAGCCGGAGGAGGCCGCCGCTTTTATCCGGGAGAGTGTGGAAAAGCGCAACAGCGGCGCAATCATCAGCGAAAAGTGAACAACGAACAGGGAACAGCGGAAAGCGAAGTGTTCTTCACTTCCTTGATGCTTGGAAGGAGATATAGGAAATGATTCAAAACCGTACCCATACCTGCGGAGAGCTTCGGCTGGAGCACGCAGGGCAGAAAGTGAAAATTGTCGGCTGGATGGAGAATCTGCGCGTGGTGGGCAGCAATCTGGCCTTCGCGGTGATCCGCGATTTCTACGGCACCACCCAGGTGGTGGCCGAGACCGAGGACATGGTGGCCGCCTTCCGCGCCATCAACAAGGAGTCCACCGTTTCCGTGGAGGGCACCGTGCGCGAGCGGGCCAGCAAGAACCCCAAGCAGGCCACCGGCGACATCGAGATCGTCCCGGAGAAGCTGGAGGTCCTGGGCCGCTGCCGCTACAACGAGCTGCCCTTTGAGATCAACCGCAGCCGGGACGCGGACGAGGCCACCCGCCTGAAATACCGCTTCCTGGATCTGCGCAACCCCGCCGTAAAGCACAACATCATCCTGCGCTGCCAGGTGGTGGCGGACATCCGCCGCCGTATGACCGAGCAGGGCTTCCTGGAGATCACCACCCCCATCCTGACCGCCTCCTCTCCCGAGGGCGCGCGGGACTATTTGGTGCCTGCCCGGAAGCATCCCGGCAAGTTTTACGCCCTGCCCCAGGCGCCCCAGCAGTTCAAGCAGCTGCTGATGACCTCCGGCTTCGACCGCTATTTCCAGATCGCTCCCTGCTTCCGGGACGAGGACGCCCGGGGCGACCGCACCCCCGGCGAATTCTACCAGCTGGACATGGAGATGGCCTTCGCCGACCAGGACGACGTGCTGGGCGTGCTGGAGACGGTTCTGCAGCCCGTGTTTGAGAACTTCGGTCTCTACAAGCGGGTGAGCGCCGCTCCCTTCAAGCGCATCCCCTTCCGGGAGGCCATGGAGCGCTACGGCACCGACAAGCCGGACCTGCGCATCGACCTGGAGATCCAGGACGCCACCGCCCTCCTGCAGAACATCGGCTTCGGCCCCTTCGAGGGCAACACCGTGAAGGCCGTGGTCGTCACCGATTTCAACGCCACCCGCAAGCAGATCGACAAGCTCTGCAGCGACGTGGAGGTGCAGACCGCCCAGAAGAGCTACTGGTTCCGCCTGGACGAGAAGGGCGAGATCGTGGGCGGCATCGCCAAGTTCATCCAGCCCGTGAAGGAGCAGGTGATCGAGACCCTGGGCCTGCAGCCCGGCTGCTTCGTGGGCCTGGCGGCGGGCAAGCTGGCCGTGGCGCAGAAGACCGCCGGCGTGATGCGCTCCAAGCTGGGCGTCCTCTGCCCCAACCACATGGACAAGGAGCAGTACGCCCTGTGCTGGATCGTGGACTTCCCCATGTACGAGATCGGGGAGGAGTCGGGCGAGCTGGAGTTCTGCCACAATCCCTTCTCCATGCCCGCCGGCGGGCTGGACGTGCTGCTGAAGGCCGAGCGGGGCGAGATGGATCCCCTGGAGATCATGGCCAACCAGTACGACCTGGTCTGCAACGGCTACGAGAGCGCCTCCGGCGCGGTGCGCAACCACGACCCGGAGATCATGATCAAGGCCTTCGAGCTGGTGCGCCTGGGCGAGGCGGACGTGAAGAAGAAATTCCCCGCCATGTACAACGCCTTCTGCTACGGCGCGCCGCCTCACGCGGGCTGCGCCCCCGGCATCGACCGCATCGTCATGCTGCTGACCGGGGAGGAGTCCATCCGGGAGGTCATCACCTTCCCCATGAACCAGAAGGCCCAGGACGTGATGATGGACGCCCCCTCCGAGGTGACCCAGAAGCAGCTGGACGAGCTGCACATCGCCATCGTGGGCGAGGTCGAAAAGGAATAACACGAATCTTGCTTCCCCCTCTGGGGGAAGTGGCCCGAAGGGCCGATGGGGGGCAACCCCTTCCGGCGCTCCGCGCCACCTCCCCCGGAGGGGGAGGCTATATGGAAAGAGATCGTGATCCGGCGCTCCGCGCCACACCCAAGACCCCCGGAGGGGGAGGCTATATGGAAAGGTGATTGTATGTTTGCGCGTGTCATGAGCCTGGGCGTCAGCGGCATCGGCGGCTACGGCGTCACCGTGGAGGTGGACATCGCCAACGGCCTGCCCGCCTTTGACATCGTGGGCCTGCCGGACGCGGCGGTGAAGGAGAGCCGGCAGCGGGTGCACGCTGCGGTCAAAAACAACGGCTTTCGCTTCCCCGTGAGCCGCATGACGGTGAACCTGGCCCCCGCGGACAAAAAGAAGATCGGCACGGTCTACGACCTGCCCATGCTGGTGGGCATCCTGGCGGCCACGGGGGAGATCAGAAGGCCCGCCGAGGACTGCGCCTTTCTGGGGGAGCTCTCCCTGACGGGAGACCTGCGCCCGGTGACCGGCGCGCTGCCCATGGCCATCGCCGCCCGGCGGGAGGGGATCAAGACCCTCTTCGTCCCGGCGGAGAACGCCTCCGAGGCCGCCTTTGCCGAGGGCGTCTCCGTCTACCCGGTGGAGACGGTGGCCCAGCTCCTCAAGCACCTGAAAGGGGAGGAGTGCCTGAGCCCCGCCGAGCCGCCCCGGCCGGAGGACTCCCGGGTCGGCCTGCCGGACTTCGCGGACGTGAAGGGGCAGGAGAGCGTGAAGCGCGCCATGGAGATCGCCGCCGCCGGCGGGCACAATATCCTGCTGGTGGGGCCGCCGGGCGCCGGCAAGTCCATGATGGCCAAGCGGCTTCCGGGCATCCTGCCGGACATGAGCCGCCAGGAGATGATCGAGGCCACGGAGATCCACTCCGTCGCCGGGCTCACCAGCCGGAAGCGGCCCATCGTGGCCGTGCGCCCCTTCTGCTCGCCCCACCACACCGTGTCCATGGCGGGTCTCGCCGGCGGCGGGACCATCCCGCGCCCCGGCCAGCTCAGCATCGCCCACCACGGCGTGCTGTTTTTGGACGAGCTGCCGGAGTTTCGCTCCGACGTGCTGGAGGTCATGCGCCAGCCCCTGGAGGACGGGCAGGTCACCGTCTCCCGGGCGGCGGCCACCGTCACCTTCCCCAGCCGCTTCATGCTGGTCTGCGCCATGAACCCCTGCAAATGCGGCTGGTACGGGCACCCCTCGGGCCGCTGCCGCTGCTCCGTGCAGGAGGTGCGCCGCTATCAGAGCCGGATCTCCGGTCCGCTGCTGGACCGCATCGACCTGATCGTGGAGGTGCCGGCCTTGGAGTATGAGGAGCTGAAAAACCGGACCCCCGCCGAGCCCTCGGCGGAGATCAAAAAGCGGGTGGACGCGGCCCGGGCCGTGCAGCGCCGGCGCTTTGGGGCGGACAGCACCCTGACCAACGCCCGCATGGACGTGAAGGAGCTGCGCGCCTGCTGCGTGCTGGACGGGGAGAGCGACAAGCTGATGAAGGACGCCTTTGAGGCGCTGGGCCTCTCCGCCCGGAGCTATGACCGCATCCTGCGGGTGGCCCGCACCATCGCGGATCTGGCCGGCAGCGAGAGCATCGCCCCGGAGCACGTGGCCGAGGCCATCCAGTACCGGAGCTTTGAAATCGAAGCATAAAAGAAAGACAGGGCAAGTATGAACGACATTTTATTACTCAAGCTGGGCGAGATCGTGCTGAAGGGTCTCAACCGCAAGGGCTTTGAGCAAAAGCTCATGGGCAACATCCGGCGTCGGCTGGTGCCCATCGGCAAATTCAAGGTGACCTGCATGCAGTCCACGGTGTATGTGGAGGCGCTGGAGGAAAACGCCGACATGGACGCCGCCTTCGAGGCGGTGCAGAAGATCTTCGGCGTGGTGAAGATCAGCCGGGCCGCCGCCTGCGCAAAGGACAAGGATGCCATCGCGCGTCTCGCCATCGACTACCTGCGGGAGGACATGCTGCGGGCCAAGAGCTTCAAGGTGGAGTCCAAGCGCAGCGACAAGAGCTTTCCCCTGACCTCCATCCAGCTCAGCCAGTACGTGGGCGGAGAGCTGGCAGAGGCCTACCCCAACTGCAAAGTGGACGTGCACGAGCCGGAGCTGATCGTGAATCTGGAGATCCGGGATCTGGCGGCCTACGTCCACGCCCAGCCGGTGAACGGCGCCGGCGGCATGCCCGTGGGCTCCAACGGCGTGGCGGTGACCCTGCTCTCCGGCGGCATCGACAGCCCGGTCTCCACCTACATGATCGCGAAACGCGGCGTGCGCCTCATCCCGGTGCACTTTTTTTCCTTCCCCTACACCTCCCAGCAGGCCAAGGAGAAGGTCATCGAGCTGGCCCGGCTGCTGACGGCCTGGTGCGGCAAAATGACCCTGGAAGTGGTGCCCTTTACCCACATTCAGGAGGAGATCCGGGACAAGTGCCCGGAGGAGTATTTCACCCTCATCATGCGCCGCTTCATGATGCGCATCGCGGAGCGGATCGCGCTCTCCAACGGGGCAAGGGCCATCGTCACCGGGGAGAACCTGGGCCAGGTGGCCAGCCAGACCATGGAGGCCATGGCCTGCACCCAGGCGGTGCTGCGCCTGCCCGTGCTGCAGCCCCTGATCGGCATGGACAAGGAGGAGATCGTCCAGATGTCCCGCAAGATCGGCACCTTTGACACCTCCATCCTGCCCTATGAGGACTGCTGCACCGTCTTTACGCCGCGGCACCCCCGCACCCGGCCCACAGTAGCCGAGGTGGAGCAGGCCGAGAGCGCCCTTGCCGTGGACGCTCTGGTGGAGGAGGCCCTGCAGGGCATCGAGCGCATCCGGCTGGACCCGGAGGAGGAAGCGTAAATGCGCGAGTACAACACCGAGATCCTCTCCGTGGGGACCGAACTGCTGCTGGGGCATATCACCAACACCGACGCCCGGGACGTCTCCGAAATGCTCTCGAAAATCGGCGTGAACGTGCGCTGGCACACGGTGGTGGGGGACAACCCCGCGCGCCTGGCCGCCTGCGTGGAGATCGCCAAGGGCCGGGCCGACGTCATCATCACCACCGGCGGCCTGGGGCCGACCTGCGACGATCTGACCAAGCAGGTGCTGGCGGAGAGCTTCGGCCTCAGACTCACGGAGAACGCCGCCGAGCGGGAGGGACTTTACGAGTACATCCGCACGGGGAAGGACTTCACGCCCAACAATTTCAGCCAGGCCCTGCTGCCGGAGGGCTGCTCCGTGTTTCACAACCGCTGGGGCACCGCCCCGGGCTGCGCCTTCGAGGCGGAGGGAAAGATCGTCCTCATGCTGCCCGGGCCGCCCAACGAGTGTGTGCCCATGTTCCGGGAATACGCCGTGCCCTATCTGAAAAAGCTCTCCGAGGAGCAGATCGTCTCCCATTCGATCCGCATCTTCGGCATCGGGGAGAGCGCGGTGGACCAGATCTTCGCCGAAGAGATGAACGCCATGCGCAATCCCAGCATGGCCCCCTACGCCAAGGAGTGCGACTGTCTCCTGCAGGTCACCGCCAAGGCGAAGAGCGAGGCGGAGGCCGAGGCCATGATGGCCCCGGTGATCGCCCACGTGAAGGAGCGCCTGGGGGACGTGGTCTACGGCATAGACGTGGAGAGCATTGAGGAGGCGGTGCTGCCGCTTCTCAGGGAGCGGGGCCTGAGCTTTGCCGCCGCCGAGAGCTGCACCGGGGGCGACGTGGCCCGCCGGATTACCGAGATCCCCGGGGCCAGCGCCGTGTTCGCCGGGGGCTGTGTCACCTACACCAACGAGGTGAAATTCCGCCTCCTGGGCATCGACATTGACCTGATCGAAGAAAACGGCGCCGTCAGCGAGCCGGTGGCCCGGCTCATGGCGGAGCGGGTCCGGGCCATCACCGGGGCGGACATCGGTCTTGGCGTCACGGGCCTGGCCGGCCCGGATGGGGACGGGGTCCACGAGGTTGGCACGGTCTTCGTCTCCATGGCCGTGGAAGGGGAGACCTTCGTGCGCGAGCTGCACCTGGGCGCTTTCCGCACCCGCAGCTTCATCCGCCGCATGGCGGGCAACCATCTCTACGACATGATGCGCCGCTGGCTCACGGGCCTGAAGCTCTGAGCGCGGAAAGCGGAAACAAAAAAAGCAAGCCCCGCTGCTTTGCAGCGGGGCTTGCGGCGTGTATGGGCGCGCTGTGTGCTTCAATCCAGCTCCAGGCCCGCGATCCAGGCCTTGAGCTCGCCCTCGCCGGTACGGGGAGAGAAGCGACGGCCGGTCAGGACCCTCGCGCCTTTGGCCAGAGCCTCGATCCGCTCCTGTCCCTCGCCCAGGGGGCTCATGCCGGAGGTCAGGAAGGGAACGACGGTCTTGCCGCCAAAGTCGTAGGCGTCCAAAAAGCTGTCGATGATGCTGGGCTCCCGGTACCACCAGACGGGAAAGCCCAGGAAGATCACGTCCGCCCCGGGAACCGGCGCGTCGGAATCGGCCAGTGCCGGGCGGCAGTTCTTGTCCTGCATCTCCAGGGTGCTGCGGGACTTCTTGTCCATCCAGTTCAGATCCTGCCGCGTATAGGGAACGGCGGGGCGGATCTCGTACAGCTCCGCCTCCGCTGCGGCGGACAGGGTCCTGGCCAGCTTCGCGGTGTTGCCGCTGGCGGAAAAATAGGCGATCAGTTTCTTGCTCATGGCGTCCACCTTATGCGCGCTTGTTGCGGCCCCAGAACACGTTGTAGCGGTCGGGCTTCCACTCCGGGGAGATATCCTTCACGGCCTCCGCGGCGGTGATCTCCTGCTCGCCGTTGTCCAGGTCGATGAGCACATAGCGGTCGTTGCCCATGCCCAGCTCCTTCATGTAGCTCAGCTGGCGCAGACCGTGGCGGCTCTCCACCCGCTTGATCATATCCTTGCCGCCTCCGCCGGGCAGATTGTAGATCAGGTCGACGCAGGCGTTGTCCACCGCCAGAATGTCCAGCGAGGCCAGGATGCCCACGTCCGGCGTCACCACGGGCTCGGCCCCGGGGCCCTCGCAGTCGCAGGACACGGACATGTTGCGCATGGTGTTGATGTAGCAGACGTGGGGCGC
>JAFRQP010000008.1 GCA_017428565.1 Oscillospiraceae bacterium
CGCCATCGCCCTGAACGGCAACTTCGACAAGCTGGTCGCCTGGTACGACAACGAGAGGGGCTTCTCCAACAAGATGCTCGATCTCGTCCGCCACATGGACAAGGTCCGCAAGGCCTGATTTCAAAGCGAAAACAGTATATGAAAATGCCTGAGAGCCTATGCTCCCAGGTATTTTTTATGCGGTAATACGGATACCTGATAGAAAGGTCGGAAAGAATCAGAGATTTCAATCAGGTATCCGTATAAAGTACCGATCCTCCGCCCACCGGGCGGGGTTTGTGTCGATGCAGTCCCAAATCATGCGATAGTCATCCTCCCCGCGGATCACATGCTCGTGGTAGGAACGCTGCCAGGCGGTCAAATCGGGAAAGAGAGCGTGGATCGCTTTACTGCTGTTCATTTTCAGGAATCCGACAGCCTTATCAAGAAACGACCGGCTCCTGTTCTCCCGTAGGGGCGGCCTTTGTGCCCGCCCGTCTGTCCGATCTGCGGAGGGATTCGCGGACGAGCAATGTGCTCGTCCCTACGGAGCGGGCGGGGTTTTCCTGTAGGGGCACTTGGTGTCGCCCGCGAAAAAACAGCAGCCGGGGGAGAGCCCCCGGCTGCTGTGCGTTTCATATGCGGTTGTTTCTGTCGTCGGACCTGTCTGCCTTTACTGCATGCTGTTGAGCAGGGAGTTGAGCTGATCCGGGGTCAGGCCCTGGCCCTCCAGGCCGGGGTTGTAGACGATGGAGTAGTTGTCGTACCAGTTGCTGAAGTAGGCGGCGTTGATGGTGACGCCGTCGCCCTTGCACTGGAGCGTGACGCCCTTGAGCACCAGATCCCAGTTGTTGGAGTAGCTGCTGTAGTCGCCGGAGAGCTCGACGCCGGTGGTGTTATAGGACTTGCGGATGCGCATTTTGACGTTGCCGTCGGAGTCACAGTAGGCGGCCTCGATCATGCCGTCCCGGTAGCGGAAGGTCTTCAGCCGCAGACCCTCGGGGATCGCCTGCTCCACGGGAGGAGTGAAGCTCACGCCGGAGTTGGTGACGGCCTCGTCCAGGGAGTAGGTCTCGACCCACTCATCGACCACGGGACCCAGACCGGGCGTGGGCTCCGGCTCCGGCGCGGAAGTGGGAGTGGGGAAGATGGGGATGGGGCCCGGGGTGGCGGTGGGCTCCGGCGCGGTCGTAGGCGCCGCGGTGGGCGTGGGCGTGGGCGTCGGCGTGCCGCCGGAGGTGACGGTGATCAGCGCCATCTGCGTGTCGGTGTAGCCGTTGTTGTTGCGGTAACGGCAGTAGACGCGCCAGCCGTTGAGCTCGGCGGGGATGTTGTTCAGCTTCATGGTGCTGTACATGCCGTTGATGATCTCCAGCTTCGGGAACTCCTTGGCGGCCTCTTCATAGGTCAGGTCGGTCTTCCCGTCGGGGCTCACAAAGTGCCAGACGGCCCAGATGGCGTTCTCGTATCTGGCCACGAAGGAGCAGCTGCCGCCGGGCTTCACGGTCTCGTCCGTGGGGCTCTTCTTGATGATGGGCAGCTTTGCAGGGTCAGCCGCGGGGGTGGGCGAGGGGGCTTGGGTGGGCGCGGGGGTGGCGCTGGGCTCGGTGGGAGTGCTGGAGCTGGGGATGATGACGATGCCGGTGCCGCCTTCCGAGGCGTCCAGAGCCTTGTCATAGAGGAAAGAGGTGGCGCCGCGGCTGGGGTCGGTTTCGTCGGTCCAGATCAGGCGGCGGTCGCCGGGGGTGAAGGAACCGGTCCCGTTGGTGTAGACGGTGTTGTCGGTCTCCTTGCCGTCCGCGTCAAACTCCCGCTCAATATAGGTGGCGTCGCTGTACACGAAGGCGGCCTTCTGGGGATCGTAAACGCCGTTCATGGTGAAGTAGGCGCGGCTGCTGGCGCTGCCGGGCCAGTCGATGGTGAAGGAAGCGGTCTGTTCGCCGGTGGCCTTCACGGTCAGCGTGCCGCGGTGCGCGATCTCCTCCACATAGAGACCCTCCCACTCCTTGGGGTTGATCGTGGGCAGGTTTTCTGCCGGGGGGGCTTCCTCTTCCGTCGAGCCGCCGCAGGCGGGCAGGGCGAGAAGAATGCACAACAGGCAGAGCACCAGCGCAAGAATGCGTTTCTTGTTCATTTCGGTACCTCCTTAATTGTATATTTTCGCGTTGTTCTTTTCTAATGGTTCATTATACCACGCCCGCGCGGAAACGACAAGCGGTTCCGCGCAGAAAAGCGTGGAAAAACTGTGGCGCTTGACAGGGCGGCGGGGGAATGATACCATCGGGGAGAAGGAGGGGGATTTCATGACGCAAGAAAGCATTCGTCAGCGGCTGGAACTGGGCAATCAGCGCTGGCAGCAGCGGCAGGACCTGGCGGCCCTGCGGGAATACACCGCCCGGCACGGACAGCAGCCCTATGCCATCGTGGTGGCCTGCTCGGACTCCAGGGTGATCCCGGAGCAGATCTTCGACGCGGAGCTGGGGGAGCTCTTTGTGATCCGGGTGGCGGGGAACGTGCTGGACAAGCACCAGCTGGGCAGCATCGAGTATGCCGCCGGACATCTCCACTGCCGGATGATCCTGCTGCTGGGGCACACCGGCTGCGGCGCGGTGAGCGCGGCTCTCGCCGGCGGCGGCGAGGGCTATATCCAGTACATCACCGACGAGATCCTGCTGGCGGCGGGGGAGGAGCGGGACCCGCTCCGCGCCTGCGAGAAGAATGTGCTCCACGGGGTGGAGATCCTGCGGCGGGAGTTTGCGGATCATCCGGAGATCCCCGCGGAGGGGCTGGAGATCCGCGGCGCGGTCTACGAGATCGACAGCGGCGCCCTGCGCTGGCTGTAGTGCGGAGGAGTACGCAGTAGTTAGTGCGTAGTGCGTAGAGGACGGGAGAAACGAAATCGCTTCTCTCGCCCCCTAAGCACTACGCACTATTTACTAAGCACTGTGTTTGCGGAAGCGGGGGCCCCAGTAGTCCCGCCCGTAGACCAGGATCTCCGCCAGCAGGCAGAGGGGCAGGGCGGCCAGCACGTCCAGGGCGGAGTGCTGCTTCACAAAGCAGACGGAGATGCAGACCATCACGACGAAGAAGCTCAGCGCAAGCTTCCTGCCCCGGCCCAGCATGCGGTCCTTGAGCCCCACGGAGAGGATGCCCAGGGAATAGGCCACGTGCAGCGAGGGACAGACCCCCGTGCTGGTGTCGAAGGAATAGATGAAGCCCATCAGAGCGGTGAGCAGGTTCTCCCGCGGGAAGACCTCCGGCCGCAGATCCTGGCGGCTGGGCCAGAGCACGTAGCAGAGCATGGCCACCACCTGGGTCACGATGATGAACTTCTGCAGATGACGGAAGCCGTCCACATCGTAAAAGAAGGTGTAGAGCAGCGAGCCGAAGACCAAAAAGTACCAGCCCACATAGAAGATCAGAAACAGCTCGTTGAAGGGGATCCAGTCGTCCAGCGCGCAGTGGATGGGGGTGCAGCGCTCCGGGGGGATCAGATTCTCCGTGATGAAGTACATGCAGAAATAGAAGATCCAGCCGCCCAGCAGCTTCACGTGGGAGAAGCGGGGCTCGTTCAGCCGCCGCAGGGAGAAGCCCCGGTAGTCCACGGGCTCGCGCTTTTCGGGGGCCTCCTCCGGGCGGTTGTAGGGATAGAGCCGCCGGGACACATTGGGGTAGGGCACCACCCGGTGCAGGGGCTGTGCCTGGGCCATGCGGGTGATCTCATCCATGAGCCGGGCGCAGATCCGATCCCGCTCCTCCTCGATGGGAGCCTCGGGCCGGAAGCGGACAGGCTCGCCGTAAAAGAGGCTCTTCCGCTCCGGGGCCACGTACAGGGGCACAAAGCACAGGGCCTTGCCGGTCTTTTTGTAGTACAGCCGGGCCAGGTCCACGAATTTCTCCTGAAAGGCGTGGACAATGTGGTTGTGCTCGTCATAGCACTCGGGGAAGATGACCAGTCTGCTGCCCTCCTGCAGCCGCCGGAGGCTCTCCCGGAAGGTGGTGAGCAGCCGCGTGTCGTGATAGACGGCGATGGTGTGGGCGTTGTTGAAGACCAGCAGGGACAGCGGCACGATCAGATGGCTCAGCAGCTTGAAGAACCAGCGGAAGGCCTTGGGCCTGCCGGACCAGAAGTCCCGGTAGGCGTAGTCCGCCACCTCTTCCCTGTGCATCATCTCCCCGGCGCACCAGATGAAGTGCCGCCCGGGGGTGTAAAGCTCGGCCGCGATGGGTCCGTACATGTGACTGTGATTGCCGACGATGAGGCAGGGCTCCTCCGGCAGCTTCTCCGCGCCCTCCAGGCGGTATTTCGGGGAGAAGAGCCAGACGAACCAGCGGATCACCCGGTACAGCAGGCTAACCTTTTTCTCTTCCATGTTGCTCCTTCTTTCGCCCGCCCGAAGGCGGGCAAAATGCGGCCGGGCGGCAAGCCGCCCGGGTCACGCAAGTCAAATTCGCTGTGGCCTCAATCCGTGTAGAACAGCTCCAGATCGCCGGTGCAGCACAGGCGATCCTGGTCGTCGTACAGGTCTACCCGCGCAAGGCAGATTGTTCTCCCCGCCTTGACGACCCGGCCCTCCGCCCGCATCCTCGTGCCGGTGAGCGGCCGGAGATAGTGGACGCTGGCGCTCCGGGTCACCATGGGGCGCGCTTCGCCGGAGGCGTAGATGGCGGCCACGCCGCCGGCCACGTCCAGGAGCGTGGCGCTCATGCCCCCGTGGATCGCGCCCCGGGGATTGCAGAGCTCCGGCCGGATCGGGCAGACCACGCGGCACCAGCCCTGGCCCACGGCCTCCACCTGCAGGCCCACGAAACGGTTGAAGGGACCCAGCCCCGCGTTGACCTTCTGCAGCCAGTCTTCTCTCGGCTCATTCATACGCCGCTCCTTCCGGGGAAAAGATAGACCCCGTCAAAGCTGCCGTTCAGAAAGGCCTGGGCCAGACTGCCGGGCTTGATGCGCTCCCTGGCCTCCTGCACGGGAAACCAGCTCCAGTCGTCCACCTCGCCGTTGGGGCTTGGCAGCTCCTCGGCCACGGTGACGGTGAAATTCAGCATCAGGGTGTTGCTGGGGGCAAAATAGTGACTGTGGTTGAAGCGCAGAGAGCGGACGGTCATGCTGAGCTCCTCCCGGACCTCCCGGGCGGCGGCGTCCTCCGCATCCTCTCCCTGGTTTACATAACCCGCGACAAGCACCCAGTGGGGACGGCCGTACTGCCGGATCAGCAGCACCCGCTCCTTCTTCTCGTCCATCACCACCATGCTGACGGCGGTGTTGTATATGGGATAGCGCCAGGCGCCGCAGCTCTCGCACCAGGGGATGGGGCGCCCCTCGCCGGGGTGGTCCCGAAGCTGCAGCTTTCCGCCGCAGTGCATGCAGTAGTTCATCTCCATGGCTCATCTCCCTCTCTTGCTCGGCGTGGGAGCGGGCGTCGGCAGCGGCGTGGGCTCCGGCTCCGGCTGGGCGAAGCCCCGGTCCGTCCAGGTGCTGCGGGCGTAGCGCAGCAGGATCTCCACGGCCTGGTTGCGGGTGTCGGCGCACTCGGCGCCCAGGACGATGGCCACGGCGGTGTGGGTCTCGCCGTTCACGGTGACGGGGAGGGTGGCCACCAGGCAGGAGCCGGCCCGGTTGGTGGAGCCGGTTTTCAGCCCGTTGCAGCCCTCCAGGTTAAAGACCACCGCGTTGGAGTTGGCGGTGTTGTAGCTGAGAGAGGGCATGCTGCCGTAGCGCTCGCCGGTGATCTGGGTGATCTCCGGATACTCCGTCAGCAGGATCTGGCAGAGGAGGAACAGATCCTCCGCGGACATCACGTTCTGCACCTTGGCGGTGACGGATTGGTTCAGATAGAGAGGCAGGCCGTGGGGATTGTAGAAGCGGGCGCTGTCCAGTCCCAGCTCCCGGGCCCGCTCGTTCATGCGGTCCACAAAGGCCGCCTCGGAGCCGGCCAGATGCTCCGCCAGGGCCAGGGCGCTCTCGTTGCTGGAGGCCATCAGCATGACCTGCAGCAGCTCCTGGAAGGGATAGCCCACCCCCTCCCGGAGGGTGACCATGGCGTCCGGCCCCTGGGAGAGGGCGGCCGCGTTCCCGGAGACGCTGACCCGGTCGTAGAGGGAGATGTCTCCGTTGGCCAGCCCCTCCTCCAGCAGGAGCAGGGTCATGAGCTTGGTGATGCTGGCGATGGGCACGGCGTCGTCCGCGTTGTGGGCGTAGAGGATCTCCCCGGTGTCGGCGTCGCCCAGCAGCACGGCGCTGAAGCAGGTGAAATAGCCCTGCTCGGCCAGGCGCGGCACGTCGGGATAAAAGTGCTGCCCCGGGTAGAGCCGGAGCCCGTCCTCCTGGAACTCGGCGGGGATGTCCAGCATGAGCTGGATGTCCGTCAGACCCATGTACAGATCCTGTCCCGCCCGGTAGGTGTAGTAGCGGCGCTCCTGGCCGTTGACGAAGATGCGGTTGCGGGTGGGGCTGAAGGAGGAGACCCAGGGGCTTTCGGTGGGATTGCCGGCTTCGCTGGCGGTCCTGGCGTCCTGCCCGGTGGTGACCGTGAAGAACTCCCCGTCTCCGGCGGTGTACTGGTAGGCGAAGGTAAAGGCCGCGGGGGTGCCGCTCAGCACCGCGGAGAGGTCGTACAGCGACAGGTAGTAGTTGCCGGCATAGTCGTTCTGCATGGCCCGCACCGTGACCGTCTTATCGCCGATCAGCACCCGCAGATAGAAGGGGTAGGCGTCGGCGAAGGCCGCGCCGCCGCAGCTCAGCAGCAGCGCGCAGCACAGCAGCAGGGCGAGAAAAAGCTTTTTCAGCTTCACGGGAAAGCCTTCTTTCGGGGTAGAAATCTTGATGTATTATACGCGCTTTTGCGGCGAAGCGCAAGTGCGCTCAGCGAACGGGGTTTTCCAGGGCGCCGATGCCCTCGATCCGGCAGCAGACCAGGTCTCCCGGCTGGAGGAAGCGGGGGCTGGCGGAGCCCATGAGCACGCCCTTGGGGGTGCCGGTGGCGATGATGGTGCCGGCCTTCAGCACCATGCCCCGGGAGAGGGTGCTGATGATCTCGGCGATGCTGTGGATCAACAGGCCGGTATTGCTGTTCTGCCGCAGCTCCCCGTTGAGGGTGGTGGAGATGCGCAGCCGGGGCGGGAAGCTGAACTCGTCCGCCGTGACGATGCAGGGCCCCATGGGGCAGAAGCCCTCCAGGCTCTTGCCGAAGTACCACTGCTTGTGCCGGGTCTGCACCTCCCGGGCGCTGACGTCGTTGAGGATGGTGTAGCCGAAGACACAGGCCGCCGCGTCCTCCTCGGAGACGTTCTCGGCGTCCCGGCCCAGGATCACCGCCAGCTCGTTTTCAAAGTCCAGCTGCTGCGTCAGATCCCGGTGGGCGGGGATGGGCGCGCCCGTGCCCTGGGAGTAGCTCACCCGCTTGGAGAAGAAGATGGGCGCGGCCAGCTCCAGCCCGAAGGCGTCCTTGGAAAAGCCCTTGGCCTCATCGGCGTGATCCCGGTAGTTGAGCCCCAGGCAGAGCACGTCCTGCAGGGGCCGGGGGATGGGGGAGAGCAGCCGGACGGCGGAGAGGGGCAGACCTTCCCCCTCGGCGGCGGCCATGGCGGCCCGATCCTCCGCGGTGGAGCGAAGGATCAGCTCGTTCATATCCCGGAAGGGGAAGCCCAGCTCCTCCAGAGGCAGCACCCGCTCCCCCCGCAGAACGCCCAGCTCCTCCCGGGCGCTTTCCGTTCTTGTAAAGGTGATCAGCTTCATGCAGGATCCCTCCTGTGAGTTTTTTCTCCATTATAGCCCCAAAATCCCGCTTCTGCAAGAGCAAAAGCCCCACCCTTGCGCGTAAACCGCGCAGGACGGGGCTTTTTCATGAGTGAAAAGTGAAGAGTGAAAAGTGAAGAGTTATGGAATCGCCTGCGGCGACAAATTGGAATACATCACGCCTGCGGCGTGATTCCTAAACTTTTCACTTTTCGCTTTTATCTCTTCACTTTTTACGCCCAGACCAGCCAGATCACCAGCGCGCCGGAGGCGGCGGCGATGAAGGTGAAGGGGATGCCGATGCGGATGAAGTCCCCGGTGGAGACCTTGTAGCCCTCCTTCTGCAGGATGCCGATGCCGGCGATGTTGGCGGAGGCGCCCACGGGGGTGATGTTGCCGCCCAGGGTGGCGCCGATGAGCAGGCCGAAGGCGAAGAGATAAGGGGTATCCAGGCCGATCTTCTCGGAGATGGCCAGGACCACGGGCAGCATGGTGGCCACATAGGGGATGTTGTCGATGAAGGCGCTGATGGCCACGGAGGCCGCCACGATAATGATGTAGGTCAACAGCACCGAGCCGCCGCCCAGCTTGACGAAAAGCTCCGCAATGGCGGCGATGACGCCGGCCTCCTCGATGCCCTTGATGACCAGGAAGAGCCCGGCCAGCAAAACCAGGGTCTTGTAGTCCACGGCTTTCAGCGTGTCCAGCACCAGGCGGCCGTTTTTCTGGCGGATCAGCTCGTAGACCAGGCCGATCACCGCCACGCCGCAGCAGATGAGACCGTTGGTGAGCGCGGGCCGGTTCTCGAACTGGGAGGCGATGATGAGCAGCAGCACCGTACCCAGCATGAGCCAGGTGGGGACGTAGTCCTTGACCTGGGCGCTGACCTCTCCGTGCACCTTCTCCTTCTCATGCCGGAAGAGCCAGAGCAGAACCGGCACGGTCAGCAGCGCGCCAACCTCTACGGCCCAGGCGATGCCCGGCTTTCCGTGGAACCAGAAGAAATCGTTGAAGCTCATGTCCACCGCGCCGGCCAGCAGGATGGAGGTGGTGTCGCCCACAAGGGTGGCCGCGCCCTGGAGGTTGGAGGACACGGCGATGGCGATGATGACGGGCACGGGGTTTGTCTGCAGCTTCTTCGCCACCGCGAGACCCACCGGCGCCACCATCAGCACCGTGGCCACATTGTCCACAAAGGCGGAGATCAGACCGGAAAACAGGCTCAGCGCCACCACGGCCCACTGGACGTTGGGCACCTTCTGCAGCAGCTTTTCCGCCATGCGGGCGGGCATATTGCTCTGGATGAAGAGCTCCACCGTGGCCATGGTGCCGGCCAGCATCATCAGCACGTTCCAGTTGATGGCGCCGGCCACCTTGTCCGTGGGCAGGATGCCCAGTATTAGGAACAGCACCGCCGCTGCCGGCGCGATGATCCAGCGGTGCTCGGAAAAGATCAGCAGCAGCACATACATGGCGACAAACAGCAGCAGCGCCAGAATCATGGGGTCCATAGACAAAACCTCCAGAAAAAAACAGGTACAGCCCTCGCTGCACCTGCAAAAAAGACATAGCTTCCCCATGTACAACAGCGACTGTCATACATGAGTCTCACAGTTTAAGGAAAAACCGGGTAAAAGCTACCGTGATGACGATTTTTCCGCGCCTGCGCGCCTGTTACTCCCTCATGGCGCGGGTATTGTAACACAGCGCGGCGGCGAATGTCAACGCTTTTTCCGACGTTTTGCCTCCCGGGCAGCCTGCCTGGCGCAATAGTCCTCCCATTCTTTTCGCATACCGAAGGGAGGGCAGGGCGGCGCCGTCCAGTTGTCCTCCCGCGGCTCATAGCGCAAGTGCAGCTCGTTCCAGTCATAGATGCGGATGGAAAAAGGCGCTTCCTCCTCAAATTCCCGCAGACGCTCCTCCGTCAAACGCACCGGAAGTACACTCCGGCCAAAGAGCCAGCACCGGTCCAAAAACAGGGGAGAAGGCATGGATTTCAACGCGGAGGGGCGCAGAAACAGAAGCAGGAAGGTTCGGAACGGCGCTTCTCTGCCGTTACTGATTCGGATGGAATATTGGCCCGCCTCCCGGATGGCGCTCCAGGGAATCGTGCGCTGCCGGAAAAAGCCCCGGACCGCAATCCCGTTATGATCCAGGGAATAGCGCCGGCTGCGCCAGGAGAGATAGCAATAGTTGATCAAGTCGATCAAAAGGACAAGAAGAGCGAAGACCATGCCGACAAGGACAGTCCCCTCCTGAAACGAAAGAAAAAGGACATGAATGGCATAGCCCGTCAGGAAACAACAAAAGATGGGGAAAATCAAATTGGCTGCGTAATAGTAACCCTTGTCCTCCCGCAGATCGTCCAGCCAGAGCATCCGATGCATGAAACCTCCCCCTTTCCGGTACTGTCTGTATGACGGACAGTGTGCGGCTTTTGTTCCAGCTTACGCCATGGCAGCCCGGAATGTCAACGCTTTTTCCGGCGTTTTGCCTCCCTCTTAGAGGGAGGTGTCGCGGCGCGTCTCCCGCAAGCGCCGTGACGGAGGGAGTTTCTCCGGACTGTCGCTCCCTCTTGCGCCCGGGCAGGGGAGGGGCTATAATAAGGCAAAAAAGCAGGAAAGGAAGACCCCTCAGCCCGGCAGCCTGCCGGGCAGCTCCCCTTTCAGGGGAGCCGGGACGGAAAGACCATGCCGAACATCATCGAAATCACGGATTTTGCCGCCCCGGAGCTGGACGTGTACGCCCGGCTCACGGAAAACCAGCTGGTGAACCGGGCCGACCCGGCAAACGGCCTCTTCATCGCCGAGAGCCCCAACGTGATCCTCCGGGCCCTGGACGGGGGCTGGGAGCCGGTGTCGCTCTTAATGGAGCGCAGGCACATCGAGGGCCAGGCCCGGGAGGTGGTGGAGCGCTGCGGGGACATCCCCCTCTACACGGCGCCCCTGCCGGTGCTGACGGAGCTCACCGGCTTCCCGCTGACCCGGGGGGTCCTCTGCGCCATGCGCCGCCGCCCCATGCCGGGAGCGGAGGAGATCTGCCGCGGCGCCAAGCGCGTCACCGTGCTGGAGAACATCATGAACCCCACAAACCTGGGAGCTATCTTCCGCTCCGCCGCGGCCCTGGGCATGGACGCCGTGCTGCTGACCCCCGCCTGCTGCGACCCCTTGTACCGCCGCTGCGTGCGCGTCAGCATGGGGACGGTCTTCCAGGTTCCCTGGGCTTACCTGGGGGACAGTGTGAACGACTGGCCGGAGCCGGGGATGACGCGGCTGCGCGCCTGGGGCTTTCGCACGGCGGCCATGGCCCTGCGGGAGGACTCCGTCTCCGTGGACGACTCGGCCCTGATGGCGGAGGAGAAGCTGGCCATCGTTCTGGGCACCGAGGGGGACGGGCTGGGCAGCGACACCATTGCCGATTGCGACTACACCGTGCGCATCCCCATGAGCCATGGGGTGGATTCTCTGAACGTGGCGGCGGCCAGCGCCGTGGCCTTCTGGCAGCTGGGGAGGCGGCCATGAGCGTCTGGTACCCGGTTTTTTATCCGGCCTTCCGCTGCAGGGCGGAGGCGTGCCGGCACAGCTGCTGCCGGGGCTGGGAGATCGACGTGGACGAGGGGAGCGCCGCTCTCTACCGGGAGATGCCCGGGGCGCTGGGGGACGCCCTCCGCGCTGCGCTGTTTGAAGACGGGGAGGGCTGGCACTTCCGCCTGGACACGGAGGAGCGCTGCCCCTTCCTGCAGCCGGACGGGCTCTGTCGCCTGATCCGGGAGCTGGGGGAGGAGGCCCTCTGCGACATCTGCGCCCTGCATCCCCGCTTTTTCCAGGAGATCGGGGAGGACGAGCTCTGGGGCCTGGGCCTCAGCTGCGAGGCGGTCACCACCCTGCTGCTGGAGCGGGACGCGCTGCGCTTTCGCTGTGACGAGACCGGGGAGGAGACGGACTTTCCCGGCCTGCTGCGCCGCCTGGGGATCTCGCTGCCGCCGGCCCTGCTGCGCTTTGCGCCCCGGCCGGACGAGGGGCGCCGACAAGAGCTGCTGCGCCGCTTCCGTGCCGCGGAGCCCATCGACGAGGCCTGGCCCCGGGAGCTGGACGCCCTGGAAGCCGCGCCCCTGCCCGGATCGGTGGACGCAGCGCAATATCAGCGGGTCTATGAGTACCTCTTTTTCCGGCAGATCGAACGGCTGGAGGACTGGGGCGCGGCGGCGGTGGCCGACTACGCCGCGGCCATGACGGAGCTTCTGGCCCTCTGGGACGCGCAGGCTCAGGACACGGCGGGGCACCTCCGCCGCCTCTCGGAGCAGATCGAGTACAGCACGGAGAACGTGGAGAGAGTTTTGAGATTTGAGAATTGAGTTTTGATGAGACGGGAGATGCGCAATGCGAGCCGGTGACGTCAGTCACCGGCTCGCAATGACATCGCAGGGGAGGGGCTCGCCCCTCCCGTTTTTTTGCCCCTGCGGGGACGGGGAAACGGATTGCCGCGCCAAACCCCTCCGTCACCGGCGCGTGCGCCGCCTTGCCTCCCCTTTCAGGGGTGGCAAGGCGGCACCGGCTCGCAATGACATCGTAGGGGCTGGCGCCCTCGACAGCCTGTATGTCGGACACAGGCGAGGGTCGGACAGGGCGGGCGGCGGATAGCCGCCCCCGCGGGGGGAGCGGATACACCCCTTCCGTCATCCGCCTTTTGTGAGACGGCGGATGACACCTCCCCCGGAGGGGGAGGCAAGAGTCCGTTTTTCGGCCTGTATCCATGTCCGCGGACGAGCAATGCTCGTCCCTACGGGGACGGGGATGCGGGCCGCCGAGGGCGTCGGCCCCTACGGGGACGGGGGAACGGATTGCCACCGCGAACCCCTTCCGTCAGCGGCGGGCGTTACACGCCGCTGACACCTCCCCCGGAGGGGGAGGCAAGGCGGCACCGGCTCGCAATGACAGACAGGGGGTTCTCAAAACTGAAAACCGATCACGCCATCCCCCACGTCCCCGTCTTCTCAAAACCGAAACCACAAAACAGAAACCGCAAAACGCTTTTCACTGTTCACTCTTCACTCTTCACTCTCCGGCGTCCTCCATGGCCTCGTAATAGTCCGCCTCGGAGGCGAAGAGGCAGTAGCGCCCGTCCACCAGCCCGCAGTAACCGCTTGCCGTAAAAAAACCTTTCATGGGAAAGCCTCCTTTCGTTTTCTGCCCTCATTCTACCGGAGAGCCTGTCCCATAAACCGGACTTTCAAACAACTTTTCTCTTTCCTTTTGCTCGCTGCTGTGTTATACTGAACGGGAACAAAGGAAAAGGAGGGATCGCCGTGCCGAAATCGCCCAATCAGAAGCTGAAGCTGCCGGTGCTGCTGCGCTTTCTGCAGCGCCAGAGCGACGAGAAGCACCCCGTCACCCTGCAGCAGATGATCGAGGAGCTGGCGCGCTGGGACATCGAGGCCGAGCGCAAGAGCCTCTACGACGATCTGGAGAAGCTGCGGAGCTTCGGGGCGGACATTGTGTCCGTCCGGGGGCGGAACCCGGGCTATTACCTGGGCCAGCGGGACTTTGAGCTGGCGGAGCTGAAGCTGCTGGTGGACAGCATCCAGTCCTCCAAGTTCGTCACCCAGCGCAAGACCCTGGCCCTGATCCGCAAGCTGGAGGGGCTCTGCAGCGTCCACGACGCCCAGCTGCTGGAGCGGCAGGTCTATGTCCGCGGCCGGGTCAAGAGCATGAACGAGAGCGTCTACTACAACGTGGACGCCGTGTCCGACGCCATCAGCCGGGACCGCGAGATCCGCTTCCGCTACTTCGAGTTCACCGTCTCGGGGGAGCGGCGCTACCGCCGGGACGGCGCTTTCTATCGTCTCAGCCCCTACGCCCTCATCTGGGACGACGAGAACTACTACCTGCTGGGCTGGGACGGGGAAGAGGGCCGCTTCAAGCACTTCCGGGTGGACAAAATGAGCCGCATCGAGCCGCTGGAGAGCCCCCGAAAGGGGAAGGAGGCCTTCGCGGCCCTGGACATGTCCGGCTATTCCCGCCGGGTCTTCGGCATGTTCGGCGGGGAGAGCGTGTCGGTGCGGATGCGCTTTGCCGCCCACCTGGCCGGCGCCGTGATCGACCGCTTCGGCAAGGAGTCCATGCTGATCCCGGACGGGGAGGAGCGCTTCACCTTCACCGCCGCCGTGGTGCCGAGCCCCCAGTTTTTCGCCTGGGTCTTCGGCTTCGGGGAAGAGGCGGAGATCCTCTCCCCGCCCGAGCTGCGCGAAGAGGCGGGGCGCCTGGCGGCGGGGATCGCGGGACTCTACAGATAAAAGTTTTGTGCTTTCAAGCGGCGGGGAAAACGGAATTTTCCCAGGAAAATCAAGGCTTTGCGGCCTCACCGCGCCTCTCTCTCCCGGGAAAAACTATTCTGGGAAAATTGCCCTTTCCCCTTGAAATGCATGACGGGATACGATAAAATAAAAGAAATTGTCGGGCAACGGCAAAGACGAAAGGAGAAAAGAAATGGGAAGCAATTTTGGAAGCAGATACAACGTTGACATCTGCATGTGCATCGACGCTACGGGCAGCATGGGCCCCCTGCTGGACCTGGTCAAAAACAACGCGCTTAGCTTTTACGGAGACCTGAAGGATCGCATGGCCGCCAAGGACAAGCACGTGGACGAGCTGCGCGTGCGCGTGATCGCCTTCCGCGACTATCTGGCCGACGGGAAGGACGCCATGCTGGCTTCTCCTTTCTTTGTGCTTCCGGAGCAGGCGCCGGAGTTTGAGGCGCTGGTGCGCGGCATCCAGCCCCGCGGCGGCGGCGACGATCCGGAGGACAGCCTGGAGGCGCTGGGCTACGCCATCAAGTCCAAGTGGACCACCGGCGGCGACAAGCGCCGGCACGTGATCGTCCTGTGGACGGACGACGTGCCCCATGATCTGGGCTTCGGCGCGGCGGCCCCCAACTACCCCAGCAAGATGGCCAAGAGCTTCGATGAGCTGACCGAATGGTGGGGCGTGGGCGGCCAGAACGGCGTCATGAACGCCAACGACAAGCGCCTGCTGATCTACGCGCCCAACAAGGGCTACTGGAACGACATCATGGGCATCTGGGACAACACCCTGCTCTTCCCCTCCGAGGCGGGCAAGGGCCTGGAGGAAGCCACGTATTCCGAGATCCTGGACGCGATCACCAACAGCATCTGAGTATCTGACAGCGAAAGGGGTTAAGACCCGATGAGTACCGTAATCAACGGCTACCGCCTCACCAAGGAGCTGAGCAACGAAAACGCCGGCATGTGCACCTGGGGCTTCGCGGTAAAAAACGGTCACGAGTATTTTATCAAGCAGTTCCTCAACCCCAAATATCCCGACAGCAACGGCCGCCTCTCGCCCGCCCTGGTGGAGAAGATGCGCAGCGCAGCCGACGCGGTCTTCCGCAAGCGCAAGCAGTTCTATGACCGCCTGCGGGAGTGCCGCACCGGCAACAACGTGGTGGTGGAGGAGTATTTCCGCTCCGGGAACTTCTACTACGCCGTGTCGGACCGGATCCGCGGGCCCTACCTGACGGTGGAGCAGATCGCCGCCCTGCCGGACGAGAAGAAGCAGGTGCTGATCCGGGCGATCCTGTTCAACGTGATGCAGTTTCACGAGAAGAACATCGTCCACTCCGACCTGAAGCCGGACAACATCATGGTCCGGCGCACCGCCGAGGGCTACTGCACCGCCAAGATCATCGACTTTGACGCCGGCTTTTTCAGCTTTGACCCGCCCAAGGAGATCTCCGGGGACCAGGTGTATTTTCCCCCGGAGGTGCTGCTGTACAATATGGGCAGGGAGGCCGTGATCTCCGAGAAGGGGGACATCTTTGCCCTGGGGCTGCTGTTCCATCAGTACTGGTGCGGCGTGCTGCCCGGCTTCAACCGGGAGGAGCACCGCTACGCCAGCGAGGCGCTGCTGGAGGGGGACGCCCTGCAGCTGAGCGTCCACGCCATGCCCGAGAATGTGAGCAGGCTGCTGGCTCGGATGCTGTCCATCGATCCGGCGGATCGTCCCACCGCCCGGGAGGCTTGGGAAAGCCTGTCCGAGAAGATCATCCGGGTCCTCAACACCCAGTTCTATGAGCTGAGCGACGACGATCTGTAAACAGGAAAACGGAAGAAGGAGAGCAATCACGATGAATCTGAGCGACGACCAGGTTTTCGCCGTCGTGCTGGTGGCGCTGGTGGCCCTGCTGGGCATTCTGATCATCATGGCGGCGGCGCGCGCCTCCGCAGAAAAGAAGAGAAAGACCGGCGGCACCGCCCCGGTCAAAAAGGCCCCCGAGGCCGAGAAGAAGCCGGAGCCGGCGAAGGACCCGGTCAAAAAGGCCCCCGAGCCCGAGAAAAAGCCCAAGCTGATGGGCTCCATGGCCCGGAAGGACGCGCCGGTCACCCCGGCGGGCGGAGATCCCGTCCGGCGGGAGGGCGAGAGCGACCGGGACAAAAAGAGCATCGACGAGCGCATCGCGGAGAAGAACGGCCAGTGGGTCTGCCGCTACTGCGAGAGCATCAACGACCATACGCTGACCATTTGCCAGGCCTGCGGCAATCCCCGTTAAGGAGGAACAGAAGATGTTTTGCAAATACTGTGGAAAACCCGTGGACGAGACCACCATGCGCTGCAAGATCTGCGGCCGCCCGGTGGGACAGCTGGAGGGCGGAAACGGCTTCTGGGACCTGACGGGGGAGAAGCCCGCCGCGGAGCCCGCGGCGGACAACGCCGCCCTGCAGGAGCTGCAGGCGAAGGTGGACGGCCTGAAGGTCGAGCTCGACGCCCTGCGGGCAAAGCCCGCGGCGGTGAAAAAGAGCGGCCTGGGCGCGCTTGCGGCGCTGCTGGCCCTGCTGGCGCTGGCGGTGGCCGTCTTCGCCCTTTTCCAGCTGCGCGGCCTTGCCGGAAAGCTGGAGAAGAGCATGACGAGCCAGACCGGGCAGAGCGTGACCGTGATCCCGCCCTATCAGGGCTCTGCTCAGCAGGAGCCCGGGGAGCAGGGGAGCGCGGTGGTCCAGGATCCCGCGGACGCGGAGCAGACCAGCTCCGAGACCGGAAACGGCGAGGAGCAGCTTTCCCCGGACGAGCAGGGCACCGCGGCGGAGACGAACCGGCTGTATACCCCCTGGGAGCTGGCCCAGGATGGCCGGCTGGAGAGCTATGAGTTGGACGACGGCATCACCTACGTGCTCTGGCCGGACTACTTTGACGGCCCCAGAGGGGAGAACGAGACCAAGCGGCAGAGCATCACCCCCCGGGATCCCATGATCCGGCAGACGGATGAGTTCCTGATCTTCAAGTCCTCCTTCCTTGGCCAGCACACGGGCGACCCCGAGCGCGGCATCGCCGCGGATCAGGGGAGCTTCGCGGTCTACTGGGCGCGGATCGAGCTGGACGAGAACGGAAAGCCCAGCGGGGTCTTCCCCGTCGAGACGGCGCCGGATCCCCGGACACCGGATCCGGAGAAGGACCGGTTTATCGACCGGATCGCCCCGGGCAACTCCCACTCTCTGTACATCATCGGCGGCGCGGAGGACGGCGAGGAGGGCTACTACGCCCTGATCGCAGAGAAGTCCAGCGACGTCTTCGCCGGCCACTATGCCTATATCAGCGATATCATCGAGCTCTATATCCCCAATCGGTGACCCGATCCAGGAACGGAGGCGGCCATGGCCAGTAAATCGGAAGAAAAAAACAATATGATCGGCACGGTGGACTTCCTCTTCTCCTTTTGCGGGGAGAAAAAGCCCGGGAACGGGGAGGACAGCGTCCTCTATTCCCTGAACATGAGCCAGGCCCTGGTGGGCGTGTTCGACGGCTGCGGCGGCTCCGGCGCCAGCCAGTACGGCGGTCTGCAGAACAAAACCGGCGCTTATGTGGCCTCCCGCGCCGCCTCGGCGGCCTATCGGGACTGGTTCGATTCTCTGGAGCCGGGGAAGGAGCCCTATCCCCAGGAGATCAAGGCCCGTATTCTGGAGTATCTCAGGCTCTGCGAGTCGAAGGGCGGCTCCGGCGGCGGCAGCAAGCTCATGGGCCGCATGTCCAAGAAGCTGCCCACCACCGCGGCGGTGGCCATCGCCCGGCCGGCCCGGGGCGGACTGGCGGACGTGCAGCTCCACTGGGCGGGGGACTCCCGGGTCTATCTGCTGGACGGGGAGGGCCTTGCCCAGCTCACCGAGGACGACCTGGGCGGCATCGACGCCATGCGGAACCTGTCCGAGGACGGTGTGCTCACCAACGCGATCAATCTGACCACGGATTTCAGCATCCACAGCGCCCGCATCACCGTGGGGCGGCCCTGCCTGCTCTTTGCCTCGACAGACGGCTGCTTCGGCTATCTGTCCACCCCCATGGAATTTGAGTATCTGCTGCTGAGCACCCTGCAGGCCGCGCCCAACGCCGCCGCCTGGGAGAAGGCGCTGGAGCAGGCGGTCGGGGAGACCGCCGGGGACGACTATACCGTCAGCGGCATGGCTCTGGGCTTCGGCAGCTTCGACAATCTGAAGCGCCAGCTGGCCGGGCGGACGGGGGAGCTGTACCGCAACTACATCCGCGGCCTGGAGAGCTGCACCAAGGAGGAAAAGCAGCAGCTCTGGGAGCATTACAAGAATCACTATCACCGCTATCTCTGCCGCCCCTGAGACGGGAAAAAGTCTTATCCTTGCATGACCGTTCCGTGTAAATCGAAAAGGTATGACAGGAGGTTTCTTATGAAAGAAAAACTGTTTCAGCCCAAGGCACTGAGAATCCTTGTCTGTATCCTGCTGGTGGCAAGCCTTGCGACCCTGTTTTTGCCCTGGGAGACGCTGACCATTGACGGAAAGCCCATGGGAGAACACTTGCGGCGGCTCGGCGTCCCGGTGGATGCGGCGCGGCAAATGCTGGGAAACGAGCTGACAAACGAGTTTGGCGGCGACGGGATGCTTCTTGCAATGGACAGCATTCTGACGGGCAAGACCTCCTTTGTGCAGCGGGCTCGGATCCTGGGGAAAACGGGAGACACGCTGCAGAACATGACCGGCCCGATGCTGGAGATCCTGGCCGAGTCCGGCCTTCAGGATACAGAGGAAGGGCCGCTCGTGATGAAGATGCTCCGGATGGTTCTGGAATGGGGGAGAGATGAGATGTACCTCTTTGCCGGGATCTATTGGGGCGTGATGGTGCTGATGGTTCTGCTTGCGGCGCTGGCCTTCTTCTGCTTCTGCAAGGGCAAGCGGGGCGGCATGATCCCCTATCTGGTGCTCTCAGCCTGCCTGTGCGGGATCACGGCCTTTGGCGTCTGGCAGGCAAACAGCCTTATGAACCTGTATGCGGAGCTGCTGCAGTCGGTTCCGGATTTCCAGATGGGGCTGTCGGTGGTGGGCATCCACAGCCTGCGGAATCTGTACGGCCTGGGCTGCGGCGCCTGGCTGTGCGTGCTGTTCGCGGCTCTGGCCTTTGCCCTCAGCTTTGTGAAACCCCGTACCCCCGCCCATGAGGCGTTGACGGAGACACCGAAGGAGCCGGAAGCTGCAACGGCAAGCGATCCTGCTCCTCAGAAGGAAGAGCCGGAAGCCCTTGAAGCCGCTGCCCCGGAGAGCGGGGAGCAGACGCAGGTCTGAGCCTGAAAACAGGGAACCCGGCGCAGCCCGGGTTCCCGCAGGACTGAGCCATGAGACGCTCATGGCTGAGTCGTGCAAGTAAAGCTGCGCGTGGGAGGCGCAAACCGCGCCGCCCGATCAACTTGGAAAGAGAGTGATGCTATGCCTGCGAAAACCAAGACTTCCCTGGTGATGAAGATCGTCGCCGTGGTGCTGATCCTGGCCAGCGCCGCCATGCTGTTTCTGCCCTGGATGAAGGTGTCCGTCTCCATGAACGGCATGACCCTGTCCGGCAGCGAGATCGTTCAGATGTCCGGCCAGAGCATGGACGCGTTCAGGATGGAGATCCGGGAAAAGGCTAATGAACTCGCCGAGGACGCGCAGTGGGACTACGGCATCCAGCTGGACGCGGAGAAGCTGATCGACACCATGATGCTGATCGTGCGCTTTTCCTGGTCCCCCTTCTCCCTGAGCAAGCTCCTGGGGAACGTAAAGAGCCTGACGCCGCAGCTGATGCGGATCGTGGAGCAGGAGAGCGGCTACATGAGCGCCACCTTCCAGGAGGCCTCCTCCAAGCTGGGCCTGGCCCGGATCGTGCTGCTGATCCTCCTGATCCTGACCCTGGCCATGGCCGCTGTCGCCGTTGTCTGCGCGCTGACGGATCATAAGCTGGGCATGATCCCGTATCTGGTCTTTGCGCTGATCCTGCTGGTGCTCTTTATCGTGCTGATCGCCGTCGCCAACAATCATATGGGCGAGATCGGCGCGCTGATGGACTCCGGCAATGAGTTTGCCAATTCTGTTTCCCTCCGCATCGGCGTGGGCGGCATCCTGTGCCTGGTCTTCGCCGTTCTGGGCTTTGTGGCCATGTTCCTCCCCATCGGGAAGAGAGAAGTCGCTTATGCCGGGACCCCCGCCCGCGCCATGAGCTGGATCTGCCCCGGCTGCGGCGCGAAGCGCAAGGCCGGCGAGCAGTTCTGCCTGAACTGCGGCGCCAGGCGGCCGGAGTCCGCTCCGCCGCGCCCCGCGGTCCCCGCCGGCTGGAAGTGCCCCACCTGCGGCACCATGCTCAAGGCGGACCAGCGCTTCTGCCTGTACTGCGGCACCAAGCAGCCCGAGCAGGCAGCCCACGCCGGGGACGGCATGTTTGCCCCGAAGGGCCCCGCCGCCGGAAGCAGCTGCGCCAAGTGCGGCGCTCCTCTGAAAGCCAATCAGAAATTCTGCCCCGCCTGCGGCGCCAAGCAGCCGGAGGCCGCGGCTCCCGTACCTGTGACCCGCGCCCCCGCCGGCTGGACCTGCCCGGGCTGCGGCGCCAAGCTGAAGGCCAGCCAGAAATTCTGCCCCACCTGCGGCGCCAAGCAGCCGGAGGGCGCGGCTCCCGCGCCTGCGATCCGTGTCCCCACCGGCTGGACCTGCCCGGGCTGCGGCGCCAAACTGAAGGCCAGCCAGAAATTCTGCCCCACCTGCGGCGCCAAGCAGCCGGAGACGGCGGCCCCCGCCGCTCCCGCCGGCTGGACCTGCCCCAGCTGCGGCAGCAAGCTGCTTGACAGCCAGAAATTCTGCCCCCGCTGCGGCACGAAGAAGCCGGAGCCCGTCGCCCCGGCTCCCGCGCCGGCCAAGGCGCCCGCCGTCTGCGCGGCCTGCGGCGCCGCGCTGCTGGAGGGCATGCCCTTCTGCCCCAAGTGCGGCACCCGCGTTGAGCAGCCCAAGGAGGAGCTTTGGGCCGCCCCCGCCATCCCTGCGGAGGAGCCTGCGGCCCCGAAGGAAGAGACGCCGCTTCCCCTCGTTCCGGAGATGCCCGCCGTCCCGGAGGAGCCCGCGGCGCCTGTGATCCCGGACGTTCCGGCGATCCCGGAAGTCCCGGTGATTCCCGAGACCCCTGTGATCCCCGAGGCCCCCGTGATCCCGGCCCCGCCGGTGAACCCTGAGCCTTCTTTCGGCGGCTTCCAGGTCCCCGGTGACGATGACCTGTAAGCACGGACCAATACCCTTCCCGGAGGCAAAAGCCTCCGGGAAGAGAAAGCGAGCGAAAACATGCCAAAGCGCAAAAGCCCCGTATTTGTGAAAATCATCGCCTGTCTGCTCCTGCTGGGCAGCTTTGCCTGCTTCTTTCTGCCCCAGCTGCCCTGGCTGAAGCTGTCCGCGGACGTTGGGCCCGACAAGGTGCGCATGAACCCCGGCGAGCTCATCCAGGCCTTTACCGGCATGGACGCCGATACCGCCAAGGACATGGCTCTGGAGCGCATGAGCAGTCTTGGCCTCCCTCTTGACACGGTCTCCCTGTCCAGCCTGCTGGACCGGGTGCTGGATGGCCATTTCCGGCTGCTGGACTTCCCCCTGCTCTGCGGGGAGATCGGCGTTCTCTGCCGGGATCTCCAGCGGCCCGACGTGGGCCGGCAGCTGGACACGGCAAAGCTGGTGCTCTGGATCGTGATCGGCCTGCTGGCCCTGCTGGGCGTGATCGCCCTGATCTGCCTGCTGACGGATCACCGCTGGGGCATCCTGCCCTATTTCCTGCTGGCCGCGCTGATCACGGCGGGCCTGTACCTGCTGCGCGCCGAGCTGAACCGGACCCTGGTGGAGGAGAGCGACGCGCTGCTCTCCGGCGTCGGGCTCAGCGGCGTCATCGCCCTGCTGGGCGTGGACGTGGAGCTGGTGAAGATGGGCATCGGCGCGCTGCTCTGCCCCTTCCTGGCGCTGCTGGCCATGCTGCTGCTGTGCATCCGCAAAAAGAAGAGCGCCGCAAGCCCCTATCCCGCGCGGAGAGAGCCCACAGGCAGCGCCCAGGCGCCCCGCCCCCGGGAAGAGGGCTGGACCTGCCCCAACTGCGGACGGATCTGCGAGCGGGACGGCAATTTCTGCAAGTTCTGCGGGACCGAGCGTCCCAGACTTCCCGGCGCCCTGTTCTGCCCCTCCTGCGGCGTCCAGCTCACCCCGGGCGCGACCTTCTGCAGCGAATGCGGCAGCCCGGTCCGCGCGCCGCGGATGGAGGAGAGCACGATCTTCCGCATGCCCGGGGAAGACGGACGCTGAGCGCTGCTTTTGCAGTAACGGCTGCCCCGGCTCCCGCGGGAGCAAGGCAGTTTTGCTGAACCAAGTATACATGTGAGAAGAAAGGAAGGAATCCTATGGAATTCGGTAAAAAGCAAATCACGCTGTTCAAGGCGATCTCCCTGGCGCTGATCGTCACCTGCTTCTTCACGATCTTCATGAATTGGCTGGGCGCGTCCATGATGGGGATGCACGCCGGAGCCAACATGTTCGGCACCAGCTTCAAGGGCTGGACGAACGGCACCAGCTTCTGGTCGGTCATGCTGATCATCAACGCCATCCTGCTGATCCTGCTGGCAGCTCTTGCCATTTACGGGCTGCTCAAGGACAAGAACAGCCTGGTGCTGCCCTTCGCCGTCGTGGGCTTCATCAGCTTTTTCCTGGCGGTGTTCCAGAAGGCCTTTCTGGGCGTCGGAAGCGAAATGCATGTTGGTCTCGGCGCCTGGCTGATGCTCTTCCTGAGCCTGCTGGCCTTCGGCTTCGCCGCGCTGGACAATCTGGCGGCCGGCAAGAAGATCCTGAGCTTGGAGGACTTCGGCATCAAGGGCGGCCTGCCCAAGATCAACCTCGGCGCCGCCGGCGGCTGGACCTGCCCCAGCTGCGGCGCCAGACAGGGCGCTGCCCAGCGCTTCTGTGACCGCTGCGGCACCCAGAAGCCGGAGCCTCCCCGCTGCCCCGCCTGCGGCGAGCTGGCCAAGCCCGGCGAGCTCTTCTGCTCCAACTGCGGCAGCCGTATTTCCTGAGAAAAACGCCGTCTGAAGTCCGCGGCCTTTGCCCCTCCGATCTGGACGGTTCGACGATCCTCCTGCGAGGGCGCAGCGCGGCGGCGCTCCGTCTGAAAGAAAAACGAGAACAAAGAGAAAGGATGATTTCCATGCCGTTTGATTTTCGTTCCCTGTCCCTGTTCAAGATCATCGCTCTGGCCCTTGCCGTCCTCTGCATTGTCATGCTGTTCCTGCCCTGGGTCCGCGTGTCGGTGAGCCTGGTGGATGCGTCTGAGAGCGGAAACGCCTTCAAGACCGGCCTCGCCGATGCGAAAAGTTTCTGGTCCTTTATGCTGGGCGTGTTTGCCGTTCTCGCCATCCTGGCCGTCCTTCTGGCGGCCTTCGGGATCCTGACGGACCGCACGACCCTTGCCCTGGCGCTGTCGTGCCTCGCGGTGCTGATGTTCCTCTTCGCCCTCTTCCAGGTCCTGCACATCAAGAGCGAGATGAAGGGGGCCATGGCCGGCTATTCCGCCTATTTCAAGGATCTGGTCAAGGTCCGCATCGGGATCGGCGGCTGGCTGTTCCTGCTCTTCGGCCTGGGCTCCTTCGGCGTGCTGGCCTATGAGTCCCACAGCCAGGGCCGCGGGATCGTGGACTTCTCCCAGTTCAGCCAGGTGGGCGAGATGCTGCCTGTCAAGAACATCAAGCTGCCCAGCTTCGGGAAGAAGGACGCCGGAGAGCGTCCCGCCCCCCGCGCCAAGGCCCGTTCCGCCGCCCGCGGCAAGGTCGTTGCCGAGGCGCGCCCCGGCGCCTGGATCTGCCCCAACTGCGGCGCGAACATGAGCGCCCGCCGGGATCGCTGCACCCTCTGCGGCGAGGAAAAGCCCGAGTAAGCCCGCTTCCGACACGGAGAAAGCTGTATTCTGCCTGAGGAAAGCTCAGGAAAAAATAAAGAAAGGATGATCCCCATGTCGTTTGATTTCCGTTCCCTGTCCCTGTTCAAGATCATTGCCCTGGTCCTTGTGGTGCTCTGCATCGTCATGATCTTCCTGCCCTGGGTCACGGTCAAGGTCAGCGCCTTCGGCATGTCTGAGAGTGAGTCTGCCAACGTCTTCAAAACCGGCATCGAGGGCGAGTGCACCAGCTTCTGGTCGGTCTTGCTGATCATCTTCGCCATCCTGGCTCTTCTTGCCATCCTTCTGGCGGTGTTCGGCATCCTGATGGACCGCAGCCTCTTCGCTCTGCCTCTGGCGGCGCTGGCGGTGCTGATGTTCCTCTTCGCCCTCTTCCAGTCGATCCATGTGAAGGGCGTGCTGAAGTCCGCCATGGGGGACTACGCCTCCTATCTGGGCGGCCTGGTCAAGATCCACCCCGGCATCGGCGCGTGGCTCTTCCTGATCTTCGGTCTGGGCGCCTTCGGCCTGCTGTTCTATGAGGACCGCACCCAGGGCCGCAACACCTTTGACGCCGCCGGCATCGACCTTTCCGGCGTGTCCATGCCCAAGGTGAACCTGCCCAGCGTGGGCGGCTGGAACTGCCCCACCTGCGGCGCGAAGAACGGCGCGAGCCAGAACTTCTGCACCTCCTGCGGTACCAAGAAGCCCGAGCCTCCCCGCTGCCCCAACTGCGGCAAGCTCCTCAAGGCCGGCGAGGCCTTCTGCTCCAACTGCGGCACCCGCGTGTAAGAAGGCATGAAGAAAGCAAATCCGACTTTCCGCGTCCTGGCCGTTGTCCTGATCCTTGCCAGCCTTGGCACGCTCTTTCTGCCCTGGATAAGCCCCGGCAGAGACTTCGCTTTCCTGGAAAGCCTGTCCGGCTATGATATGGGCAAAATGTTTTGGGATGTGACGGCGGATTGGATGAAGAGCGGCAACGGTTTGAGCAAGTCCACCACTGCCGATATCCTGACCGGCGTCGTGATGGTCCTGCTTGCCCTCACTGCGGTGCTGGGCCTGGTCCTGGCGGCCCGGGGCCTGCGCTGGGGCGCAATTCCCTACGCCTCCGCCTGCCTGGTCTTTTCGGTGTTGTTCTTCTTCTATTTTCTTCGAACCTTCAACAATGTGTTTCTGCGGTCCTACGGCTTTTCGCCCTACACGGCGGGGATCGGCCTGATCCTCTTCCCCATGCTGGCGATCGCCGCGGCCCTGTGCCTGCTCCTTCCGAAACAGACCACCCTCCCGGGCGACGTCCTTACCTGAGGATCCCGGCCCTTTCCCTTCCCCCGTCAGTCTGAGGAGGCGAAGCCGACGAAGAATCCCTCCGGATGCTTCTTCGGCCCCTGCTCCCCGGCGCGGACGGGGGGAGGGGAGGCAGCCCCGCTCCCGCGCAGCGTCCCCCGGCCCCGTTCCATGAAGAGAGGAGAAATCGAATCGTGAAAAAAACCCATCCTGTGGGAAGAGCCCTGGCGGCAGTCTTTGCGCTTGCCAGCATGGGCATGATCTTCCTGAGCTGGCTCAGCAGCTATGCGTCCTACTGGGATCTGCTGGAGCCCATGCTGGACTATCTGAAATACGCCGTGCAGGAGACGGAGACCCTGATTTTCCTGATCATCACTGCGGTTTTTGTGGTTACGGGCATCACCGCCGTCATCTGCGCCTGCACCGGCGCAAAGGGAGGCGTGTTCCCCCACATCATCAGCGCCCTGGCGGCTGCCGGGTACTTTGTGTACGCCATCAGTGAGATGGGCGGCGGCCTGGGCGATCTGGGCGTCGGCGGCTGGCTCTGCGTGGGCTTTGCCGTTGCCGCGTTCATCTGCATGTTCATTCCCGACAACGCCGCAGCCCGCCCGGCCTACGGCGGCGCGTACGGCGGCGCTGCGCCCGTCAAGGCCTCCCCCAGCACCTGGACCTGCCCCAGCTGCGGCACGATCCTGGCGGATCGGGAGCGCTTCTGCCCCAACTGCGGCAGCGCCCGCAAAGTGACGCCGCCCCCGGCCCCGGCTCCCGCGCCTGTCGCTCCTGTGACCCGCGCCCCCGCCGGCTGGACCTGCCCTGGCTGCGGAACGAAGCTGAAGGACAGCCAGAAGTTCTGCCCCAATTGCGGCTCCAGACAGCCGGAGAAGGCGGCCCCCGCCGCCCCGGCCCGCCCCGCGGCTCCCGCCGGCTGGACCTGCCCCGGCTGCGGAACGAAGCTGAAGGACAGCCAGAAATTCTGCCCCAACTGCGGCTCCAGACAGCCGGAGAAGGCGGCCCCCGCCGCTCCGGTCCGCTCAGCGGCTCCCGCCGGCTGGACCTGCCCCGGCTGCGGAATGAAGCTGAAGGACAGCCAGAAGTTCTGCCCCAACTGCGGCACCAGGAAGCCGGAACCGGCCGCCGCGCCCGCGCCGGCCGCGCCCGTGACGCCGGCCTATACCGCTCCCGCGGCTCCGGCCTTTACCGCGCCCGCGGAGCCGATCCCCGCCCCGCCCGCGCCTCCGGCCTATACCGCCCCCGAGACTCCGGCCTATGCGCCGAAGCATGAGAGCCCCGCCCCCTCCGGCGGCTTCTACAACGCCGGGGACGAGGATCTCTGAGCCCTTCCGCCGCGCCGGGAGGCGCCGCCTGCCGGAAAGCGTCTCCAGCGAGCCGCACGAAAAACATGCGCCTGCGCCTGACATGTTCATTTGAGAAAGGATGGTTTCATTCATGGATGTCGTTCTCATTATTTTTGGCGTGATTGCCCTGATCCTTACGATCTTGAGCATGATCTTCATCGTCCCCAGGAACAGAGAGCCCCAGCTGAGCGGCTTTTTCAAGTGGCTGCACCACGTGTTCAACTTCGATTCCCTGCTGATCGAGCAGATCTTGAAATTCCTGTACATCCTCTGCAGCTTTGCCGCGGTCTTCCTGGGCCTTGCGGCGATCATCCAGAGCTTCAGCGGGGACGGAAGTGTTGCGCTGATCGGCCTGCTGCTCATCGTCCTGGGCCCCATCGTGATCCGTCTGCTCTACGAATCGATGATGATGTTTGTCATCCTGGTCAAGCAGGTGTCCGACATCAACCGCAAGATCAAAAACGAAAATCCCCGCAAGGGCGCCGACACGCCCTACGCTCCCCCTGCGCCCGTTGAGAGAGCGCCCCGCCCGGTGGCGCCCGTCTGCCCCAGCTGCGGCAGCAAAATGAGACCCGGCGCCAAGTTCTGCGGCATCTGCGGCTTCCGCGCGGAGCCCGCCCCTGCGCCCGCCCCCGCCCCTGCGCCCGCCCCCGCGCCGCAGCCCACTGCGAACAACTACTATCCCACCGACAACGACCTCTGAGTACAGGCCGCACGCCCCTGCCCGCCCCGCGTGGGCAGGGGCTTCCGCTTTTTCCCGTGCAGCCCCGTTCAGGGCTGCGAGACGGGAGCGCCGAAAGGAGCGCGTGCCCCATGCGTACCAAAAAAATGAACGGAAGAGGAGCCGGGATCCTGGTTATCCGGATTCTGGCCTGCCTGCTGCTGGCGGCGAGTCTGGCAACGCTGCTGCTCCCCTGGGCCTCCCTGCGCCTTGACGACGGAGGAGAGCGCGTCACCCTGCGGGAGCTGGCGAAGAGAGAGGAGCAGCGCAGCGGCCAAAGCTTCCGGGAGCGGGTCCTGTCCCGGCTTTCGGAGCAGGACGAGGGCCTGTACGCAGGCCTGCTGCGGACGATGGATCCGCTGCTGGACGACCGGATGAGCCCCCTGCGGGTCACGGTCGCCTGCACCGGCGCCGCCCGCTGGCTCTCCAATACCAGCACGGCTGTTTCCCAGGGACCCGGCGCAACGGAGCCGGAGACCGCAAACTGGGTGCAGGACGTGCAGGCGTCGGCGTCCAAAGTGAAGATGACGTCGGTGTTTTTATGGGTTTTGCTTGTGATGCTCCTGGTCACGGGAGCTTATGCCATATACGCCGCAGCCGTGGGTTACGGCTTCGGTACGATCCCTTATCTGGTCTGCGCCCTGCCTGCCTTTCTGGGCGCGGTGCTGGCGGTGTCCCGGGCAAACGCCTGGTTCCGGGGCGCAAGCCTCTCCGCCGGGCTGATGCAGGCTGCGGTGAACGGGCTCAGCGCCGGGGGGAACCCCGTCTCCGTGCCCTTCCGCCTTGGCCTTGGCGCCATCCTTTTCGCCGCGCTGCTGGTGGCGGGCATCCTGCTGGCCATGTGCTCCCGGGAGCCGGCCGGGGCCCGGGGCGGGGAAGCCCCGCGTCCCGTCTCTGCCCTGCCGGCGGACCCAGCGGGGCCGGTCCTGGCGCCGAAGCCCTGGCGCTGCCCGGTCTGCGGCACCCTGATGGGCGATGGGGTCTACTGTGTCAAATGCGGCAGCCGGAAGCCGGAGCCCCGCCGCTGCGGAAGCTGCGGCGCCCTGCTGGAGGAGGGGGCCCTCTTCTGCACCGCCTGCGGCGCTGCGGCGGAGAACCGGCGGAGCGCCCCGGCGGAGGAGCCTCCGGCCCGCCTGATTTCCACCATGAGGACCGGGACGGTCCGGCCCGCTGAGACCGCGCCGGTGCCGCAGACCTTGCTCTGGAGCGGCAGCCGGAAGGAGAAGCAGGCCCCGGATCCCCGGATCCCGGACGATTCGGAACTGTAAGCCCACAATCCGCCGCGGCGAGAACACGCCGGGCACGAAGAGAGAAGAGAGAGTATGAAGACTTGCAAGCATTGCGGGGCCGGCAACCCGGATGAGCTCCGGGTCTGCGCCTTCTGCGGAAAAGAACTGGACGAGGAAGAGAAGAAGCCGCGGTCCGGCCTGCTGGGCAGCATGGGCCGGAAGCGTTACGCCGCTCCGGAAGCGGGGGAGTCCGCACCCAAAGCGGAGGACGCCGCGCCTGCGGAGGAGCCCAAAGTGGAGGACGCTGCGCCTGCGGAGGAGCCCAAAGTGGAGGACGCCGCGCCCGAAGCGTCGGAGGGCTCTTCCGTGCGCAAGAGCGGCGGCCTTGCCGGACGCATGGGCAAGGTCCGCTATGAGAGCAAGGATGAGGGCAAGTCCGCCGAAAAGGAGGCAAAGCCGGAGTCCTCCCTGCGGAAGGACACGGGCCTTGCGGGGAAAATGGGCGATGTACGTTATGGCACCAAGCCAAAGGACTCCCCGCCTTCCGCGCTGAAGGACACGGGGCTCGCCGGCAAGATGGGCGAGGTGCGCTACGGCACCAAGCCCAAGGATTCCCCGGAGGAGCCGCGGCCCGCGGAGCCGGAGAAGAAAAAGCGCCCGGACAAGGGCGTGATCGTCGCCGTATCGCTGGCGGTGCTGGCGGCGGCGGCCTCGGTGCTGCTGGTGTTCTGGGACGCCATCTTCGGCAGCGCCCAGCTCTACGGCGCGGGCATCGGCGGCTACATCAACTACTACCGTCCCGTCGAGGAAGAGGAGATCGTCGAGGAAGACGGCGTCCGCTATGTAGGCGATCAGATGCTCATCGTCTCCGCCTTCGGTGCCAGCTATGAGGAGATGGAGACCTTCTTCGAAGAGCGGGACATGGAGATCATCGGCTATGTGGAGCTGATCGATACCTATCAGGTGCAGCTGGACAAGTCCTACACGCTGTCGGAGCTGCACACCATGGCAAGCGAGCTGGAAAAGGACGGGCTGGTGGATTCCGCCACGGTCAACACCGTGCGGGAAAACGCCGACTTCTCCATCCCCTCGGACCCCTGGGACGGCAATTCCGACTGGGACGAGCCCAGCCCCTACAGCGGCAACTGGGGCGTGGTGGCCATCCACGCGCCGGAGGCCTGGGAGCGCTGGGAGCCCAGCGTGGTGCGGGTCGGCGTGCTGGACAGCATGTTTGACGAGGGGAACCGGGATCTGAACGTCGTCATGACCCGCGGCAACGAGGTCTATGACCGCACCCCCAACAATGACGACAAGGCCCACGGCACCCACGTGTCCGGCACCATCGGCGCCATTCACGACAACGGCTACGGCGTGGCGGGCGTGGCGGAAAACTGCGAGATCTACGGCTACTCCGCCTCCCGCTACAGAACCACAATGGACGAGGTCAGCGCCATGGCGGAGCTGGCGGCCCAGGACGTGCGGGTCATCAACTACAGCATGGGTCTGATCGACGAGTACCGGGACGCGGCCATCGAGCGCAATGGCGTGGAGCGGGATATTTACTATCACTATGCCGCGGCCTTTTCCCAGACGGCGATGAAGCACCTGCTGCGCAAGGGCTATGACTTCATCCTGGTCTGCGCCGCCGGCAACGACCCGGTGGAGGCCAAGTGGGCCAGTGAGTACGCCTATATCACCGACCCCATGATCCGGGACCGGATCATTGTGGTCGGCGCCGCCGAGGTGGATCGGGACGGGCACTATTCCCTGACCTACTTCAGCGCCAGGGGCGAGCGGATGGACGTGGTCGCCCCGGGAATGGACATCTACAGCACCATGCCCGGCGGAGGCTTTGACTATATGAGCGGCACCTCCATGGCGACGCCTCATGTCACCGGCGTCACCGCCAGCGTATGGGCCATTGCGCCGAACCTGTCGGGAGCGGAGGTCAAACGCATCGTGGTGAGCACGGCGACCACTCCGGTCTCCGGCACCGGTGTGGGCATGATCAATATGGAAGCCGCCATGGCGGCGGCGGAAGCAGCGGCAAGATAACATGAAGGAGAGAGTCAGATGATGCGTTGCGCGCATTGCGGTCAGGAGCTGCCCGAGGAGGGCCTGTTCTGCCCGTATTGCGGGGAGGAGATCGCGCCCCCTTTGACCGACGCGGAGGAGCGGACGGCGCCGGAGGCGGAGCCTGTCCCGGAAGCGCCGGAGACGGAGCCTGTCCCGGAAGCGCCGGAGGCGGAGCCTGTCCCGGAGGCGCCGGAGGCGGAGCCCGTCCCGGAAGCGCCGGAGGCGGAGCCTGTCCCGGAGGCGCCGGAGGCGGAGCCCGTCCCGGAAGCGCCGGAGGCGGAGCCCGTC
Source organism: Oscillospiraceae bacterium (assembly GCA_017428565.1). Taxonomy (GTDB): domain Bacteria; phylum Bacillota; class Clostridia; order Oscillospirales; family Oscillospiraceae; genus Limivicinus. The sequence continues at coordinate 30,900 of JAFRQP010000008.1, forward strand.
CCGGAAATGCCGGAGGACCGGGAGCGCGAAGATGACAAACAGCGCTGGAAGCCGGGCTGGAAATGGCTCCGGACTCTCGATGGAAAGCTGCTCCGGAAGCCGAAGGCGCCAAAAAAGGAAAGACCGCCCCGGGACTGGGAGAAGATCAAGAGGATCTTCCGCATCATCGGCGGCGTTTTGACCGGCATCGGGCTGATCGCCCTTCTGGTCGTGGCCGTGGTGCTGATGCGCATGAGCCGGGAGGTCCGGGGTACGACGGGTGAGACAGAGAACCCCGCGCTGCCGGCACGACCGGAGGCCATCAACTTCGTCTCTCAGACGGACGCTGCCCGGGTCCGCACGGACGGGGGCGTACAATATCTGGACAATGAGCTGATCGCCGTCTCGGCAGAGGGCGTGAGCTACACGGAAATGGAGCGCTTCTGCGGGCTGTGGGATCTGCGGATCATCGGCTATGTGGAGCTGACGGACACCTATCAGCTCCGTCTGCCGGAGGCCCACACCCTGGAGGGCCTGGACCGCCTGGCCCGGGAGCTGGAGCAGGAGGAGCTGGTGGACTGCGCCATGCCCAACGTGGTGTGGGTGCCCGGCGCCTTTGCCGCGCCGGAGGATCCCTGGGGCGGACAGACCGACTGGGAGAAGCCCCAGCTGGGAAAGGACAACTGGGGCCTTGCGGCCATCCGCGCCCCCGCCTGCTGGGAGAAATATCCTCTAGAGCTGGTGCGCGTCGGCGTCATCGACGGAGCCTTTGATTCCCGGCACCAGGATCTTCGCTACACGTCTCTCCGCCGCAACGAAGGGGAGCGGCGCAGCGACAGCGCCGACGCGATCCTCCTGCGGGAACACGGGACCATGGTGGCCTCGGTGCTGGGGGCGGTGCACGGCAACGGCCAGGGGCTCAGCGGCGTGCTGAGCGACTGCGCGCTCTACGCCGTGGGCTCGCCTCTCTACTGCAGCCAGATGGACGCGCTCAGCGCCATCGCGGCCCTCTCGGGCCAGGGCGTGAGCCTGATCCACTACGGCCTGGGCTATCGGGAGGAGCTGATCGCCGGTGCCCTGGAGGGCCAGGCGCTGCTTCGCGGCTATTACTATGAGGAAGCGGGGCGCATCAGCTCTCTTGCGCTGCGGCGGCTGCTGGGGAAGGGCTGCGATTTCCTGCTGGTGATCCCCGCCGGCAACGGCTTGGCGGGCGTCCCGGTGGACGCGGCCTGGAGCAGCCTCTTTGCCAGTCTCAGCGATCCGGAGCTGCGCAGCCGGATCCTGGTGGTGGGCGCCGCCGGGATCGAGAAGGACGGCAGCTACGTCCAGGCGCCCTTCAGCAACATCGGTTCCCGGGTGGATCTGCTGGCCCCCGGGGTGCAGATCTACTGCGCCCTGCCCAACAACGCCTATGCCCGGCGGGACGGGAGCTCCCTGGCCTCGGCCCACGCCGCCGGCGTCTGCGCCGCGGTCTGGGCGGCCAACCCCGCTCTCAGCGGGGCGCAGGTGCGGGACCTGCTGGTGGAAAGCGCAGGGACCCCCGTGACCGGCGGCAGCGCCTTTATGATCGATATGGAGGCGGCCATGGAGGCAGCCGTGCGCAGCGCCGGCTCTCTCAGCGGACCCGACGAGAGGGAGCGGGCTCTGGACGCCTATGCCGCCCTGCTGAACCGGGGCGTGCAGCTGCGGCTGCGGAGCCTCCCGGGGGAGGCCGGCGGCCTCACCATGGACGCGCAGTACTATCTGCTCCTGGATATGGACGGCGACGGGGTGGAGGAGATCCTGCTCTACGCGCTGAATCCGGCGGAGCGCTATGCCAGCTTTGCCATCTACGCCTATCGGGGCGGTGAGGTGCTGCGCATCGCCGATGCCTGGGACAGCTGCCGCTTCGCCTCCTGGTCCAATGTCACGCTGACGCTGGAGGTCTGCGACGGACGCTATGTTTACGCCAGCGCGGAGAAAAGCTCCGCCGGCTACGGCGAGTCCGGGGAGCGCTACTGGCTCAGCTTCGACGGCAGAGAGCTGAGCTGCACCCAGGAGGATCTGCGGGAGAGAAGCGAGGAACGTGTCATCCTGATCTTCAAGTCCTCGCTGACCCGGGCCGGCATCCGCATCGGCTCGGCGGAGGACGAGCTGCTGAGACGCTGAGCGCGAAACCCTGAAAGAAAAAGGAGAGGGATCCATGCCCTTTTTCATCGTTCGCAACGATATCACCAAAATGCAGGTGGACGCCATCGTCAACGCCGCCAGGCCCAGTCTGCTGGGGGGCGGCGGAGTGGACGGCGCCATCCATGCCGCCGCGGGGCCGGAGCTTCTGGAGGAGTGCAGGACCCTGGGCGGCTGCGAGATCGGCCAGGCCAAGCTCACCCGGGGCTACCGTCTGCCGGCGCGCTGGGTGATCCACACGGTGGGCCCGGTTTGGCACGGCGGCCTCTTCGGGGAGCGGAAAAAACTCCTGTCCTGCTACCGGAACTCCCTTGCGCTGGCGGCGGAGCAGGGCTGCGAGAGCGTGGCCTTCCCCCTGATCTCCTCCGGCGCCTACGGCTACCCCAAGGACAAGGCTCTGGATGCGGCCCGGGAGGCCATCGAGGGCTTCCTGCAGGAGCAGGACATGACCGTTTACCTGGTGGTCTACGGGGAGGAGAGTCTGAGCGCCTCCCAAAAGCTCTTCGCGGAGGTCCGGGAGTATATCGACCGGGAATATGTGCGGCAGCACCCCTACCGCCGCAACGAAGCCGCGCGGAAGGCGGCCCTCCGGGAGGAGAGCGGGAGCTTCCCCGCGCCTGGCGCGATCCAGGAGGAGGACGCGAACTCCGCGCCGCTCTTCATGATCCCTGCGCCGAAAAAGCGGAAGGAGAGCGCGATCTGTCCGCCCGCGCCCGCTCAGAGCGACGGCGGCTTGTGGGAGGAGGAAAGCAGCGGCGAGCCGGGAAACTGGCCCTTCGGCCGCCTGGACGAAAGCTTCCAGCAGATGCTGCTGCGGCTGATCGACCAGCGGGGCATGACCGACGCGGAGTGCTACAAGCGGGCCAATATCGACCGTAAGCTCTTTTCCAAGATCCGCAAGGACGTGCATTACAAGCCCTCCAAGCCGACGGTCCTGGCCTTCGCCGTGGCCCTGCGGCTGGAGCTGGGGGAGACGGAGGAGCTGCTGGAGAAGGCGGGCTTCGCCCTGTCCCGCAGCAGCGAATTCGATCTGATCCTGCGCTATTACATCGAGCGGCGCGTGTACGATGTTTTCAGGATCAACGAGGCTCTGTTTGAATTCGATCAAACGCTGCTGGGGACGCTGTCATGATTTATACGGAACAGACAAACAAGGCCATGCGCCTGGCCTATGAGGCGCATCAGGGACAGTGGGACAAGAGCGGGGTGCCCTATGTGTTCCACCCGCTGCACCTGGCCGAGCAGATGCCCGACGAGGACTGCACCGTGGCGGCCCTGCTGCACGACGTGGTGGAGGACACGGAAACCACGCTGGAGGATCTGCGGAAGATGGGCTTTTCGCCCCGGGCCCTGGAGGCGGTGTCACTGCTGACCCACGATCCTGCGGAGCCCTATCTGGACTATGTGGCCCGGGTGAAGCAGAATCCGGTGGCCAGGACCGTGAAGCTGGCGGATCTGCGGCACAACAGCGATCTGCGCCGCATCGACCGGGTGACGGAGAAGGATTTAGCCAGGGTGGAGAAGTATGCCGCGGCCATACGGCTGCTGGAGGACTGAAAAAACTTCCCCGGGTCGGGGACAAGAGAGAAAACCGGCGCCAGACGCCGGGAGAGAAGGAGATCGTCATGAAGCTGACCAAGATCGTCATCACCGGCGGCCCCAGCGCGGGCAAGACCACCGCCATGAGCTGGGTGCAGAACGCCTTTTCCAAGCTGGGCTACACGGTGCTCTTCGTGCCCGAGACGGCCACGGAGTTCATCACCGGCGGCGTGGCCCCCTGGACCTGCGGCACCAACCTGGACTACCAGAAGGTGCAGATGGAGCTGCAGCTGACCAAGGAGCGGCTGTTTGAAAAGGCGGCCCGCACCATGAAGGCGGACAAGATCCTCATCGTCTGCGACCGCGGCGCCATCGACAACCGGGCCTACATGAACGACGAGGAGTTCGCCGCCGTGCTGCGGGAGGTGGGCAAGACCGAGCAGGAGCTGCTCCTGGGCTACGATGCGGTGTTCCACCTGGTCTCCGCCGCCAAGGGCGCGGAGGAGTTTTACACCTACGCCAACAACGCCGCCCGCTACGAGTCCGTGAGCCAGGCGGTGGTGATGGACGACAGGCTGATCGAGGCCTGGAAGGGCCATCCCCGCCACTGTGTCATTGACAACTCCGTGGAGCTGCGGGAGAAGCTGAAAAAACTGATCGCCCAGATCCGGGACTTCCTGGGCGAGCCTGCGCCCCCCGAGATCGAGCGCAAATTCCTGGTGGAGATGCCGGATCTGGAGCGGCTGGAGAAGCTGCCGGGCTGCCGCCGGGTGGAGATCGAGCAGGCCTACCTGCCCACCACCAACGACGAAAAGCTGCGCATCCGCAAGTGGGTGGAGGACGGTCAGGCGATCTACTACAAGACCCGCCGCCGCCGCGTCAACGGCCGGCGTCTGGAGGTGGAGGAGCGGCTCACCCAGCGCAGCTATATGGAGATGATGGAGGAGGCCGGAGCGGCGCTGCAGCTGCTGCGCAAGACCCGCTACAGCATCCCCTATCAGGGGCAGCAGTTCCAGCTCAACGTCTATCCCTTCTGGACGGACCAGGCCATCGTGAAGATCGAGCTGAACGAGGAGGACGCCCAGGTGCAGCTCCCGCCGGAGCTGACGCTGATCCGCGAGGTCACCGGCGAGCGGGAGTACAAGGACTACACGCTGGCGGCCCTCATGCGGGATTGAGGCGGTTCTGCGCCGCCTCGGCTAAGGCGAGCCCGCCCCCCCCGAAACAGCGAAAAAGCCGCAATTCTTAAGAATTCATAAAGCGCTCCCGGAAGGCGCAAAACCTGGCGTCGGCCCTTGCAAATCCAGGAAGAAGGGACTATAATAGGGCCACCGAGAAATTGGGAGGATCATAAAATGAAAAAAGTTTTTCGTTCTCTTTTACCGCTGCTTCTGGCAGTGCTGATGATGAGTTCTCTTGCAGTGGCCGCCTTTGCCGAGGAGCCTGCGTACCGCTATACCGACGGGCAGAGCTACAAGGCCGGCGAGGGGGAGACCAAGGTCTATACCGTTCAGGTTTCCGCCGGCGCCAACCTTGACGGCGCAGAGCGCACCCGGCAGGAGCTTTTGAAGGACGGCTTTGACGCCTTTGTTTTCCAGGAGGAAAACGGGCACTACCGCATCATGAGCGGCAAGTTCAAGAACAGATACGACGCCCAGCTCTATCTGGAGCTGCTCAAGGAGGTCACCAAGCGGGACAAGGCCTATGTGACCGACGTCGCCCTGCCCGACTCCGCCATTGAGGACTTTGTGGCCAACTACAAGAAGGATCCCCGGGTGGTGGACGATGTGAAGTACAACGGCTGGGAGACGCCCACCGGCGCCTTCGTGGACGCGACCTTCACCGAGGAGGAGACCGCTGATCTCTACATCGTGCGTTTCTCCGGCGGCATCAACTTCAAGGCCGCGGAGCAGCGTCGGGACGAGCTGGCCGAAAAGGGCTTTGACGCCTACGTGCTGAAGATCCCCGGCTTCTACATCATTGGCGCCGGCGCCTTTGAGAGCCGGGAGGAGGCCATCGCCCTGCGGGATGAGATCCGCCAGGCTACCGGCCGCTGGGGCACCACCGTGCAGCAGCTGGAGCTCCCCGTCTCCATGCTGGGCTGAGGGAAGATAAAAATCGAATCACTTCAAAACGCCTGCCGCTTGGCAGGCGTTTTCAATTGTCGCCTGGCAGGCGACCTGCGGGGGAGGGAAAGATCCTATACTGTGACCGTAAGCAGGAAACAACAAAGCGGGAAACACAGAAAAGGAGGAATCCCCATGAAGATTTGGAACATGATGCAGAAGAAAGAGCGCCCCGAGCAGGGCGGAGCTGCCCCCGCGGCGAAGAACGAGCTGACGGAGCTGGTCTTCATCCTGGACCGGAGCGGCTCCATGAGCGGCCTGGAGGGCGATACCATCGGCGGCTTCAACAGTCTGATCGAGAAGCAGAAAAAGGAGCCGGGGAAGTGCTTTGTGACCACAGTGCTCTTCGACAGCCGCAGCCAGACCCTGCACGACCGGCTGGAGCTGCAGCAGATCGCGCCCCTGACCGACCGGGACTACCGGGTGGGGGGCTGCACCGCCCTGCTGGACGCCCTGGGCGGGACCATCCGCCACATCGCCAACATCCACCGCTACGCCCGCCCCGAGGACGTGCCCGCCCGCACCACCTTCGTCATCATGACCGACGGCTACGAGAACGCCAGCCGGCACTTCGGCAGCGACGAGGTCAAGCGCATGATCGAGCATGAGAAGGAGAAGTACGGCTGGGAGTTTTTGTACCTGGCCGCCAACATCGACGCGGTGGAGACCGCCCGGCACATCGGCATCAACGCCGACCGGGCCGCCAACTACCACGCCGACAGCCGGGGCACCGAGGTGGCCTACGAGGCGGTGTCCTGCGCCATCAGCGCCCGCAGGAAATACGCCGCCCCCCTCAGCGCCGACTGGAGCGCCAGCGTCAACCGGGACTACGAGCAGCGGAAAAAGGGAAAGTGAATTCTGTAGGGGCCGACGCCCTCGGCGGCCCGGAAGCGTGAAAAGAGCCGGCCCCGAGGCTCGTAAGGACAGGGATAGGGACAATTTCACATCAAAGAACAGCCGCCCCGCGGATGCGGGACGGCTGTATTGATATGTTGGGTTCGGGCGGGCGCGGGTGCGGGGGAACCCCTTCCGTCAGCCGCCTCGCGGGGGATCGGCGGCTGCCACCTCCCCCGGAGGGGGAGGCAAGCGGGGGATCGGCGGCTGCCACCGTTCCACCTTGCGGTGCCCGGAAAACGCTGCGGGCTTTCGCTGATCCTTGCGTTTTCCGACCGCTGCGGAAAAAGCGCGCTCCCTTCATCAGCCACCGGCAGCGCGAGCGCGCTTTTCCCCCCGATGGGGAAGGCAAGTCGTGCGCGCTGCGAAAGGCTCAGGCCTGCTTCTGCGCGGCGCCCAGGACGCGCTCCTTCTCCACCTGCAGCTCGTCGATCTTCTGCTTGGACAGGGGATAGACGAAACGCAGCAGGATGAACACCAGCAGGAACAGCACCGCCGGGATCATGACGGAGGAGTTGTACATGCTCTGCAGCGCCTCGGGAGTGAGCTTCTCGGTGTTGAGCTTGCTGCCCTCGTAGCCGATCTTCAGCAGCGGGACGTTTATGAGGATGGTGGCCACGGTCTGGCCCAGCTTGCGCATGAAGGAATAGAAGGCGTAGCTGGTGGCCTCGTCGTTGAGACCGAACTTGACCTTGTTGTAGTCGATGGCGTCGGTGGCCAGGGCCCAGATCAGCAGGAAGATGAAGGCGGTGCCCACGCCGGAGGCCAGGCAGGCGGCCAGATACAGCCACATGTTGGTGATGCCGAAGAGCGCCAGCACGAAGAGCACGATGTAGAACACAGCGGCCAGCAGGATGCCCCAGGAGCAGACCTCCCGGCGGCCCAGCTTGTTGCTGAGCCGGGTGGCGAAGAACATGACCACCGCCACGGGCAGATACTGGAACACGGTGGGCAACATGGTGAAGCCGGGCTTCTCAAAGTAGTTGTGGAAGAGGTAGGTGTTGTAGCCCTGACCGAACATCTGGGCGGCCAGGAAGAGCATGGAGGCCAGGGACACCGCCATGAAGGGGCGGCTCTTGAGCAGGGTCTTGATGACCTGCATGGTCTGGCCCTTCTCCCGCGGGGCGGGCTGGGAGACCACGCGCTCCTTGGTCCAGCGGTAGCAGAGCATGTAGGCCACAACGGACAGCACCGCGATGACCGTGGCGCCGATCATGACCTTGGTGGGGCTCAGGACCGTGTTGCCCTCTGCGGTCTTGCTGTACATAATGGAGGCCAGCACCATGGCGGGCATGGCGCCGAAGGTGGAGCCGATGGAGCGGAACACGGACAGAGCGGAGCGCTCCTTGTCGTTGGAGGTGATGACCTGGGCCAGGGAGCCGTAGGGGATGTTGATGCAGGTGTAGAGCATCCCGAAGAGGATGTAGGTGACGTAGGCGTAGGCCAGGTAGGAGCCGGTCTTCAAGCCGGGGATCTTGATGAACATCAGCACGCCGGCCAGGGCCACGGGGATGGCGAAGATCTTGATCCAGCGGCGGTAGCGGCCGTCGGCCTTGGGCTTGGCCCCGTCGATGAGGCGGCCCCAGATCGGGTCGTTGATCGCGTCCCAGATGCGGGCGATGATGGTCATGATCATCACGCTCAGGACGCTGATCCCCAGACCGTCGGTGTAGAATTTGTTCATGACGCTCTGCGTCAGACCAAAGACCAGGCAGGAGGCCAGGTCGCCCATGGCGTAGCCGATCTTGTCCTTCGCGCCGATGCCGCTTGTGCTGGCGATGTAGCCTTGTTGCATGGTGATTCCTCTCTTCTCATTATTTTGCCGGGGATAATAGCATTATTTTATCGTATGCGGATCCTTCCGTCAACCGACAAATGCGAAAAAACGACTACGCCCCCACGCTCCGCTGTCATCCTGAGGAGCGCAGCGACGAAGGATCTCATAAGCCGCGGCCCGCACCCCCTCTGCCCCCGCTGGCATGTCGCCCGTGCAATTCCCGCTTGCAATTTCTGCCCGCATCCCTTATACTGAAAATGGAAGAATATCCGCAGATTGGACTTGTCAACAACGGTCGAGACCGCCTGGCATTTCCCGCAGTCTGTCTCGGCGCGGCTTGGCATCAAGTCGCGCCTTTTTGCCCTTCGGCGCGCCTGCGCTTCCCCTTCTCCGCAGGGGCGACCTGCGCCGACGTCCGGCAAGGGACGGGGAAGACGGATTGCCACGTCGGGCTTCGCCCTCCTCGCAATGACATGCGTAGGGGCGGCTATCAGCCGCCCGCCGACCCGCTCCCGCGCCCGACAAGGCGGGCGGATGATATCCGCCCCTACGGCGCGAACCGCTCCGTTTCCCTCATATCCTAAGCACTAAGCACTACGCACTACGTACTACGCACTGAGCACTCTCTTCACTCTTCACTGTTCACTTCTCAGGAGGTATCGCCATGAAACGCACAAAACGCATCTTCTCTCTGCTGCTGGCGGCGCTGCTGCTGATGACGCTGCTGCCGGCGGCTGCCCTGGCCTACCCGCCGGACGACGATGTGGCCACCCACAAGCACAACTGGGTCGTCACCACCAACCAGCCTGCCACCTGCGAGGATGAGGGCGTCATCACCTGGACCTGCAGCATCTGCAACAAGACCTGGACGGAGACCTCGCCCGCCCTGGGGCACGACTGGGACGACGGCGTGGTGACCCAAGAGCCGGAGGGCTGGACCCCCGGCGTGCGCACCTTCACCTGCAAGCGGGATCCCTCCCACACCAGGACGGAGGCCATCAGCCCGGTCGCCCCGCTCGTCGTAGCGCAGCTGGGCTTTGTGTGGCCGGGTCTCTATACCTCCGACCTGCACATCACCGTCCATCCGGAGGACGGGCGGATCTCCCGGGGCGGCAGCGACCTGCACACCATGACCGTGGAGGCCGAGGGCGGCACGGGGAAATATACCTACAGCTGGTACTATACGGATAACAGCGGCTCCGTCAGCCCCACCGCCATGGACACCTTGGTGATGACAGGCTCCGCTGCGGCCTTCAGCGGCTATTCCGGCGGGAGCAGCGCCTTCCTGGAGGCCTTTGCCAGCGTCTTCGGGGACAAGGAATTTGCCAACTACCCCACCGTGGATCTGAACAGCATCCCCACCCGGCCGGATCTCTTCGGCTCCCGCAGCAGCGGCTTTCTGGGGGAGGGGGAGGCCAGCTATTCCGCCAGCATCGGCAACTGCTCCTACTACTGCGTGGTGACGGACGAGGCCGGGGGAAAGGCCACCTCCTATGAAGCCCGGGTGGAATACCGCCTGGGTGTCCGCACCCAGCCCAAGGACACCAATCTCCCCTCCGGCGGCGAGGCCACCCTTTTCTGCGAGGCCTGCGACGGCACGGGGGACTACAGCTACACCTGGCTGCGCGCCGACGGCAGCCCCGCCCAGGGCAACGCCAGTATCCCGGGCACCATCATCGTCCAGGAGCCGGGGGACTACTATTGCGTCATCAGCGACGGGGTGGAGGAGATCACGACCCGATCCGCCGCGGTCTACGAGGCGGAGACCCTGCTGCCGGTGGACTGGTCCAAGAACGTCGTGAAGTGGCCGGATGAGGAAGCGGAGCTCTTTGCCGAGTTCACCGGCGGTACGCCGCCCTACCACTGCGTGTGGACCAAGAACGGCCAGACCGTGGGCGAGGATGAGAGCGACACGCCCCGCTTCACCCTGTGGGTGAAGGACAACGCTTCCTATCTCTGCACCGTCACGGACGCCACGGGGCAGAGCTCCTGGGTGACGGTCCGGGCGGGAGTCCGTGAGCTCGCCATCGCCAGACAGCCGGAGAGCTGCTATCTGCCCGCCGGCGGCTCTGCGGAACTCTCCATCCAGATGGCGGAGAGCGGCAACTACCGCTATCTGCTGATCCGCAACGCAGACCGCGTCGTAGTCCAGGAGAACAATACCGGCGTCTTCCAGGTCGATGAGACCGGCATGTACAACATCGGCGTCTATGAGCACGCCCACCCCAGCCATTACGTCCTTTCCAACTACGCCGTCGTGATGGAGGACAAGCTCCGCATGACGGATCAGACCGAGAGCGCCGAGATCACCGACGCCAATCAGGGCGTGACTCTCTCGGTGACTGTGGAGGGCGGCAGCAAGCCCTATACCTACTATTGGTTCGTCTATAAGGACGCGGAGTTCCTCCATGACGCGGGCTGGTATGAGACAGGGTCGAACAGCAATACGATGGGGGCGAGGACGCCGGGCAAGTATTACTGCCGCGTGAAGGACGCCGAAGACCATTGGATCGACAGCCACTTCATACCCGTGAGCTATACGGGCGACGCGCCCCTCATCACGCTGCAGCCTTACGACATCCTCTTTGACTACTCCGAGGAGAGCCAGAACTGGTGCCTGATCTGCGACGCCATCCCCGGCAAAGGCGGGGACGCGGAGGATCTGATCTTTGAGTGGTATCACAAATACCCCGGCGCTGGCGACTTCAGGAAGATCGACACGGGAGGGAGCAGCAAGGTCCTGGGCGACGTCTATTACGGCGGCAGCGGCGCAGCCTTCCCCACCTGGAACTGCGGCTGGTACTATTGTAAGGTCACAGACCCGTCTACCGGCAAGAGCACCGACAGCCGCGTCGCCAAGGTGGACGTGGAGCTGACGGTCACGGATGCGAAATTCATTGACAAATCAGCGGTATTTGGCTGCGGAGAGATCCTGTACAAAATGCAAGGTGGATATGCTCCCTATACCGTGGAGTTCTGGGGCTATTGGAGAACCGGCGGTATCCATGATGATCAGCGCACGCCCGTTCTTGCGGCCTCGGTAAATGACAAGTCGGATGTGGATCCAAATACTTGGTATGATAGTCCAGAAGTTCCCTACTTGCATGATTACATTGGTTTTGATTGGAACACCGGGAAGCCGACATGGGAAAGGGAGTTCCCAACGTATTTCATCGTCGTGACAGACGCACTTGGTCAAAGGTTCGAATATCATGATCCGGATCTGCACTACCACTGGTAATGCATAGGAACAAATGTTTTCTTTGTTGATCCATCATCCGAAAGGAGTTTTCGCTATGAAAAAACTGCTTGTGATGCTGCTGGCCCTGGCGCTGCTGCTGGCCCTGGCCGCCTGCGGGGAGGAGACCCCCGCCCCCGCCCAGGCGGACGAGCCCGGCGCCGCCGACTCGGCGCCCGCGCCCGAAACCGCCCCTGAGGAGAAGCCGGGGGAGGGCGCGCCCGCGGCGCTGCTGGAGCCGGTGGAAGTCCCCATGCTGGAGGAGCCGCTTCTGTCCGCCGAAGCCCGCGTCCCCGGGGACTGGTACGCCCTGCACCAGGGGGCGATCCTGTGCCTGAGCCTTTCCGAGGACGGCGCCTACACCCTCTTCTTCCCCGGCGCCGCCCTGGAGGAGAGCCGGGGGACCTGGACGGTGGAGAGCAACCAGCTCTTCCTGGACAGGCGGGAGGACGAGCCCCTTCTGGTGCTGGACGACAGCCTCCTCTGGGAGTCCGCCCGCATGCGCTTCACCCGGGAGATTCCCGAGACCTACGTCCCCTCCGAGGAATTCTATGACCTGCAGCCCGGCGATCTGGACGGGCTGTGGAGATGCCGCTTCCTGGAGGTCGGCGGCCTCACCGTAAGCGCCGAGACCATGAGCGACGATACGCTGCTCTATATCGAGGGGGAGAACGTGGCCCTGGCCGGCTCCTTCTTCGGCAACGTCCCCCTGGTCTTCGCCTATGATCAGGACGCTGCCACCGCCGCGCTGGGCGAGGGCGATGCCGCCGTGACCCTGAGCCTCCGCCTCCAGCAGGACGGCTTCCTCCGCCTGACCCTGGAGACGGGCGACCTGGCGGATTCCGTGGTCTTCTACCTCAGCCCCGAAACCCCCGCCGACGCCGATCTGCCGGAGGGCTGATCCCTCCGCGCCCGGATGGGCCGACGCCCCGCCCCCTCCGCCCCCGTTGGGGCGACCTGTGGTCGCCCGCGGACACCTGCGCGGGACGCACAAAACGGGCGGGGATAAACCCCGCCCCTATGATGCGAACCGCCGTTTCCCCCGTAGGGGCCGACGCCCCCGGCGGCCCGCGGACCCGCGCCAAAGACGACAAGACCCCCCGGGAAACCCGGGGGGGTCTGCGTTGCTTTGCTTCGCTCGTCGCCTCAAAACGGAAAACGCACTTCGCTTTTTCGGGCCGCCGGGGACGTCGGCCCCTACGGAATTACTCTTCGCTCTTCGCTCTTCACTCTTCACTGTTCGCTTTTTCGGGCCGCCGGGGAGCCCATGGCCGGGCCCCTTCGACGCAAGGCACAGTCCGCGGCCGAGCAATGCTCGGCCCTACGGCGCAAGGCGTCCGTCCCGCTTCATTCCGAATTCCGAATTGTCCCGTCTCCTTCGTCTCCTCAAAACTGAAAACTCAAAACTCTCTTCACTCTTCATTTTTCACTCTTCACTCTTCACTCTTCACTTTTCACTTTTTATACCACCTGGAAGAGATAAAATTTCAGATAGTCCGTCTCCGGCACATTCCAGAGGATGGGGTGGTCCGGCCCCTGCTGGCGCACCTCGATCTGGCGCAGCTGCACATCCGCCAGCCGCGCCGCACTCTGCAGCATGCGCACAAAGCGCTCGTTGGGCATGAAGTGGCTGCAGGAGGCCGTGGCCAGATAGCCGCCCCGGGGCAGCAGCTTCATTGCCAGATAGTTGATCTCCCGGTAGCCCCGCTCCGCCGCGTCGGCGGTCCTGCGGGACTTGGTGAAGGCGGGCGGATCCAGGATGATGAAGTCAAAGGGCTTGTGCGCCCGCTCGGCCAGCTCCGTGAGCCTCTCGAACACGTCGTGCACCTGGAAGTCCGCGATGTGCTCCAGCCCGTTGCGCCGGGCGTTTTGCTTTGCCATCTCCACCGCGGCGGCGGAGATGTCCCAGCCCTCCACGTACTCCGCGCCCCCTTTCGCCGCGTTCAGGGCGAAGGAGCCGGTGTGGGTGAAGCAGTCCAGCACCCGGCGGCCCCTGGCGAGCCTTGCCACGGCCTGGCGGTTGAATTTCTGATCCAGGAAGAAGCCGGTCTTCTGCCCGTTTTCCACGTCCACCTGATAGAAAATGCCGTTTTCGCAGATCTCCACCAGGGGGCTCTCCGGCGTGGGCAGCCCGGGCAGGGGGAACCAGCCCTTGTCCTGCTCCATGCCCTCCAGCTCCCGGATGGCCGCGTCGTTGCGCTCGAAGAGACCGCGGATCTGCTGCCCGTCCTCCTGCAGAACCTCCACTAATAGGGGGAAAAGCAGATTTTTTATGTGCTCAATCCCCACCGAGAGGGTCTGCGTCACCAGAATATCACCGAAGCGATCCACCGTCAGACCGGGGAAGCCGTCCGCCTCCCCGAAGATCAGCCGGCAGCAGTCCGTCTGCCCGTCCATCACCGCCTTGCGGTAGCGCCAGGCGTACTCGATGCGCCGCCGCCAGAAGGCCGCGTCAAAGCTGTCGTTGGCGTTGCGGGAGAGCAGCCGGATGCGGATCTTGCTCTGCTCGCTGAGAAAGCCGGTGCCCAGATAGCGGCCCTTGCCGTCGATGGCGTCCACCAGGCCGCCGTTGGGAGCCTCTCCCTCCCGGCGCACCACCTCGCCCTCGTAGATCCAGGGGTGCCCGGCCTTGACCCAGTCCGCCCCCTTGGAGGAAATGATGCATTTCGGATAGCTGCGCTCGCTTTTCATATCGCGCCTCCCGCTCCCTTCTGTTTTCTGCTCCATCCTACCACAGATTCGCCCGCCGCACAACAAAAAACACTTTTGTTTCGCGCCGCATTGTGATAGAATCGGGGTGAGAAGAAAAGGAGGAGCACACCTATGGCTTATGATGAAAAAACCAGGCTGAGTCAGATTCTGGACGAGCACCCCTGGCTGGAGCAGGAGCTGCCCCGGCGCTATCCGGAGCTGAAGAAGCTGGATAACCCGGCGGGCCGCTTCATGTTCAGGCGCATGAACGTGAAGGACGCCTCCCGTTTCAGCGGCATCCCGGCGGAGAAGCTGCTGGAGAAGCTGGAGCGGGTGATCGCCGAGGTCGAGGGGCAGAAATAAAAAAATCGGAGCGATGTTTGTCGCTCCGATCTTTTTTTGTCGGCTCAGCCCTGGCCGTTCAGGTACTCCTGAATGGAAGCCAGCACCACGTCCGCGTCCAGGCCGTGGACGGCGCAGGCCTCTTCCAGAGACTCCCCGATGGAGGAGGGGCAGCCCACACAGTGCATGCCCGCCTGCATCAGGACATAGGCGATGCCCATGTCGTACTCCAGCATGGCGCCCATGGTGGTTTCCTTGGTGATTTCCATATCCGCATGTTCCTTTCTGTCGTGGTTCCAAAGCGCCGGAAAAGCGTCTCTGTAATAAAGCAAAAACCATTATAACAGGTCTTTTTCAAAAATCAAGAGGCGGCGGGAGCTCCGCCCCATCTGGCGCGGAATTTGCTTTCGCCTGAAGGATAGAATGATGCTTTCATCCAATAATGAAGGAAGACAATAAATTCATGAAAAACGATAATAAATTACCAATTTACTGTTGCAAAGCAGAGGGACATGTGCTAAAATTTCAAACTAGATTGAGCACCATTAAATTTTATGGAAAATGCTGGAAAAGGATAGGCGAGTCCGGCTCCGGTCCGCTCGAGGAGGTCATCCTATGTATCTTACAAAAAATGAATTGGAAATTATGGACGTGCTGTGGGAGCAGGGGCGTCCCCTGTCCCGCGGTGAGCTGCTGACGCTGCCGGAGAAAAAGACCTGGATGGACAGCTCCATTCATATCCTTCTCAACAGTCTCCTGCGGAAGGGAGCGATCCGGGAAGCAGGCTATGCCAAGTGCGGCAAGACCAGCGGACGCGTCTATGAGGCTGCGCTGAGCTGCGCGGAGTACTACGTCACGACCCTCAGTTCTACCAAGGTGCAGCCCACGCTGGAGGACTTGCTGGCCGCGTATCTGGCGGCGATCCCTCTCAGCGAAGAGGAGAAGAACCGGGCAATAGAGCTGCTCAAGTAAAGACGGGCGACGCCGCTGCCGTGAAAGCCGCCCCGGGAAACCGGGGCGGTTTTCACGGTTTTTTACGCTCTTCCCGGCGCTGTCTAAACAGACGCGGCGGGCGTTTTTTGAATCTGTCAAAAACGAAAAGAGCTTTTTTTGCACTTTGCACCAAAATCTTTGGAAAGGACATTTTTGCGGCGTTTTTCTTGCATAATCCCTTGCCCTGTGATAAAATACTGACAAGTATGCATAGTGGGAGCATTCTGTTCATTTATGCAAAACTGCACGATCCGAGGGGGGACGCATATGGAAAAAAAGGCCAAGATCATAACGGTCGCGGGGAAGGGCGGCGTCGGCAAGACGTCGATCTGCGCGTGCATCGTGAGACTTCTGACGGAGCGCTTTCCGGACAAGAAGATTCTCGCCATCGACGCAGACCCTGCCGTGGGGCTGAGCGTGGCTCTTGGCGTGGACGTGAAGCTGACGCTGGATGATATCCGGATGAGCATCGTTGACAGCGTGGAGAACGGCGAGACGAGAGAGGCGCTGGAGCTTCTCAGCGAGGCCCGTTTCCGCATTTTCGACGCGCTGGTGGAGATGCCTGGCTTCGCATTTCTGGCAATCGGCAGACCGGAGAGCTCCGGCTGCTACTGCAAGGTCAATTCGTATCTCAAGGAAGTCATCAGCATCCTGGCCAACAGCTTTGACTATGTGGTCATCGACGGCGAGGCCGGGATCGAACAGATTCAGCGCCGCGTGATGGAGAAGGTCAGCCACCTGCTGCTGATCACCGATCAGAGCAAGAAGGGCGGCCAGGTCATTACCACCATCAAGGGAGTGGCGGACGATCTGATCTCTTACGAGCGGATCGGCGCCATCATCAACCGGGTCACCAATCCCGAGCTTGTGCCGCTCATGCAGGTGCCCGGGGTGGAGATCCTCACCGCGATCCCCGCGGACAGTGCTTTTGCCGCCAACGACATCAAGGGCAAGAGCGTTCTGGAGCTGCCCGCGGATTCCGCCATGCTCAAGGGAGTGCAGGAAGCGCTCCGGAAAATAGAAATTCTTTGAAGAAGAGGTGTAACATTTGAAAGATCTTAAGCATCTGATCTACTTCGAACGTCTGCTTGAGAACGCCGACAATGAGCTTGTGGAAAAGGCCAAGGCCGAGGGCGGCATCTGCCTGGGCTATACCTGCTTCCACATCCCCGAGGTGCTGCTCAACGTGGACAAATGCTTCTCCACCAGACTGCGCGCCCCCAACACCGGCTCTATCGACATCGCCACCTACTACATGTCCAACTACACCTGTGAGTTCGCCCGCGCCCTGCTGGAGCGCGCCATCGAGGGCGGCTACCAGTTCCTGGACGCGATGATCGGCGTGGACGCCTGCTCCATGATGAACCGCTCCATGGAGCACTTTGAGATCCTGAAAGTCAATGACAACCCCAAGTTCTTCGTTACCCACACCGACATGCCCTTCAAGATCACCGACTACACCATCAAGGGCTATGTCCGCCAGATGCAGGCCCATGTGCTGGACCGCATCCATGAGGTCTTCGGGGTCGACACCTCTGACGCCGCCATCCGCAAGGCCGTGGAAGAGCACAACGAGGTCTGCCGCATCATGACCGAGATCAGCCAGATGCGCAAGGCCGAGAATCCCATCGTCACCGGCTACGAGTTCCACCTGCTGAACCTGGTCACCTACACCTGCCCCAAGGCGCTGATCCTGCCCTACCTGCGGGAGACCCTGGAGGAGCTGAAGACCCGCGAGCCCGACGTGAAGAATCCCTTCCGCGCCCGCGTGGCCATCGTCGGCTCCGAGATCGACGATCCCAGCCTTACCAAGCTCATCGAGGGCTGCGGCGCCCTGGTCGTGTCCGACCGGTACTGCTTCGGCTCCACCCCCGGCCGCGAGGTCATCGAGCTCAACGACGAGGAGGACGCCCTCACCCAGATCTGCCGCCACTACATGGAGGTTTCCGAGTGCGCCCGCTACATCTCCGATGAGAAGGTGCTGCAGCGCCGCGAGACGGCCGACCGTCTGGCCAAGGAGTTCAAGGCCGAGGGCATCATCTACGAGCAGATGAAGTACTGCGACTACTGGGGCTTCGAGCGCGCGCTGGTCAGCCACATCATGCACGACGAATACGGCTGGCCCGTCCTCTCCATCGACCGTCTGTACAACAACGGCAACTCCGGCCAGCTGCGCACCCGCGTCCAGGCCTTTGTGGAGTCCCTGGAGATCAAGCGCATTCATAAAGAGGAGGGTAACAAGTAATGGCAAAAGTGAAATACCCCAATCCTAAATTCTTTAAGGCCAAAGACAATATCGAGTGGAAGAAGCAGGGCGAGAACGCCAAGGAAGTGCTCGGGATCTTCGGCCAGATGCTGAAGGAGACCGACTGGAAGGCCTTCGGCAAGAAGTGCATCGAGGACTGCAAGGCCAATGTGGAGCGCGTCAAGGGCGAGTACAAGGACTTCATGGCCCTGGACGGCAAGGAGAAGTGGGACCGCGTGGTGAACGGCGAGCGCAGCCTGGGCCGCCTCTACCGCAAGGGCGCCATGGCCACCGTCCGCCGCGAGTGGCGCGGCGTCAAGGACACGCTGTACGATTTCTATGAGTGGGCCCACATGTGGGGCATGCTGCTCATGACCTTCTCCAAGGATCTGATCCCCGCCATGAACAGCGCCCTGTGGTATCGCTGGATGATTTCCTACTTCTGCTGCCACGGCTTCATGGACAAGAACATCCTGGGTCTGCGCGGCTCCAACCTGCGCATGAGCCATGAGGTCACCTTCCAGATCTTCCGCTACGTGGCGGAGAACCTGGTGCTCCTCTCCAAAGCCGACCGCAAGAACGGCAACAGCGACGCCCTGAACAAGATGATGTTCACCTTCGACGAGATGACCATGGGTCAGATCGCCGCCGGTTTCCCCGACCTCTGCGCCATCCCGCACCAGCTGCTGCCCATGTTCCTGGTCTCCGAGATCGACCAGCTGGTCTGCATCCCCTATATCGACGCGGTAGAGAGCTACGGCCTGCCCTCCGACACCTGCCCGGTGCCGTCTTCCGAGTGCGGCGCTCTGGTCATCAACGCCCTGCCTGACATGGGCTCCCTGTTCATCTCCAGCTCCATGCCCTGCGACGGCTCCACCATGGCCTCCTCCTACTTCGCCCGCCGCTTCCCCAACATCCCCGTGTTCCATCTCTGCTTCCCCGTCCGCTACCTGGACGACGAGAACACCGTGCAGATGGCCGCCGAGGACATCAAGGCCTGCATCAAGGCCATCGAGGACGCCACCGGCGCCAAGTGGAGCTGGGACGCCTACTTCACCGCCATGAAGCGCTTCAACCAGGAGACCGACCTGGAGCTGCAGAAGTGGGAGATCAACAAGTCCAAGTACCCGCAGTTCATCGGACCGAGCTACGAGCTCTTCCGCAAGTGGAACTACGAGATGGACGGCGGCATCGATCCTCGCGTCCTGCCCTCCATGGAGAAGGTCAACAAGATGCTGCAGAAGGCCTACGAGAACCGCGAGACCGCCTGGCCCGAGCGCAAGATGCGCTACCGTGCCATCGTGTGGTCCTGCCCGGCCCACTACTACGCCAACTTCTCCAACTGGCTGGCCAACTGCTGGGGCATCAACGTCCTGGTGGAGATGGAGTCTCTGAACTTCACCAAGCACCTGGAGACCGAGGACAAGGAAGAGGCG
>JAFRQP010000069.1 GCA_017428565.1 Oscillospiraceae bacterium
GCACCGGCAAACTTGAGGTGTTTGACGGCCGCACGGGCGATCGCTTTGACAACCCGGTCACCGTGGGCTATATGTACTACCTGAAGCTCCATCACCTGGTGGACGACAAGATCCATGCCCGCTCCACCGGCCCCTACAGCCTGGTCACCCAGCAGCCTCTGGGCGGCAAGGCCCAGTTCGGCGGCCAGCGCTTCGGCGAAATGGAGGTTTGGGCCCTGGAGGCCTACGGCGCGGCCTACACCCTGCAGGAGATCCTGACGGTGAAGTCCGACGACGTGACCGGCCGTGTCAAGACCTACGAGGCCATCGTCAAGGGCAACAACATCCCGCAGCCCGGCGTGCCGGAATCCTTCAAGGTCCTGGTCAAGGAGCTGCAGAGCCTGTGCCTGAACGTCACGGTTCTGGACGAGCAGGGTCAGGAGATCGAGCTGAAGGACGACGATGAGGACGATTTCATCCCCGAGATGAAGGACGAGCTGTACGCGGCTGACGACAGCGAGATCGAAGCCGGCGGCTTCAGCATCGAAGACGTGCCCGAGGACGAGTTCGGCGCGGACTTCGGTATGGACAACGACTATGACGACGAGGAGGATCAGTGATGAGCTACACACCCTTTGACGCCATTCAAATCGGCATTGCTTCTCCGGAAATGATCCTCAGCTGGTCTTACGGCGAGGTCAAAAAGCCCGAGACCATCAATTACCGCACCCTGAAGCCCGAGCGGGACGGCCTGTTCTGCGAGCGCATTTTCGGACCCACCAAGGACTGGGAGTGCCACTGCGGCAAGTACAAGAAGATCCGCTACAAGGGCAAGATCTGCGACCGCTGCGGCGTGGAGGTCACCAAGGCCAAGGTGCGCCGCGAGCGCATGGGCCACATCGAGCTGGCCTCTCCCGTGAGCCATATCTGGTATTTCAAGGGCATCCCCAGCCGCATCGGCCTGATGCTGGACCTGACCCCGCGGATGCTGGAGCAGGTGCTGTACTTCTCCAAGTACATCGTCACCGACCCCGGCTTCTCTCCGCTGCAGAAGTGCCAGCTCCTGTCCGAGCGGGAGTACCGGGACATGCGCGAGAAGTATGAGGACGACTTCAAGGCCGGCATCGGCGCCGAGGCCATCAAGGAGCTGCTGCAGCAGATCGACTGCGAGCAGCTGGCCCAGGAGCTGCGCGAGGATCTGCGCAACGCCAGCGGCCAGAAGAAGGCCAAGATCGTCAAGCGCCTGGAGGCCGTGGAGGCCTTCCGGCAGAGCGGCAACCGGCCCGAGTGGATGATCATCGACATCCTGCCGGTGATCCCGCCCGAGATCCGCCCCATGGTCCAGCTGGACGGCGGACGTTTCGCCACCAGTGATCTGAACGACCTGTATCGCCGCGTCATCAACCGCAACAACCGTCTGAAGCGCCTCAAGCAGCTCAACGCGCCCGACATCATCGTGCGCAATGAGAAGCGGATGCTCCAGGAAGCGGTGGACGCGCTGATCGACAACGGCCGCCGCGGCCGTGCCGTCACCGGCGCCAACTCCCGCGCCCTCAAGTCTCTGAGCGATATGCTCAAGGGCAAGCAGGGCCGCTTCCGCCAGAACCTGCTGGGCAAGCGCGTGGACTACTCCGGCCGTTCCGTTATCGTGGTCGGCCCGGATCTGAAGATCTACCAGTGCGGCGTGCCCAAGGAGATGGCCATTGAGCTCTTCCGCCCCTTCGTCATGAAGAAGCTGGTGGAGGATGGCGTTGCCAACAACATCAAGTCCGCCAAGAAGATGGTGGACAAACAGCGCACCGAGGTTTGGGACGCGCTGGAGGACGTGATCAAGGAGCACCCCGTGCTGCTCAACCGCGCCCCCACCCTGCACCGTCTGGGCATCCAGGCCTTTGAGCCGATCCTGGTGGAGGGCCGCGCCCTGCGCCTGCACCCCCTGGTCTGCACTGCTTACAACGCCGACTTTGACGGCGACCAGATGGCCATTCACGTGCCGCTGAGCGCCGAGGCCCAGGCGGAGGCCCGCATCCTGATGCTCTCCGCCAACAACCTGCTCCGTCCCCAGGACGGTCACCCCGTCACCGTACCCACCCAGGACATGATCCTCGGTTCCTACTACCTGACCATGATCCGCATCGGCAAGGCCGAGAAGGGCGCCGAGACGCTGATCGTGGACGATCCCGGCGACACCGGCCTGGAGGCCGGCGCCATCGTGGACGGCGACGAGCTGTACCAGAAGAACCTGAACGCCAAGGCAGACGGCCAGCGCCCCGCCACCTACAAGCCCACCCGCATGTACCGGGACGCCAACGAGGCCATCATGGCCTACAACGATGGCAGCCTCGGTCTGCACGCCCCCATCCGTCTCCGCGTCTCCAAGACCATCGACGGCGTGGAGGTCAAGAAGACCATCGTGACCACCGTGGGCCGCATCATCTTCAACGAGCCCATCCCCCAGGATCTGGGCTATGTGGACCGGAGCGATCCGGAGCACATGTTCGATCATGAGATCGGCTTCCAGGTGGGCAAGAAGCAGCTGGGCGACATCATCGACCGCTGCATCCAGAAGTACGGCTTCACCATCTCCGCCGAGGTGCTGGACAGCATCAAGGCTCTGGGCTACAAGTATTCCACCAAGGGCGCCATCACCATCTCCGTTGCGGACATGACCGTCCCCAGCGCCAAGTATGAGATGATCAAGGCCACCGAGCAGGAAGTGGTCCGCATCGAGCGGCAGTTCAAGCGCGGCTTCATCACCGATGACGAGCGCTACCGTCTGGTGGTTTCCGAGTGGGAAAAGACAACCAAGGAGGTCACCGACGCCCTCAGCAACGTGCTGGACGAGTACAACCCCATCTACATGATGGCAAACTCCGGCGCCCGCGGCTCCATGAACCAGATCCGTCAGCTGGCCGGTATGCGCGGTCTGATGGCCAATACCTCCGGTAAGACCATCGAGATCCCCATCAAGTCCAACTTCCGCGAAGGTCTGAGCGTCTTGGAGTACTTCATCTCCACCAGAGGCGCCCGGAAGGGCATGGCGGACACCGCTCTGCGTACCGCCGACTCCGGTTACCTGACCCGCCGTATGGTCGACGTCTGCCAGGACGTGATCATCCGCGAGGAGGACTGCGGCACCAGCGAAGGCGTCTGGGCCTCCGCCGTGTATGACCGCGGTCAGATGGTGGAGAGCTTCGGCACCGCCATCCACGGCCGTTTCCCCGCCGTTCCCATCACCGATCCGGAGACCGGGGAGCTGCTCTTCGGCACGGATCACATGCTCATGCCCGAGGACGCCAAGGTGCTGGAGGCCCACGGCATCCACAAGGCCTTCATCCGCAGCGTACTGACCTGTGAGGCCCGCATCGGCGTCTGCGCCCGGTGCTACGGCATCAACCTGGCCATCGGCCGTCCCGTGAACGCCGGTGAGGCGGTGGGCGTCATCGCCGCCCAGTCCATCGGCGAGCCCGGTACTCAGCTGACCATGCGTACCTTCCACACCGGCGGCGTCGCGGGCGACGACATCACCCAGGGTCTGCCCCGTGTGGAGGAGCTGTTCGAGGCCCGCAAGCCCAAGAAGATGGCCATTCTCTCCGAGACCAGCGGCACCGTCAGCATCGAGGAGGCCAAGAAGGGCGTCATGTATGCCATCACGGTCACCAACGAGGCCGAGGGCAGCACCAATGTCTACACCGTGCCCCACTCCGCCGGCATCCTGGTGCACAACGGCGACCATGTGGACCGCGGCCAGGAGCTGACCTCCGGCGCGCTGAATCCTCACGACGTGCTCCGCATCCGCGGCGTCAACGACGATGAGTTCGGCCGCCAGGGCGTGCGCAGCTATATCACCAGCGAGGTCCAGAAGGTCTACCGTCAGCAGGGTGTGGATATCAACGACAAGCACATCGAGGTCATCGTGCGCCAGATGATGCGCAAGGTGAAGGTGGAAGACGCGGGCAGCACCGAGCTGCTTTCCGGCGCCACCATCGACATCGGCCTGCTGAAGGACGCCAACCGGAAGATCGACCAGCGCATCGCGGCAGGGGAGGAGGGCCTGCAGAAGGCCACCTACACCCAGCTGCTGCTGGGCATCACCAAGGCCTCTCTGGCCACTGACAGCTGGATGTCCGCCGCGTCCTTCCAGGAGACCACCAAGGTCCTTACCGACGCCGCCATCAAGGGCAAGGTGGACCGCCTGGTCGGCCTGAAGGAGAACGTCATCATCGGCAAGCTGATCCCCGCCGGCTCCGGCCTGTCCGTGTACCGGGACTTCGAGGAGCAGACCGACGAGACCATCGAGGCCGAGCCCGAGGAATATGTGGATCTGACCGCTCTGGTCAACAAGTCCAACGCGCTATGATCCACGCAGAGAAAGCAAAAAACAGCAGGAGATTTTCGGATCTCCTGCTGTTTTTCATCCACCGCCGCCTTCCGCAGCTCTCTTATGCTTCCCCCAGCGGGGGAAGCTCCCCCAGTGCGCACACTGGGGGTGATGAGGGAGGATGCTTCCGCTGCTCTTTTCCCCTGTGTGTAGAGGCCGGTGTACTCGGCGTCCCTCTTGGCTCCCTCTTTGAGGGTCTTGGGTCTGTCGCGGCGGCTCGCCGCCGTGACTGAGGGAGTCTTCCCCTCGTCTGTCATTGCGAGGCCAGTGCTCTCACTGGCCGTGGCAATCCGTTTCTTCCCCTTCGCCGCCTCCAGCGCATCCTGCTGCCGCTGCAGCTTCCGCTCCAGAGCTTCCAGAGCCCGCACCTTCTTCTGGTACTTCTCCAGCAGCTCCCCGTTCCGTCCCTCGGCCTTGGCCGCCATCAGCAGCGCCCGGTCGTCCGGCAGCTCGTCCCGCTCCTGTTTCTGCGCTGCCTTCTCAAAAGCCAGCTGCATTGGCGTCTTGGTAGCTGGCACTTTTGTTGTATATCCCACGTCTTCACGTTCCGTCTTCATATATTCTTTGTAAGGAACGCTTTCAATCTTGACTTTTCCTTCCGGATATGATACTCTACCTACAGGACCGTAAGTGGTTGTATCTGAGGGCAATGAGAGCCCAAGGCCCTGCATCCACTTATTGGTCCTTTTTCTATCTTCACCGATATATACGAGGTCGCTATCCCGGATGAATTGTGCCGCGCTGTCTGTTTTTCCGTAGGCGCTTGCTATCAGCTGCATGTCCATAATCAGTCCGCCTTTTGTTACAGGCTGGAGCTCTACAATTGCCATCACCGGATTGTTGTTGTCGTCGTATACTTCTCCAAGGAAAACAAGCCTCGAATCAAACTCTTTTGATTTTAAGACTAAAACCGGGTTTTCAATTACATTTGGCACCTGTTTTATGACATTCAATGACATTCCTTTATGCTTATTCAGTATCTCGTTTATTTTCCTCCCTCTCCACTTTATTTTTTGATCCTTAACTCCAATAGATTGCAGCGCTCTTGAAGTCGTTCCGACGCTAAATGTTTTATCTGTTTTTTTGTCCCAAGCATCAATGTCTTTCTCAAAATACGGGTCAATGCTGTACTTCACCTCCCCGCCTTCTCGGGCGGGGCTTTTTTGCGCGTTCTCGGCCGCGCCGATCAGGCCCTTGTCCCAGAGCTCCACCAGCTTCTCCAGCCGCTCGGTCTCCATCTCGGCCACGGCCCGGGCCTCCTCGTGCACCTCGCTCACGCCCTGGAAGGCCTCCTAGCAGCGTCTTGATTTCCGCCATATTGTAGGGGCCGACGCCCTGGTTGGCCCGATTTTCGGTCAGTGGCGAGGGGCGGACAAACGGGTGATTCGTGGATCGCCCCTAAGAAGGAGGCGGGGGAGACAGTTTGCTGAACCGGCGTACGCACCGGTACGTAATGAGAGTTTTCGATCCATCCATGATTCTGGCATTTCTCTGTTCAGCTTCATGCCTCCCAGCCCCCATATCTTGCGCTTGGAAAAGAATTTTCGAAAATTTTTCTACAAAAATTCTTGACTAAATTTGTTCATTGTGCTAATATACAGTAGTTCGCGGCCTGAGACGCCCGAAGTGCGCCCAAAAGCCCGAACAGTCTTGAAAACACCGGTTTTCCGGCGTTTTCTCATGCAGTTTTGAATACTTGAAGAAAGGAGGAAAACAATGCCAACTTTTAACCAGCTCGTCAGAAAGGGCAGAGAAAAGGTCACCTACAAGTCCACTTCTCCCGCTATGCAGAAGGGTATGAACACCCTGAAGAACAAGGAGACCAACCTGAGCTCCCCCCAGAAGAGAGGCGTCTGCACCGCTGTGCGTACCTCTACTCCCAAGAAGCCCAACTCCGCTCTGCGTAAGATCGCGCGTGTCCGTCTGACCAATGGTTACGAGGTCACTGCCTACATTCCCGGTATCGGCCACAACCTGCAGGAGCACTCCGTCGTCATGATTCGCGGCGGCCGTGTCAAGGACCTGCCCGGTGTGCGTTACCACATCATCCGCGGAAAGCTGGACGCCCAGGGCGTCAACGGCCGTAAGCAGGCCCGTTCCCGGTACGGCACCAAGAAGCCCAAAGCTGCCAAGAAGAAGTAATTTCCGACGCGGCAATTTTGCCCTGTCGTTTGATATAGGTGAAAACCAGAAAGAAGAATCTCTTTTCACTCTTCACTGTTCACTTTTCACTTTTACCAAGCCTCGGGGCGCAACGGACGTTATTGCATACGTTCGAGTACCGATGATTCCATTTTTTAATGAAGGAGGGAAGCAACGTGCCCAGAAGAGGTAATGTTCCCAAAAGAGAAATCTTGCCGGATCCTATGTATAACAGCGTTCTGGTGACCAAGCTCATCAACGGCGTTA
>JAFRQP010000070.1 GCA_017428565.1 Oscillospiraceae bacterium
CGTCTGTAACCTCCTTTGTTCCTGTGGTAATGCGGTCGCCAAACCTTTATCACTCTAACACAGGAGGTTACTTTCGCTAAAGCATTTTATTCTCCCCGGTAGAACCGGGGGTTTATTGTCGCTAAAGCGCCAACCAAAAACCGGGAGGGCTGTTCCCCTCCCGGTTTGCGAAAAACTCAATTCTCCAAGCTGCGGGCGTCTTTTTCTCCGGCGGCTTTCTCCGCCGCCTCGATCACGTGCTTGCACAGCACCGCCGCGGTCAGAGCGCCGACGCCCCCGGGGACCGGAGAAACGGCCCGGACCAGCGGGGCGACCCGGTCAAAGCACACATCGCCGCAGATCCCGCCTTGGGGCGCGGCGTTGACGCCCACGTCCAGGATGATCTGACGGGGATTGGTGAATCCCGCGTCCACCATGCCGGCCTGTCCCGCCGCGGCGATCAGGATCTCCGCTTCGCGGCAGACCGCGGGAAGCTCCCGGGTGCCGCTGTGGCACATGGTAACGGTGGCGTTGCGCGCCTCCAGCATCATGGATACCGGTCTGCCGATGACAAGGCTGCGCCCGATCACCACCGCCCGCTTCCCTGCCGGATCCACGCCGTAGTGATCCAGCAGCTCGATGCAGCTTTGCGCGGAGCAGGGGGCAAAGCCCTCGCCCCGGCCGGTGAACACCGTTTTCAGGGAGCCGGCCGTCATGCCGTCCACGTCCTTGCCGGGCTTGAGCGCTTCGCAGACGGCGTCCTCGTCCAGATGCGGCGGCAGCGGCCGCAGCATGAGGCAGCCGTGGATCCGCTCGTCCTCGTTGATCTGCCGGATCGCCGCCAGCAGCGCCTCCTGTCCGCAGTCCGCGGGCAGCGCCTTCAGGACGGTGCGGATGTCGATCTTCTCGCAGCGCTTCACAGCGCTGTGTTCATAGGCCAGATCGTCCGGCCGCTCCCCCACCCGGAGGATCGCCAGGCAGGGCTCCAGGCCCCGGCGCTTCAGCGCCTCCGCGCGCAGGATCAGCGCCCGGGTGATGGTCTCCGCCGCCGGAGCGCCCTTCATGATTTCCGCCATGGCAAGTCCTCCTCCGGGCACAGGGCCCGTTTTTTCTCAGAACGGTCCGGGGTACCGGCCGTTTTCGTCCACGACGCGCTGTTTAGCAGCGGTCAGCTTCGGGCCGGCCGGGTACGGGGAGGCTCGGATCAGCCCCGGGCGCGCATGACGGCCTTCATGCGCAGGCTGTGGTCCAGGATGCTCTTGCGCAGGCGCAGGCTCTTGGGGGTGACCTCCAGCAGCTCGTCGTCGGCCAAAAACTCCAGGCACTGCTCCAGGCTCATCTGCTTGGCAGGCACCAGGCGCAGGGCCTCGTCCGAGCCGGAGGCCCGGGTGTTGGTCAAATGCTTGGTGCGGCAGACGTTCACGGGTACGTCCTCCTGCTTGGGGCAGACGCCCACCACCATGCCGCCGTAGACCTTGGTGCCGGGGACGATGAACATGGCCCCCCGCTCCTGGGCGTTCCAGATGCCGTAGGCGCAGGCCTCGCCGGTCTCGAAGGCGATGAGGGAGCCGGTGTTGCGCCGGGCGATCTCCCCCTTGTAGGGCTCGTAGCGCTCAAAGACGCTGGCCAGGATGCCCTCGCCCTTGGTGTCGGTCAAAAACTCGTTGCGGTAGCCGAAGAGGCCCCGGGAGGGCACCAGGAATTCCAGCTTCATGCGGCTGCCCACGGGGGTCATCTCCAGAAATTCGCCCTTGCGGGCGCCCAGCTTCTCCATGACGGAGCCCATGGACTCCTGGGGCACGTCCACCACGACCCGCTCCACCGGCTCGCACTTCTTGCCGTCGATCTCCTGGTAGAGCACGCGGGGGGGCGAGACCTGGAACTCATAGCCCTCCCGGCGCATGGTCTCGATCAGGATGGAGAGGCTCATCTCGCCCCGGCCGGCCACGTTGAAGCTGTCGGTGCTGTTCTCCACGTCCGTGACCCGGAGGGATACGTCCTTCAGGGTCTCCCGCATGAGCCGCTCCCGGATCTGGCGGGAGGTGACGAACTTGCCCTCCCGCCCGGCGAAGGGGCTGTCGTTGACGGAGAAGGTCATCTCCATGGTGGGGGCGGAGATCTTCACAAAGGGCAGAGGCTCGGCAAAGCCACGGGCGCAGACGGTGTCGCCGATGGTGATCTCGCCGATGCCGCTCATGGCGATGATGTTGCCGGCGCCGGCCTCGGTGACGGGGACCCGGTTCAGCCCCTCGAACTGATAGAGGCTCACGGCCTTGGCCCTGAAGGGCGCCGCGTCCGGATTGTGGTAGTTGCAGACCTCGATCTCCTGGTTCTGCTTCACGACGCCCCGCTCGATGCGGCCGATGGCGATGCGGCCCACGTACTCGTTGTAGTCCAGGCTGCTGACCAGCATCTGGAAGGGGGCCTCCTCGTCCATGTCCGGGGCGGGGATGTACTCCAGGATCGTCTCGAACAGGGGCTTCAGGTCCGTGCCGATCACGTCGGGGGAATAGCTGGCGGTGCCGTTGCGGCCGGAGCAGAAGAGCATGGGGGAATCCAGCTGCTCGTCGGTGGCGTCCAGATCCATCAGCAGCTCCAGCACCTCGTCCACCACCTCGTGGATGCGCTGGTCGGGGCGGTCGATCTTGTTGACCACCACGATGACCCGGTGGCCCAGCTCCAGGGCCCGGCTGAGGACAAAGCGGGTCTGGGGCATGGGGCCCTCCGCCGCGTCCACCAGCAGGATGACGCCGTTGACCATCTTCAAAATGCGCTCCACCTCGCCGCCGAAGTCGGCGTGGCCCGGGGTGTCCACGATGTTGATCTTGGTGTCCCCGTACCAGACGGCGGTGTTCTTGGCCATGATGGTGATGCCGCGCTCCCGCTCCAGGTCGCCCGAGTCCATGACCCGGTCCACGACCTCCTGGTTTTCCCGGTAGACGCCGGACTGCTTCAGCATCTCATCCACCAGGGTGGTCTTGCCGTGGTCCACGTGGGCGATGATGGCGATATTTCTCAGTTTATCCATAGTTCTCAAGCTCCCAATTCCGATTGCCGATTGATTTTCACACAAACCGGAATCATAACACCAAACCCGGCAAATTGCAAGAAAATCTTGCAATTTGCCGGGTTTATTCTGTGCTTTCCCCAGCGTTTGTGCTTCCCCCAGCGGGGGAAGCTGTCACGGCGCGTCTCACGCAAGCGCCGTGACTGATGAGGGAGAAGGAAAGGAAGGCAACTACACCGGAATGGTAGCAATCGACAGAACGATCTCCCTCATCCGCCCCAGTGTGCGCACTGGGGCACCTTCCCCCGCTGGGGGAAGGACACGCTCTATTTTAGATGCTGCAAAATGTCTTCGCAGACGCCTCGAAAATTTCTGTCAACATCCGAGTTTGCGTAACGAAGTACCGTGAGCCCCAGACTTTTCAGATAGGCATCTCTGCGC
The DNA here is from genome assembly GCA_017428565.1 of Oscillospiraceae bacterium. Taxonomy (GTDB): domain Bacteria; phylum Bacillota; class Clostridia; order Oscillospirales; family Oscillospiraceae; genus Limivicinus. The sequence continues at coordinate 3,428 of JAFRQP010000070.1, forward strand.
TCATCATAGTCTTTTCCCGCGTCCTCAAAATGCTGGGAGCCGTCCAGCTCGATCACCAGCTTATGGGAAGCAATGTAGAAGTCCGCGATATAAGAGCCAAACACCTTTTGTCGCCTTACCGTCTGCGGAAGCGATTGCAGGAAATCAAACCACAAATGTCTCTCCTGCCTGGTCATCGCGTGGCGCATCTCCCGCGCGTGATGGAGAATGATTGTATCGGTCTTTTCTGTGCTCATATTCTCCCTCATCTGTCGCTTCGCGACATCTTCCCCCGCTGGGGGAAGAACAGATCCGGCAGCTCCGCAAGTTTCGGATTGTTCGCCTCGAGACACTCGCAGGTGGTGGCGCCGGCCAGCTGGGAAAAGCGGGCCGCCCGCTCCAGCTCGAAGCCCTGCACGCCGGCCCAAACCATGGCGGCGGTGGCCGCGTCTCCCGCGCCGGTGGTGCTGAGCACCTGCACCTTCCGCCGGGGCAGGACCAAAAGGGCATCCCCCTGGGCGGCCATCATCCCCTTCTCCCCCAGGGTGAGGAAGACCCGTCCCACGCCGGCGGCCAGCAGGGCCCTGGCCGCGCGCTCCGGGTCCTTCTCCCCGGTGAGGGCCTCCGCCTCCAGGCGGTTGGGCTTGAGGGCGGTGAGCCGGGGCAGGATGGGCAGGAGCCGGGGCGCCTTGGCGGCGGAGACCGCGTCCGCGTAGAGGGGCAGATCGGTCCGCTCCGCCAGAAAGCGCAGGGAGGCCTCGCTGAGATTGGCGTCCAGCACCAGGGCGTCGAAGCGCTTCAGCCGCGGGAGCAAAGGCTCCAGGGCGGCGGGGCTGATGCGGTCCACGATATCCATATCCGACACGGCCAGGAGCATGTCGCCCCCCTCGTCGTTCACATACAGATAGGTGGAGCTCCGCTCCCGGGGGCGCCGGAGGGTCATGCTCATGTCCAGGCCCAGAGCCTCGCAGCTCTCCAGCAGGGCGCGGCCGAAGGCGTCCTCCCCCACGGCGGAAACAAGGCTCACCTCCGCCCCCAGCAGGCGCAGATCGTGGGCGATGTTGCGCCCCACGCCGCCGGGCCGCAGGGTGACGCGCCCGGGATTGGAGTCCCGCAGCCGGAGCTCCCCCGCGGCGCTGCCGCCGATATCCATATTCATGCCGCCGATGACGGCGATCGATTTGGGCTTTTGTTCGTTCATAAGTTCCCTCCGGAGGTCATAACGGACCGATCCCCTTCCGGTCTCGCCGCAAGCGGCTCGGCCACCTCCCCCTAAGGGGGAGGCAAGGGGCGGCCCGCAAGCCGCCCCTTCTCAAAACTCAACTCTCAAAACTGAAAACTCATTTGAGGTGCCAGATGTCTTTGGCGTATTCCTCGATGGCCCGGTCGGCGGCGAAGAAGCCGCTCTGAGCGGTGTTCACGATGGCGAGCCGCGCCATCTCGTCGGCGTTGCGGATGTGCTCATAGAGCTTGCGCTGGCAGTCCACATAGGGCCGGTAGTCGGCGATGAGCATGTAGGGGTCGCCGCCGTAGAGCAGATCGGACACCAGATCGGAGTAGCTCTTGCCGTCCCGGAAGCCCTCCCGGAAGCGGTTGAGCACCCGCATGATCTCCCAGTCCGCGTTGGCCGCGGCGTTGGGGTCGTAGCCCTCCCGACGGACGCGGGCGATGTCCTCGGTATGCAGGCCGAAGAGGAACATGTTCTCGTCCCCCAGGCGCTCGTACATCTCCACATTGGCGCCGTCCAGGGTGCCGATGGTCACGGCGCCGTTCATCATCAGCTTCATGCAGCCGGTGCCGCTGGCCTCCTTGCCGGCGGTGGAGATCTGCTCGGAGACCTGGGCGGCGGGGATGATGGCCTCCGCCGCGGAGACCCGGTAGTTCTCCACAAAGATCACCTGGAGCTTGCCCTTGCAGACGGGGTCGTTGTTCACGTCGTCCGCCATGGAGAGCAGCAGCTCGATGATGCGCTTGGCGGTCTTGTAGCCCGCGGCGGCCTTGGCGCCGAAGACGAAGGTGCGGGGCACGAAGTCCATGTTGGGATTGTCGTGGAGCTGGAGCTGGAGGTTGGCGATGCTCATGGCGCACAGGAGCTGGCGCTTGTACTCATGCAGGCGCTTGACCTGCACGTCCATGATGGCCTCGGTGTTGAAGGCGGCGTTCTGGTTGCGCTGCAGGAAGGCGGCAAAGCGCTCCTTGTTGCGGTGCTTGATGGCGTTGATGCGGCGGCGCACCTCGCTGTCGTCGGCGAAGGCGGCCAGCTTCTGCAGCTCCTCGGGGCGGGTCATGTAATCCTCGCCGATGAGCTCGGTGATGAGCTCGTGGAGGCCGGGGTTGATCTGGGCCAGCCAGCGGCGGTGGTCGATGCCGTTGGTGACGTGGGTGAAGCGCTCGGGCCGCAGGGTGAAGATGTCGTGGAACAGGTCGTCCTTCAGGATCTGGCCGTGGAGCCGGGAGACGCCGTTGACCTTGTAGCAGGCGGCCAGGCACATGTTGGCCATGTGGACCTGTCCGTCCCGGATGATCAGGTTGCGGCCCACCCGCTCGTCCCAGTTGAAGTTATAGACCAGATAGTCGCACCAGCGGCGGTTGATCTCGCACATGATCTCCCACAGGCGGGGCAGCAGCTTCTGCACCAGCTCCTGGGGCCACTTCTCCAGCGCCTCGCTCATGACGGTGTGGTTGGTGTAGGCCACGCTCTGGCGCACGATGTCCCAGGCTTCCTCCCAGCCCAGACCGTGCTCGTCCATAAAGAGGCGCATGAGCTCGGGGATGATAAGGGTGGGATGGGTGTCGTTGATCTGGATCACGTGGTGCTTGTGGAAGGAGCGGATATCGCCCCACTTCTTGATGTGCTTGCGCACCACGTCCTGGGCGGTGGCGGAGACGAAGAAGTACTGCTGCTTGAGGCGCAGGGTCTTGCCCTCGATATGATCGTCCGCCGGGTAGAGCACCTTGGTGATGACCTCGGCCATGGTGCGCTGCTCCATGCTCTTCACATAGTCGCCCTCGGAGAAGAGGTACATGTCCAGCGAGTTGGGGCTCTGGGCGTCCCAGAGGCGGAGGGTGTTGATCTCCTTGCCCTCGTAGCCTGCGATGAGCATGTCCCGGGGGATGGCGATGACCGCGTCATAGCCGGTATGCTCGGCGTGGTAATGGCCGAAGCTGTCCCAGCGGGGGGAGATCTGGCCGCCGAAGCGGACCTCCACCGCATCCTCATAGCGGGGGATCAGCCAGCTGTCCGCGGCGATCTTCCAGTTGTCGGCCACCTCGGTCTGCTTGCCGTCCTGGAAGCGCTGGCGGAAGATGCCCAGCTCATAGCAGATGGAATAGCCCGTGGCCTCCAGACCCAGGGTGGCCATGCTGTCCATGTAGCAGGCGGCCAGACGGCCCAGGCCGCCGTTGCCGAGACCGGCGTCCGGCTCTTCCTCAAAAATATCCGTGGCATTGCGGCCCAGATCCTCCAGCGCGCCGGCAACCGCCTCGGAGAGCCCTAAGTTAAAGGCGTTTTTCATGAGGCTGCGGCCCATCAAGAACTCCATGGACATATAGTGGACTTCCTTTTCGGCGTGGCGGGGATCCTCCGCGGCCAGGAAGCGGCTCATGATCTCGCGGATCACCATGGCGGTGGCGCGAAAGACCTGCTCGTCGGTGGCGGCGGCGGAAGTGGTGGCGAAATAGGCGCAGAGCTTGTCCTCAATGGCGCTGCGCACTTCGTCGCGGGAAATTTGTCCGATCATAGGGTAATGTACCTCCGTAGGTTTTTGTGAGTGCTTAGTGCTTAGTACTTAGTGCTTAGAGAGCGACGTTCCCCGCCGCGCCTAAGCACTAAGCACTAATTACTAAAAACTAGATCCGGCCGTCCTTGGGGACGACGGTGGGGAGCTTGGGGCTGCCGACCAGCACGCTGTTGGCAGAGAAGCGGGTGTTCTTGTCCGCGATCACGAAATTCAGACGGGCCTTGGCCTCCACCACGCAGTTGCGCATGAGGATGCAGCCTCTGAGCTTGGCTCCGGGGCCGACCTTGCAGCCGGAGAAAATGATGCAGTCCTCGATCTCGCCCTCGATGATGCAGTTGTCGCCCACCAGGCTGTTGCGGGAGGCGGCATGCTCGCCGTAATAGGTGCTCACGTGCTCGTGGATCTTGGTGCGCACCGGGCGGTCCGCCGGGAAGAGCTCGCGGCGGACGTCGGGGGTCAGCACATCCCGGCTGGCCTCGTAATACTCGTCCACGCTGCGGATGATCCGGGCGTAGCCTTTGTGGATGTAGACGTCCATCTTGCCGCCGGCCTCATAGAGGAAGAAGGTCATGGCGTCCTGATGGAAGCGGTAGAGCCCGCGGGCCTGGCAGACGTCCATCAGCTCCAGGAGCTTGTCCTTGTTGAACACATAGCCCTCCAGGGAGGGGATGCCCTGCCAGTTGCCGGTGCGGAACAGGTCGATGTACTTCACCAGGCCGTCCTCGCCCAGGATATAGCGGTTGTGCGAGCTCTCCGGTCCGCCCTCGGAGCAGATGGCCGTGGCGTCGGTGCCGGCCTTCTCATGCTGGCGGATCACCGCGTCCAGGTCGATATTGGCGGCCATGTTGCCCAGCAGCAGCACCACGTGCTTCTGGGGGATGCGGCGGATATAGGTGGAGACGGCGTTCAGGGCCTCCATGGTGCCGTTGTAGTTGCCGGTGTGATACTGGGGCAGGCCGAAGGGCGGCAGCATGCGCAGTCCCCCGCTCTTGCGGCTCATGTCCCAGGCCTTGCTGCTGCCGATGTGGTCCAGCAGGGACTGATAGTCCCGCTGCATGATGACGCCCACGTCCAGGATGCCGGCGTTGCGCATGGAGGAGAGGGCAAAGTCAATGAGCCGGTAGCGGCTGCAGAAGGGCAGGGACGCGGCGGTGCGGTTGGCGGTCAGATCCCGCAGGGCGGGCTCGTCGTGATAGGCGAAAATGATACCGTGATAATCTCTCATGGTTCAGACCTCCTCCCCGGAATAGATCATGGCGGAGGCAGGCACGACCGCCCCCTCGCGGATGGTGACGTCGGGCCCGCAGGTGGCAACGCCCCAGGCGTCGGTGCCGTCGGGCTCCGCGCCCACGTGGGCGCCGGCCTTGATGACGGCGTTTTCGCCCACGATGGCGTACTCCACCACAGCGCCGGGCTCCACCACGACGCCGGGCATCAGCACGCTGTAGAGCACCTTGGCGCCCTCGCCCACCCGGACGGAGGCGGAGAGCACGGAGTTCTCCACGCTGCCCAGGATCTCACAGCCCTCGGTGACGATGGAGTGAACGATCTGGGCGTTCTTGCCGGTGTAGTGGGGCGGGCAGACGGGGCTGCGGGAGGCGATGGGCCAATCCGGATCGTAGAGATTGATGAGGGTGGTGGACAGCATGTCCATGTTGGCGTCCCAGAGGCTGGTGATGGTGCCCACGTCCCGCCAGTAGCCGCTGAAGCGGAAGGGCCAGAGCTTCTCGCCCCGGTGCAGCATATTGGGGATGATGTTCTTGCCGAAGTCCTTGCTGGAATTGGGGTCGGCCTCGTCCTCGATCAGATACTGGCGCAGCTTCTTCCAGTTGAAGATGTAGATGCCCATGGAGGCCAGATCGCTCTTGGGATGCTTGGGCTTCTCCTCAAACTCCTCCACATAGCCGTTCTCGCCCACGTTCATGATGCCCATGCGGGTGGCCTCCTCCAGGGAGACCTGCTGCACGGCGATGGTCAGAGCGGCGTCATGCTCCAGATGCTCCCGGAGCATCTCGGCGTAGTCCATCTTGTAGATGTGGTCGCCGGAGAGGATCAGCACGTTCTCGGGATCGTAGTTCTCGATAAAGGCCAGGTTCTGGTAGATGGCGTTGGCGGTGCCGGTGAACCAGGAGCCCTGCTCGTGGGCGCCCAGGTAGGGCGGCAGGATGTACACGCCGCCGTCGGACACGTCCAGATCCCAGGGCTGGCCGGTGCCGATGTAGGAGTTGAGCTGGAGGGGCTTGTACTGGGTCAGTACGCCTACGGTGTCGATGCCGGAGTTTGCGCAGTTGGACAGGGGGAAGTCGATGATGCGGTATTTGCCGCCGAAGGGAACGCTGGGCTTGGCCACGTTCTGGGTCAGGGCGTAGAGCCGGGAGCCCTGGCCGCCTGCCAGAAGCATGGCGATGCAGCTTTTCTTCATATGCAGCCTCCTTTTATGTAAGATTTTTCGTAAAATGAAAACAATGGAATAGTGAAAAGTGAAGGGTGAAGAGTGAAAAGAGATCAGTTTTTCACTTTTCTCTTTTCTCTTTTCACTTTGTATTGTACAGGTTCATCGCCCGGTCGGGGCCCTTTTCGATGTAGCACTCCACCGCCTCGGCCGCCCGCTCGGCAGCCTTCTGCATCTCCTCCGCGTCCTCGCCGCGGAAGGCGGAGAGCACCCAGTCGATCATCTCATACTCCGGGTGGGGCGGCGCGCCCACGCCCAGGCGGATGCGGGGGAAATTCTCCGTCCCCAGCTGGGCGATGATGTTTTTCAGCCCGTTGTGCCCGCCGGCGGAGCCTTTCATGCGGATGCGCAGCTTCCCCACGGGCAGACTCACCTCGTCGGACACCACCAGGATGTGCTCCGGCGGGATCTTGTAGAAGTGCGCCGCCTGGCTCACCGCCTGGCCGGACAGGTTCATATAGGTCTGGGGCTTCATCAGCAGCACCCGCTCCCCGCCCAGATCCACCTGGGCCGTCAGCGCCTGGAAACGGGCCTTGTTGATGGCGAAATCCTTCTTTTTGCAGAGCGCGTCGGCGGTCATGAAGCCGGCGTTGTGGCGGGTACCCTCGTATTTCAGACCCGGATTGCCCAGAAAGGCCACCAGCCAGGTGGGCCCGCCCTTGGATGAAAAAAGCATAATATGTCCTTCGGAAGTGTAGAGTGAAGAGTGAAGAGTGAAGTGTGAAGAGTGATGGTGTCGCCTGCGGCGACGGATTTCAATTCATCACGCCGGAGGCGTGATACCTTTACTTTTCACTTTTCACTTTTCACTTTTCGTTTTTCACTTGCCTGTCATCAATTGACGTTGTCGAAAATACTGGAGATGGAGACCTCTTCGTAGATGCGGCGGATGGCTTCGGCAAACACGGAGGCGGTGGACAGGTACTGGATCTTGTCGATCTTCGGTTTGTCCTCGGGATAGGGAATGGTGTCCAGGAACAGCAGCTCCTTGATGCAGCTCTGCTCGATCCGCTCCAGCGCGGGGCCGGAGAGCACGCCGTGGGTGGCGCAGGCGTAGACCTCCTTGGCGCCGCCGATCTCCTGGATGGCCTTGGCCGCGCCGCAGAGAGAGCCGGCGGTGTCCACGATATCGTCCAGCAGGATGCAGGTCTTGCCCTCCACGTTGCCGATGATGTTCATGACCTCGGACTGGTTGGCCTTCTCCCGGCGCTTGTCCACGATGGCCATGTTGCAGCCCAGCTTCATGGAGAAGTTGCGGGCCCGGGCGGTGCTGCCCACATCCGGGGAGACCACCATCACATCGTCGTTGTTTTTGCCGAACTTGCGGATGAAGTGCTTGACGAAGAGGTTCGCGCCCATGAGGTTATCCACCGGGATGTCGAAAAAGCCCTGGATCTGCGCCGCGTGCAGGTCCATGGTCAGCACCCGGTCGGCTCCGGCGGCGGTGATGAGGTTCGCCACCAACTTTGCGGAGATGGGGTCCCGGCTCTTGGCCTTGCGGTCCTGCCGGGCGTAGCCGAAGTAGGGGATCACGGCGGTGATGCGGCCGGCGGAGGCCCGGCGCATGGCGTCGATCATGATGAGCAGTTCCATCAGATTGTCGTTGACATGCTTACAGGTGGACTGGACAATGAACACGTCCTTGCCGCGGACCGGCTCATACACGGAAATGGAACATTCTCCGTCGGCGAACTGGGAAACTGCGGAATTGCCGAGACCCATGTAGAGCTCGGAGCAGATGGCCTTGGCCAGTTCGGGATTGGAGTTGCCGCTGAAGACTTTGATCTCTTTGCCGTGAGCAATCATTCTGGTTGTCCTCCGTCAATATTCATTTGCGGGATCTCATAGTTTCCCCATTATGGGATTATCATTGTATCACAAGCAGCCGGAAATGGGAAGAGGTACCGGGAATATTCCCTGCGACAAAATCCAAAGAAAAAATCAATTTACAAGCGCACTATTTTTGTATATAATATCCTACGCTGTTTTTTTGATAGAAGGGGCCCCTCATCCGTCCGCTGCGCGGACAGACGCCCCGTGCGCGGGGGAGCCAAAAGCCCCCCTTGCCTAAAGGGGGGTGGCCGAGCGGAGCGAGGCCGGGGGGATACGTGTTTTGAACATCGCCCCGCCGGAACAGATCTATGGTCGGACGACTCCCTCAGTCAGCGGCGGGCGTGACACGCCGCTGACAGCTCCCTCAGAGAGGGAGCCTGTAAGGAAAGGAAACCCCCTCAGTCTGCCGCCTTGCGTGAGACGGCGACAGACAGCTCCCCCGGAGGGGGAGCCTACAAGGAAAGGAGATTTAATATGCTGGAATTTGAAGAATACAAGGGCAAGCTCAACGCCATCAAGCCCTCGCTGGAGCTGCTGCAGGGCGCGCTGAAGCTGGACGCCGCCCGCAAGGAGATCGAGGAGCTGGAGGCCGCCAGCGAGCGGGAGGGCTTCTGGAACGACGTGCAGAAGTCCCAGCAGGTGCACAAGCGCCTGAAGGCCCTGAAGAGCAAGTGCGAGAACTATGAGAAGCTCTGCTCCGCCTGGGACGACATGATGACCATGTGCGAAATGGCCATCGAGGAGAACGACGACTCCATGCTGGAGGATCTGAAGACGGAGTACGAGCGCTTTGCCGAGCAGGTGGAGTCCACCCGGCTCTCCACCCTGCTCACCGGCGAGTATGACGGCAACAACGCCATCCTCACCTTCCACGCCGGCGCCGGCGGCACGGAAGCCCAGGACTGGGCCTCCATGCTCTATCGCATGTACAACATGTGGGCCGAGCGGCACGGCTACAAGGTGAAGGTCATGGACTATCTGGACGGAGACGAGGCCGGGCTCAAGAGCGCCACCCTGCTGATCGAGGGCGAGAACGCCTACGGCTTTCTAAAGAGCGAGCACGGCGTGCACCGTCTGGTGCGCGTCAGCCCCTTCGACGCCGCCGGCCGCCGCCACACCTCCTTCGCCGCGGTGGAGGTCATGCCCGAGATCGCAGCCGACGACAACGAGATCGAGCTGCGGGACGAGGATATCGAGATGCAGGTCTACCGCTCCTCCGGCGCGGGCGGCCAGAAGGTCAACAAGACCTCCTCCGCCGTGCGGCTGATCCACAAGCCCACGGGCATCGTGGTCTCCTCCCAGGTGGAGCGCAGCCATTTTCAGAATCTGGAAAACTGCAAGAACATGCTCCGCGCCAGGCTCGCCGAGATCAAGGAGCGGGAGCACCTGGAGAAGATCAGCGACATCAAGGGCGTGCAGATGAAGATCGAGTGGGGCAGCCAGATCCGCTCCTACGTGTTCATGCCCTATCAGCTGGTGAAGGACCTGCGCACCGAGTACGAGACCGGCAACATCCAGAGCGTCATGGACGGCGATCTGGACGGCTTTATCAACGCCTTCCTCTCCATGCGCGCCGCCAACTGAGTTTTGAGCTTTGAGATTTGAGTTTTGAGCATCCGTTTCAACTGGTCTCTTCTCAAAACTCAAAACTGTAAACTCAAAACTATCGACTGCTGGGTCCCGGGTCTTCCTCGCCGAAGATCAGATCGTCAATGTCGGTTTCCATCGAAATCCCTCCTCCGTTTTGCCTGGAAACTCTTTATTCTATGCGCCGGAGGCGGAAAGGATGCGGGAAACGTGCCCGCAGGAGAAACATTTGTCTTGAAACCCATGGGAACTTGCGTTATAATACACGGGATTTCATTTTATACTCGTAAAGGAAGAGATCAAACATGAGTGCATCTACCGAAAGAAAGAATCGTCTGGCCGCCCGCGCCGCCGGTACGGACAAGAAGCAGCTGGCCGCCCAGGAGGCCGCGGAGAAGAGCCGCAAGACCCGCCGCAAATGGATCATCGGCACTGTGGCCGTGGTCCTGTGCATCGCCCTGGTGCTGTTCCTCAGCTCCCCCGTGTTCTACCGCATCACCAAGGCGGAGACCGTCGGAAACAAGACCTTCTCCCCCGCGGAGGTTAACTACTATAAAGCCAGCTCCGGCTACAGCACCTACGCCGCTTATTTCGGCGAGGAGACCGCCCGCGCCATGCTGGAGCGCAACCTGGCGGAGATTTCCGCCCAGCTGGACTACGCCAAGGAGCAGGGTCTCAGTCTGAGCACCGTGGAGAAGGACGAGATCTCCCAGCGCGCCGGCCAGCAGATGGATCAGTTTGCCGACATCGCCAAGGAGAACGGCGTCAGCACCTCCACCTACATGAGCTATGTGTTCGGCTCCGGCGTCAACGAGCGCCTGATCCGCAGCATCATGGAGGACAGCGTGCTGGCCCAGAAGGGCTGGTTCCACCGCTACTGCGGCCTGCAGTACAGCGCCGAGGAGCTGGACGCCTACTACGCCAATCCCGAGGATGCCGACAGCTTTGACTACGCGGTCTTCTTCGTCGCCTCCAACGAGGAGCGCACCGCTCTGGAGGCCCGTGCCACGGCCCAGGCCGTGTGGATGAGCTACCAGGACGGCAAGGACGAGGACGAGCCTCTGACGGTGCTCAACGACATCCTGGCCGAGGAGCTGCCCGGCTCCGCCGCCCAGTCCTTCACCGGCCGCGCCGCCGGCAGCGTGGATGAGGCGTACCGGGCGTGGATCACCGACCCCGCCCGCACCGAGGGCGAGCTGGGCACCATCGAGCAGACCGACGGCAGCGGCGTGTACCTGCTGCTGTTCCTGGGCCGCAGCGACAACACCGCGCCCGTTGTGGCCGTGCGCCACATCCTGATCAAGGCCGAGGCCGATGAAAACGGCGCCTACAGCGACGAGGCCAAGGACGCCGCCCGCCAGCGCGCAGAGGAGCTTCTGGCCGCCTGGGAAGCCGGCGACAAGACCGAGGCCGACTTCGCCCTGATGGCCTACCTCTTCTCCGAGGACAGCGGCTCCAGCGGCAACGGCGGTCTCTACAGCAACGTGACCCCCGGCCAGATGGTGGAGGAGTTTGACGCCTTCTGCTTTGCCGAGGGCCGCCAGTACGCCGACACCGCCATCGTCTACGGCGAGAGCGGCGCCTACGCCGGCTACCACATCATGTTCTATGTGGAGTCCCTGCCCGCCCGCCAGGCCACGGCCCGCGACGCGCTGCGCAGCGCGGACATGACCGCCTGGACCACCGAGATCACCGCGGAGCTCACCCCCGAGTACCACTGGGCGTACAAGCTGGTGAAGAAATAAGAAATGCTGCGCCGGGGCAAAAGCCCCGGCGTATTCTTTTAACTGGAGGGATCCCGATGGATGAAATCAGTCTGCGCAGCCGGATGCTGCTGGGCGAGAAGGCCATGGAAAGGCTGCGGGGCAGCCACGTGGCGGTCTTCGGTCTGGGAGGCGTGGGCTCCTGGTGCGCCGAGGCGCTGTGCCGCTCCGGCGTGGGCGAGCTGACCCTGGTGGACCGGGACAAGGTCAGCCAGTCCAACCGCAACCGGCAGCTCTGCGCCCTGGGCTCCACGGTGGGCCTGCCCAAGGCGGAGGTCATGGCGGCGCGGCTGCGGGACATCAATCCCGCCTGCCGGGTGCACCCCATTCTCGGCCACTACGAGGCCGCAGACCGGGAGCGCTTTTTCGCCGACTACGACTATGTGGCGGACTGCATCGACCTGGTGAGCTGCAAGCTGGATCTGATCCTGAGCTGTATGGCTCGGGGCATCCCCATCATCTCGGCCCTTGGCACCGGCAACAAAAAGGACGCCGGCCTCCTGCGCCTGGACGACATTTCCAAAACCTACGGCTGCGCCCTGGCCCGGGTCATGCGCAAGGAGCTGCGCGCCCGGGGCGTGGAGCACCACCCGGTGGTCTTTTCCCCCGAGGAGCCCATGACGCCGGAGCCTCTGGAGGCGCCGGACCCCGGGCGGCGGAGCGTCCCCGGGTCCCTGGTCTGGGTGCCGGCCACGGCGGGGCTGCTGCTGTGCCAGCACGTGGTGCTGGCCCTGGCGGAAGGCAAATGACAGAGACGGCTTTTTTCGGAAAGCCGTCTTTTTTCTGCTGTTTTCCCGAGAAAAGGAGCTGGATTCGGGCAAAGGAAGGAATAACCGGTCATTTTCAAAAAAATTCTGAATTCGGGGAACTTTTTTCCCGTCCCGGCGTCTTAGGGACTATAAACCACCGTTTGCGGTGGAAAACAGGAGGTTTCTCCCATGAAAAAGACGATTTCCGTGCTGCTGCTCCTGGCGCTGTGCCTCTCCCTCTGCGCCTGCGGCAGCCAGAGCAGCAATGCGAAGGGCGCGGCCCCCGCGGAGGCCCCCATGCCCTACCCCAACACCGCGTATGTCACCACCGACGCCGCCTATGAGTACGCGGAAGAGCCCATGTGGGAGTCCGACGAAGAGAGCTACGGCTTCTCCCCTGCCGAGGCGGTCATGGCCGGCCGGGGCGAGAGCGACGTGCCCGCCGAAAAGCCCGACAAGATCATCTACTCCGCCAATGTCCAGGTGGAGACCACGGACTTCGACGGCAGCATGGCGAAGCTGGACGAGCTGATCGACCAGTACGGCGGCTGGGTGGAGTCCAGCAGCGTCAACGGCAGCAACTACGCCGACCGCAGCCGGGGCAACGTGAGCCGCCGCAGCGCCAGCTATGTCCTGCGCTTCCCCAGCGACCGCTTTGACGAGCTGATGGGCAGTCTCTCCGTGCTGGGCAATGTCCCCTACACCCATGTCTACACCGAGAACGTCACCGCCCAGTACTACGACGTCCAGGCCCGGCTCACCGCCTACACCGCCCAGGAGCAGCGGCTGCTGGAGATGATGGAGCTGGCAGAGACCGTGGAGGATATCATCATCCTGGAGGACCGGCTCACCGAGGTGCGCTATCAGATCGAGCGGCTGCAGTCCAGTCTGAACAACTGGGACCGGCAGGTGAGCTACAGCACGGTGTACCTGGATCTCACCGAGGTGCAGGAGTACACGCCGGAGCCTCAGGTGCAGCCCAGCTTCGGCCAGAGGCTGCTGGGCGCCCTGCAGGACGGTCTGCGGGCTGTGGGCAGTTTCTTTGAGGGCCTGCTCTTCGGTCTCACCGAGGCGCTGCCCGCCCTGCTGCTGATCGCGGCGCTGGCGCTGATCCCCATCCTCCTCATTCGCAAGGCCCGGAAAAAGCGCAAGGCCCGCAGGGCGGCCTTCACGGCCCCCGCGGAGCAGCCCGCCGCCGAGACGCGGCCCCCGGAAGAAGGTGAGGGAGAATGAAAAAGCTCCTGCCTCTGCTGCTGATCCTTCTCCTGCTGCTGAGCGCCTGCGGCGCCCCCGCAGAGCAGCCCGATCCGGCGCCAACGGAGGCGCCGGAGAGCGAGCCCGGCGCGCCGGAAGCGCCCGAGCCGACCACCCTTGAGGGCATGGACGAGGACGAGCTGCCCATCTTTCCCGCGGACGGCTCCGGCCCCGCCCGGGAGGAGACCGCCCCCGCCCTCAGCGAAGAGACCGTGACCCTGGACGGGACGGACAGCTATCTGCGCGTGACCCTGCCTCAGGGCTGGACCTGGGCCCAGGCCGCCGGCACCGTGGACGGCACGGTCTACGGCCTCTGGCCCGAGGACGACCCGGATTTCAAGGTGGAGCTGCACTGGTGGCCGGAACGCTTCGCCATGTGCGGCACCGGCGTCACCTTCCAGGACTATACGCTGCCCAACGGGCAGAAGGCCACTCTGGCCACGGAGCAGATCGGGGAAGATCTCGCCTGGATCCTGATCCTGCCCGAGTCCCCCGACTCCTTCACCGTCCAGTTCACCGCCCCCAAGGCCCTGTATGAGGCCCATCGGGCGGAGCTGGAGCTGCTGCTGGGCACCCTCCAGCAGGGCGTGCTGGCCCACCCGGACGCGGTCCCCGTGGAAGAAGCCACCGGCTGATCCCCAACCATACGAAAAAGCAGCCTCCCCCTCAGGGAGGCTGCTTTTTTGCGCCTATGCTTCAGGGAAGGCTGCCCGCCCGGGTCACGGTATAGCCGCTCTCATAGGGCTTGACCCAGGCCTTGTAGACCTCGTCCAGGGTCCGGTGGCCGTTGTAGTAGAAATTGTGGCGGTAGATGTCCGCGTTCACCCTGTCGCCGGGCTCCTGGTAGTCTCCCAGGAGCAGGCTCCCGTCCGCGCCGCGCTGGACGTTCTCGAAGCGCAGGGAGTAGTAGTAGCTCAGGCTCTTGTTGACGTTCTCCGCCGGGATGATCACGGAGACGTCGTTGCGGTAGACCAGGATCAGCATGTTCCGGGTCCGGGCATTTTCGTCCTTGGCCGTGAGCAGGTAGAAGCCCACATATTCCGAGCGGTTCAGATGCTCCACCGAGCCCCAGGTGGTCCGCACGTTGTTGGCGATGACCCCGTCCATGAGCGCGCAGAGCTGCTGCAGCCCCCGGCTGTCGATCTGGGAGGCGTCGGTCAGCAGCCCCGTCTCCGCCGCGGAGGAGGCGGGCTCGGGCGTCGGCGTCGGGGCGGGCGTGGCCGCAGGGCTGGGCTCCGCCGGAAGAAGGGTGACCGGCCCGCTGCTGTTGGGGTTCTGCCCGTTCTCCGCAGTCGCCGCCGGCTGGTCGGGCGCGGCGATCACGGGCTCAATCGGCGCGGCCGTCGGCTCCGGCTCCCGGTCGAAGCCTCCCAGTACCAGCGCCAGCAGCACCCCCGCCAAAGCCAGCAGCAGTACCCCCGCCAGCGCCCAGGGCCAGATCGGCCGCCGGATGGGCGCGGGGACGGGCCGGGGCGCGGGGGCGGGCCGGTAGTCCCGGCGCGGCGGAGCCTGTCTTCTCTCCGCCGCGGCGCGGGGCTGGCCGCAGCCCACGCAGAAGCGGTATTCATTGCCGTTGTTCGTTCCGCAGTTTCCGCAGATCCACATTTCGTCTCTCTCCTCTCTCAGCGCAGCACCACGTTCTCTTCGCCCAGCATTTCCTTCAGCTCCAGGATCAGCCCCTCGTGGAGCAGGCAGCGGGCGCCGATGCGCTTCTGCTCCCGCTCGCACCAGATCACCAGCTGCTGATCTCCGGGGAACATGGTCAGGATCAGCTCGATGCGCTTGAGCGCCGGGTCATAGCGGCTGGGCAGCCGGACATAGAGCTTCTGCTCCTTCCGCTCCGGCGCCGGCGCGGAGGACGGAGCCGGGGCCGGCTGGGGCCGGGGCGCCGGCGCGGGCGCGGCAGCCGCGGCGGTCTCCGCCTCGGAGAGCGGCCGGATCGTGTCCACCATGATCTGGGGCTCCTTCTCGTCCCGGACGGAGATGCGCCCCCGGATCAGCAGGGCCGCCCCGTCCTTGAGAAAGACGCCGCCGGTATCCAGCGCCCGCTGGAAGGCGATGAGCTCGATGCTGCCGGAGTCGTCCTCCAGCTGGACATAGCTCATCAGCGCCCCGTTTTTGGTGGGCCGGGTGCGGATGGACTGCACCACCCCCGCCACGCTGAGATTCTGCCCGTCGGCATAGCGGCGGGGGCCGTCCTCCGCCTCAAAGTCGGAGAGGATGGCGCCGATGGGCGCCGCGCCGATGCGCCGCAGCAGCTCCCGATACTCGTCCATGGGGTGGCCGCTGAGATAGAGGCCGGTGACCTCCTTCTCCATGGTCATCAGATCCCGCTTGGGAAACTCCGGCAGATCCGGCAGCTTGATGCCGGTGGGCACGGCCTCGCTCTCCCCGTCCAGGCCGAAGAGGTCCATCTGGCCGGAGATATTGTCCCGCTGGGCGCGGGCGATGCCGTCCAGCACCGCCTCGTAGACCTGCAGCAGGGCCCGGCGGGTGTAGCCCATGCTGTCGAAGGCGCCGGCGCGGATCAGGTTTTCCACGGCCCGCTTGTTGAGCTCTCCCCCCGCCATGCGGCGGCAGAAGTCCTCAAAGTCCCGGAAGGGGCCGTTTTTCTCCCGCTCGGAGACCAGGCCCTGGATGGCGCCCCAGCCGATGCCCTTGATGGCCACCAGGCCGAAGCGGATGTGCTCTCCCGCCACGGTGAAGTTCGCGTCGGACTCGTTCACGTCCGGCGGCAGGATGGCCACCCCCAGCTCCTTGCACTCGGCGATGTACTCGGCCACCTTGGTGCTGCTGTCGAGCACGGAGGAGATGAGCGCCGCCATGTATTCGCGGGGATAGTGCTTTTTCATGTAGGCCGTGCGATAGGCCACGATCGCGTAGCTGACCGCGTGGGCCTTGTTGAAGGCGTAGCTGGCGAAGTCCAGGATCTCGTCGTAGATGCTGTTGGCCACGTCCTCCGGCACGCCGCGCCTGACCGCGCCGTCGATGCCGCGGCTTTCGTCGCCGTGCACGAAGGCGACGCGCTCGGCGTCGATGACGGCGTGCTTTTTCTTGCTCATCGCGCGGCGGATCATGTC
>JAFRQP010000071.1 GCA_017428565.1 Oscillospiraceae bacterium
CTTCGTGTGGGATCACAATCCGGAAGGGATGAGCTTGTATGAAAAATGCGGGTATAAGCCTTATAACCGTGAAGAAGGCGGAACATACATGGTGAAGGAATTGTGATCCGACGCACAGAGATCAACGAATTCCTGTTTGAGTAGATAAAGGCATGAAAGAGTGACAACTTCTAGTTTGCCGAGACCATACAATCGATCCGGGTGCCCTGACGCAACCGGTCAACGGCATATTCCTTACGTCGAGGGTCGTGACTACAGCGTGAATATGTGCTTTTTTCTTCACGCCATCGTCCCAATGCATGTGGAGACGGTGGTATTGATGTCGAGAACCGAAACAAACAGAATAGTACCGTAAACAAGGTGTTCGTGGAGATGCTGGAAAAGCTGGGCTACGATATCCAGATCACGTATGTGAAGAAGGAAGAAGCAAAATGAGCGAAGTAATACTTATTCCTGTGAAGCCCAATGACCGGGAGCAATTCATAACAGACAATCAGGAAGCATTCAACTATGGCGCTTTAGAAGAGTTCGGTCGCCGAGACGATCATTTCGAGGAAGACGGCGAGATCATATCACGTGAGACGATAGAAAACTCCATTGACGGCGGCGAGGCATATAGAATCATCCAGGACGGCAAGCCGGTCGGCGGTGTGGTCATAAAGGTGGATGGAGAACGCGGCGATCTGGATCTCCTGTTCGTATCGCCAAAAGTTCACAGCAAGGGTATCGGCTACGCCGCGTGGTGCGCTGTCGAACAGATGCACCCGGAGGTGACTGTCTGGGAAACCGTCACGCCATATTTTGAGAAGCGGAACATCCACTTCTACGTGAATCGTTGCGGATTCCATATCGTGGAATTCTACAACAGCCACCATCCGGATCCGAATGATCCGGACGCGGCTGAACAGATTGACGCGCAATTCCCGGATGGAATGTTCAGATTTGAGAAAAGGATGAAATAGATAAATCGAAGTTTATCGCTCTGCCGATATTCATCCTACTGTCTCGACTCTGACCCGTACCGGGGAATTGCCCATTCCTTCATTGGGATGAACCAGTGGGTCGAATACAAGCCTTTTTATTTGTCCTGCTGCTCCGAGGCACGTGGAGTGCGTGGTTCTTCTGTCGCGCGAAAAACCATAGGAAGAAAAAGCCTGTAAACCTGACCGCCGCGATGTCCCGTGAGGTGCGGATCGTCTTGCGCCGGATTGCCGCGGTGAAAAAAAGACCGGATCCGCCTTTCTCCGAAAACGGCTCCGGGCCTGTCAGAAAAAGCAGCAGAGGAAAAAGAGGAGTAAACCATTATGGCACAGAGAGAAAGAATCAGCTCTTTACAGGTCGTTCGGGCCTTAGCCTTTTGTGGCGTGTTTTTATATCATGCGGTCAAAGCATTCCCCGGCGAAGGGCTTGTTTATGACGTTTTTTCCAAGAGCGCCGGACGCTGGGGCGTGTCCGTGTTCTTCTGCCTGTCGGGCTTCTTAATGACTTTTTCCTATTGGGACAGGGCTCCAGAGCATTCCCTTAAGCAGTCCGCTCTGTTTTCGATCAAGAAGATCATGCGGCTGTATCCGCTGCATTTGATCATGCTTTTTGTGGGGGCTGTATATCTATACCTCAATCACGAGAGCATCTTCAGGATCGTTTTGCGATTGATCATCACGATCCCTCTGGTGCAAACCTGGCTTCCGGACGGATATCAGGCCGTCAATTCGGTGGCATGGTATCTGTCGGTTTCTCTGTTTTTATACTTTTGCTTCCCCTGTCTGCTAAAGCTCATACAGAAGAATAAAAACAATACGAGATCGATACTTGTGATCGTGCTGATTTTCTCGATTCAGCTGCTGATCGGCGCTTGCGTCTATCAGTTTACCGCGCTTGACATCAAGTGGATCACGTATTGTCACCCTGTATTCCGGCTCGGAGATTTTGCCATCGGCTGCCTTCTGGCTTCCCTTTACAAGAGCAGAAAACACGAGCGGATGGATCGGTGGAAATGCACTTTCCTGGAGTTGTTCGCGCTGATCCTGAACATTGCCGTATGCGTTTTCTTTACAAAGGCTTCAGACGACACCGTGTGGTTCACGTACACCAGTCTATTCGTCCCCACGTCGGCTTTGCTGGTCTATGCTTTTTCGTTTGATCGCGGCATGGTTTCAAAACTGCTAAAAAACAAGCCTGTATTTTGGCTTGCAGCGATCAGCCCATACGCGTTTCTCATTCACAGGCTTGTGATCCATTATTTTCACGATTTCGTGAAATATGTTCTGCATGTTGATCAAATCAACTTTTTCTTTGTGATTTTCGTACCTTTCGCAATTTCGGTAGCGGGAGTTTATCTCTACTTCTTCCTCGAAAAAGTGGTACTCCGCCGCATGAGGAGAGAGAAAATGCCAGAATAGACCCCAGCGCTCTTCATGTTCTGCAAGTCTCCGGGGCAGCGTGGTCCGGCGGGAAGAGCCGGAGGGGCTGAACGCCCGGCGACTGCAAAACCGAGAAGATCCACCCGGTGGACATGTTCCCCTGGACGGAGCATGTGGAGACGGTATGTTGCTTGTACCACCAGAAGAAGGCCTATATTTCAGTGACGTATGAGCCGAAAGAGCAAGCTATCTAAAACAGCGCTAAAACAAATGAATTGGAGAGCAGCCATGAAAAGACTGGGTATTGAAGCAGAACAAATCATGAACAAGAACAGAACAGATGGGATTTTACTATGAGTCTGGAAACGCTGTACAACAAGGTGAGCGAAGCGATTTCTTCCCTGGATTTTGCCCGCATCTGGCCCGGCTTCGGGCCTTTGAAGTTCGCTCTCTACAACGATGAAACCTGCTTTTTCGATGGGCGGTATATCGAAAAGACAGATGAATTCTGCGCCAATACTTCTATCTGCTTTCACGGAGAGCAGATCGCGATCTGGATGGTTCAGCAGGATCTGGATCTTGCGGTTTTGACTTCCAAAATCGTCCACGAGATGTTCCATGGCTATCAGCACATCCTGGGCTGGGATTGCTGGCCGAATGAATTGGAAGCCCTGTATCGATACGAATACGATGCGGAAAACCTCAGTCTGAAGCTCCGGGAAAACGAGCTGCTGCTTGCTCTGCTCGACGGAGAGGATGCGTCCGCGCTGCAGGAATTGCTGGCACACCGGAAACGGAGAAGCATGCGCTTCCCCTACGAATTCTCCTATGAGAGCAAAGTGGAGGAGATCGAGGGTACCGCCAACTATGTGGAGTGGCAGGTCCTCAAGCAGCTTGATGAAGCCAAAGCGAGGGAGCTTGAGACCGGCATGCGCTCGCTTATGACAAAACCGGAATATCTGTTTCCCATCCGGATCTCAAGCTACTATGCGGGAGCCCTCATGATAAACGCGCTGCTTGGCGCTGGCAGGTATTGCTTTGCAGCCGCCTCGCGGCCCGTGATTCTCTCTGTACTAAAGGACGTCGATCCCTCCCAAGGTGATTTTCCCGGGAAGGCCGAGGTCACCCGTCAGATATCCGGCGCTGTCGAAGCCTTTCATCGGGAGACGGACGCGATCGTCTGCTCCGCCGTCGAAAAGAACCAGGTGGTATTGAACGGCCCGCTCGAGCTCGCCGGGGTAAACGTCTACAACGCGAGGTTCCATCTCGGCTATCTCACGTCAACGTATTTCCTGATGGTCAGGCAAGGGGAAGAGGACAAGCTGCTCCAGGGGAATTTTGTGCTCAGGATGCAGGATGAACACACGATCGCGACTGTCTATCGCTGGGATTGACAGATTTTCGTTTGCAAAGGCCGGGATCCGGAGCCTGCCGAGGGGATTTCATTCGGCGGCATGAGGGTGGACGAAGGGGAGAAACGATGGAGAACCTGGATTTTCTGCAGGAGCTGCAAAAAGACTATGCTTTCACGCTCACGGTCGAGGAGGGGCGGCGGGTGCTGCGAAATCCCCGCACCGGCGGGCAGATCGAGATCATTGAGGAAAGTTATTCCACCGACAGCCGGAAAACCGAGACCTTCACGGAGTATATCGTCTGCTTCGCCACCCAGCACCGACACATGGAGGAGCCGGAGGACGTGGAGGACTATGTCCGGGAGCTTCTGGAAGACGAGATCCTGCCCATCGAGTTTTACTGCCGGGGAGAGCGCCGCTGGGGCAGCGAGATCCGGCGGGAGGAGCTGGATGGGCTGGACGCCCGGCGGCTGTCGGCGCTCTTCGGCTGTCCGGCCGAGGAGCTCTCCCGCTTCGCGTACGAGGTCCATAGCTGGTCGGGGCAGTATGACGTTCCGCTCCGGCAGGCATAGGAAAGAGCGGAGCGCAGTATGCCCCGCCACACCATACAAAAAAAAGAACGAGAGGCTATCATCATGACAGAAATAAAGCTGGAAACCACCGAAGCCGCACCGCTCCCGCCGGAGCTGGAGAGCGCCTTTCGGGAGGCCTATGAGATCGGCAGCGCCGTCACCGGCACCGGCCGGGTGGCGGACTACATTCCGGAGCTGGCCAAGGCGGACCGCCGCGCCTTCGGCATCGCCATGCTGGACGGCCAGGGGCGCAGCCTCTGCCTGGGGGACGCGGAGACCCGCTTCTCCATCCAGTCCGTGTGCAAGGTCATCATCCTGGCCGTCTCCCTGAAGGCCAAGGGCCAGCGGGAGACCTTCTCCCACGTGATGATGGAGCCCAGCGGCGACGCCTTCGACTCCATCCTCAAGCTGGACACCCGCAGCAACCGGCCCTTCAACCCCCTCATCAACGCCGGGGCCATCCAGCTGGTCAGCACCCTGGTGGAGGACTTCTCCTTTGAGCAGCTCATGGACGAGGCGCGGACGCTGTGCATGGACGAGCGCATCTGCCTCAACGAGGCGGTGTACCGCAGCGAGTTCGAGTCCGGCAACCGGAACCGGGCCATCGCCTACCTGCTCAAGAGCAAGGGCGTGCTGCAGGGCGACCCGGAAAAGACCGCCGACCTGTACTTCAAGCTCTGCTCCCTGTCGGTGACGGCCAAATCCCTGGCCGCCCTGGGCCTGGTGATCGCCAACGGCGGCGTCGATCCCTTCCGAGGCGAGCAGCTCATCGCCCGGGAGCACGTGCGCATCCTCAAGAGCCTGATGTTCACCTGCGGGCTCTACGACTACTCGGGCAAGTTCGGCGTGCGGGTGGGCGTGCCCGCCAAGAGCGGCGTGGGCGGCGGCCTGCTCTGCGCGGCCCGCGGGCCCATGGGCATCGGCCTCTACGGCCCAGCGCTGGACGAATTCGGCAACAGCGTGGCGGGCGTGACGGCCATGGAGCACCTCTCCCGCCAGCTGAACCTGCACGTCTTCGACTACTGAAGCCAGACGCCGATGGAGCTCCGGCGCTCCCCGCGCTCAAACTTCCATTGGCGTTTCCCATGAAGCCCAGCAAACGCAGCAGAGGCTCCGGCATGCCGGAGCCTCTGCTGCGTTATTTTCCAGAAAGCGGGACGATCCATGTCCGCCGTCAGTCGTGGGGCTCGTAGAGGGGGTCGTTGAAATAGGCGGAACAGACCCAGTCGTAGCTGTAGTATTCAAACTGCCTCATCAAGAGGGCATAGCGGGGAACCATCCTGTCGCTGTTCTCCACATAACGCCAGGTGTCCACGCAGCCGGTGTAGGTGGTGGTGTTGATCTGCGTGTTGGGCAGCTTCTCCGGCAGCTCCGCCAGGAAATCCGCGGGGATGTCGGTATAGCGCCCGATCCAGAGCCGCTCCAGCCAGGGCATCTCCGCCAGGACCTCATAGCCCGTCACGTTTTTCCCCAGGTGGGTGATGTTCAGGTGCCGCAGCTCCGTGAGCCCGCCCAGGAAGCTGATGTCGATATCGCCCTTCACGTGGGGGCAGCTCATCTCCAGATACTCCAAATGGGGGCAGTTGGCAAGGCAGGACAGGTCCCTCCAGCCGCTGAGGGTGACCACCACGACCTCCAGATCCGGCATGTAGCCCAGAAAGCTGAAGTCGTGCAGAGTGGGACGGTGGCCCAGATCCAGATACTTGACCCTGGTGCAGTATTTCAGGGCCACAGTGTTCTCGTCCGTCAGCGTGGACGCCGGGTCGGAGGCCAGGATCCGCGTGGCGTCGGTGCGCACGCTGTAGTAGTTCCGGTTGCCGAACCAGATGCGCCAGACCACTTCCATCTGGGGATTCTCGTCCCGGATCTGCGCCATGGCCTCATTGGAAACGCCGCAGAAGTCCATGTCCAGATACGTGCAGTGCTTCATGCAGGGCAGGATCTCCCGCACGGCTTTGCCCTCGTCGTCCATGGTGATGTGGTTCAGATCCATGGCCTCGTCCTGCAGCGTGAAGTTCTTGCCGTAAAAGCGGAAGCGATAATAAAACTCCGCCTGTGGCGCGCTCTCCTGCAGCAGGCGGATGTCCGCCCATTCCAGGCGCTCCTCTTCCGGCGGCGCTTCCCCTTCGGCCTCCGCGGTCAGCGCGCTGTCCGCCCCCAGCTCCACCTCGCGAAGCTCCGGCATCTCCCGCAGCAGCTCCGCCGTCTCCGCCGCGTCCTCGTGCCGCAGCCAGCTCATATCCAGGCTGGTCTCCTCCCGCTGGTGCAGGCTGCCGTCGGGAAACAGCAGGGGCCCGGGCGTAGGCTCCGGGGTGGGCTCCGGCGTAGGCTCCGGGCTGGGCTCCGGCGTGGGCTCCGCGGAAGGCGTGGGCTCGGTCGCAGGCTCCGGCGCCGCAGGCTCCTGTCCGGCGCAGGCCGTCAGAAGCAGCAGGGCAAGAATGAGTGCAAGTACGCTTCCTTTTTTCATCATGCTTCTCCCAATCAAGATTGGAATATTGTAATCCCGCGGGGGACCTTTGTCAATCGCCGCCGGGAAAGGGCATCAAATCTCCGCGAAACGCCGCGTAGGCGTCCTCGGCCCGGGTCCAGCAGGCGTAGAGCGTGACTTCCTCCACCGGCTCGATCTCTCCGCAGGGGCGGCCCCTCTCGTCGATGACCCGCTCTCCGCTGCCGCCGAAGCCGGTGTAATATCCCTTAAAAACGAAGCCGGGCAGCTTCGGCGGCTTCACTCGCCCCCGGAGCTTGCCGTTCACGGCCTCCGTCTCCCCGGGCGAGAGCAGCTCCGGCCCCGCCGTGGGCTCTCCCTCCCCCGCGCTGTAGAGCATGCGGCCCTCCACCAGATCGTACATGCCCGCCCGGCCGCTGCTGACGCAGTAGCAGGGCTGATAGTCCCTTACCAGCTCCCCGTCCTGCCAGATGCAGCAGGCGTAGACCTGCAGCTCGTACTGCCCGGGGGTGTCGTAGGTGCCGGCGATCTCGCGGCTCATGTGCTGGCGGGAGAGGATGTACAGGTGCTGGAGGCACGGCTCCTCAAAACCGTACCGGGTGTGCCCGTTGATATAGTCGGGAAAGCGGTAGTCCCCGGGGCGCAGATAGGCCACGGTGCGGGCGGCGGAATCCTCGCTCTGGCTGTAGTGCACGCCGGTGGCGGTGTAAAAGCGGGCCTCGTTCCCCTGGGCCATGTGATAGCCCACCTCCATCATCATGTGCCTGTCCCGGTCAAAGCAGCCGAAGAACCAGGTGTCCTTGGTCTGAAAGCCGGAGGGACAGGCAAAATCGAAGACAAAGAAGGTTTTGTTGGTAGGGGAAATGCCGGTGTCCAGATAGGTTTGGGCACGGGTGTTCTCGTTGGTGCAGGAGACATACTCCGTGAGCTGCAGGTCATCGGGCAGGTTGTCGTTTTTCAGCAGGACCCGAGTGACGATCTCCGGCTCGGGGCTGGGCGTGGGCGCCGGCGTGGGCGAAGGACTGGGCGAAGCTGGGGACGTCTCCGCAGGGGGCAGGGCGCGCTCCGGCTCGCCTCCGCAGGCGCAGAGCAGCAACAGCAGCAGCGCCAACAGCGCGCAGATCCTCTTGTTTCCCACGGCTCTCGCCTCCTCTCCCCCATCCTCCCGCTCGCCGCAGGGACTTGCGGCGCAGAGGGCCGCCTGGGGGCTTTTCGCCGCCAGATAATCACTATAGTTTCCCGCGGCGTTTTTGTCAACGGCTTCCTTTTTTTCCGCGGAGGCCCTTTTCTTTTCGAGTTTTTTATGATAAAATGGTATTTAGATTTTCCGGAAAGAGAGGAATGAAATTCATATGGTTACCGTGCAATCGCTTTATCCCGCGCTGGCGCCCTACGGCTTTGAGAGCACCGCCAACATCTGCTATGGCAGCTGGCGCAACTACGCCGTGAGCATCCTGCCCGCCCAGTACTCCATCTTTCAGCTGAGCTTCGCCGTCCGCGCCGACAAGCAGGACAAGACCCTGGCCAAGTCCCTGCGGAACGAGCTGCGCCAGCAGCTGGGCAAGGGGCTGTCCACCGTGCTGAATCAGGGCAGCGCCATCCAGTTTGCCTATCGCTTTGACAACAAGAGCCCTCAGGAGCAGCAGTTCGTCCGGGTGGCTGACGCCATCGCCGCAGCTCTCTCCGCCCACGGGCTGAGCCCGGCCTGCACCTGTGCCATCTGCGGCGGCGGCACGCCGGAGAGTCTGTGCATGGTGAACACCTACCAGCCGGTCCACGGGGCCTGCATGCACCAGAAGGTGGAAACCGTCCGGGAGCAGGCCGAGGACAACAAGGAAAACGGCAGCTATCTCACCGGTCTTGTGGGCGCGCTGCTGGGCGGCCTGGTGGGCTCCCTCATCCCCATTCTTGTCTTGATCGGCACTAACACGATCTCCGCGTTTCTCTATGCTCTGATCCCTCTGGCCGCCATGTTCGGCTACCGGAAGTTCAAGGGCAAGTCCGATAAGATCTCCATCGTGATCGTGGTGTTGATCAGTATCCTGTTTGTAGCTTTTACAGACTTGATTTATGTGGCCTACCAGTTTAAGGAACACTTGGGTTGGTCCCTTGGGAACAGTATCAGCTTTGTCATCCGTTATTTCGGCGAACTGGATAACTGGTTTGATACCGGCGTCCTTACCAGCGACATTCTCAAATCCTTGCTATTCATGGGCCTGGGCATCGTGGTCTCCTGGGGTTACCTGACCAAAACCGGCACCGCCGAGGTGAAGGCCGCCACCACCCTGATGGGCACCCTGCGTCCCAATCCCATGTTCGCCCAGGACTACAGCCAGGAGGCCGAGCCGGTCTACGGCCAGGAGGCCGAGTCCGTCTACAGTCAGGCGGAAGAGGCGGCTCCCAGCCGGCCCCGGCAGACTCTTTACTGGAACGGCCAGAACAAAGGAGAATAAGCAGAGCAAAGCGCCAAATAACGACCGGGGAGCATAGCTCCCCGGTTTCTATCTGTCGACAAAGCCAAAGGCTTTGCCGACAGGAGGGGCTGCGCCCCGCTGCGCGCACTCACTTGCGGGGGACGTTCGCACACTTGCGGGGCGAGAAGTGTCTTTTGCGAGGTACACGCCCCCGCAAAAGACGGATTTGATCTTTTTCGCGCCAGCGGGCGCGAACTCTGCGAGGCTTGGTTTTTTTGTCATGGCTTGCTCACAGGAAACCGAATATGTCTACTGTCTGCGACCGGGGAGCCTTGCTCCCCGGTTTTTCTTGCACTTTCTCCCCCGCGCGCGTATAATGAACCCATCATCCCGGAAAGGAGGCGCGCTGTGGAACAGGCCTGTCTTCTCCCCCGGCGCTATCGGATCCTCAGCGGCAGCGCGCTGAAAGTGCTGGCGCTCTTCGCCATGCTGGTGGATCACTGCGCCCTGCACTTTTCCCCCTGGCTGGGGACCTATCTCTTCACCCTGTTCGGGATCCGCTTCACGCCCTATCTGCTGCTGCGGGGCTTCGGCCGCATCGCCTTCCCCCTGTTCTGCATCCTGCTGGCGGAGGGCTACCGCCACACCCGCAGCAAGCCCCGCTATGCGCTGAGCCTGCTGCTTTTCGCCCTGTTGTCGGAAATCCCCTTCAATCTCGTGCACACCGGGACCATCTATTATGCCAAGCAGAACGTGTTTTTCACGCTGCTTCTGGGCTTTCTGGGGATCTGGGCCCTGGATCGCTTCCGGAAGGAGCCCTGGAAGGCCGCACTCCTGCTGCTGGCGCTCTTCGCTGCGGCCTATTTCGGCAGGGCGGACTACAACTGGAAGGGATATCTCTTCATCCTGCTGATGTGGATGCTCTGCGAGCAGCCCGTGATGCAGCTTTTCTCCGGGATCACG
This sequence comes from Oscillospiraceae bacterium, assembly GCA_017428565.1. Taxonomy (GTDB): domain Bacteria; phylum Bacillota; class Clostridia; order Oscillospirales; family Oscillospiraceae; genus Limivicinus. Next base: position 10,108 of record JAFRQP010000071.1, read on the forward strand.
CTGCTTTCCTGGCCGGTGGGGGTGGCCCTGGCCTTTGTGCCCATGAACTTCTACAACGGCAGGCGCGGTTTTATCCGGGGTCCTCTGGCAAAATACGCCTGCTATCTCTTCTACCCCGCCCATCTGCTGCTGCTCTGGCTGCTGCGCCGGCACTTTTTCGGCTACTGAGACAAAGAAAGAACGCGGAACGATCGTTCCGCGTTCTTTCTTTGTGGGTCAGGCCTTGACCGTCCCGTCCGGATTGAAGAGGGGCAGGGGGCCCAGCACGATAATGTCGTCCCGGTTGATGGCGTCGCCCTCGGCCAGAACGGCCATCTTGCCGGCCACGATGCCGCCGGCCTTGTTGACCAGCTCCTCGGTGGCCCGCAGGCTCTCGCCGGTGGAGATCACGTCGTCCAGGATCAGCACGCGCTTGCCGCGGATCATTTCGGCGTCCGCCGCGTCCAACACCAGCTTCTGCACATGCATGGTGGTGATGGACTTCACGCTGACCTCAAAGGTACCGGACATGTAGGCCTTGGCGCCCTTGCGCGCCACGAAATACTTGTCCGCCCCGCTCTGCCGCGCCATCTCGTACAGCAGGGGGATGGCCTTGGCCTCGGGGGCCAGCAGATAGTCATACTCCGGGGCGCGCTTGAGAAGCTCCGCCGCGCAGTGCACCGTCAGCTCCACGTCGCCGAACATCACGAAAGCGCCGATGTAAAGATCGTCCGTCACCTTGCACAGGGGCAGATCCCGCTTCAGGCCGCAGATGTCCATTTCATAAGTCATTTTGTTCTTCCTCCTGAGGAAAAAATCATACCCTGTTATTTTACAGGAAAACGCCGAAAAATCAAGAGGCTTTCCGCAAGTTTTTCCAAACAAACAAAGAGCCGCAGGTTTTACCCTGCGGCCCTTCGTTTGGGAGAAAAGAGAGGATATAAAGGAGTAGAAAAGTATCAATACAATGCCCGCTCAGGGACGCCCTTCCCCGTCGGAGGAAGGCCGCTCGCCGAAAACTACGGCGACGGGCTTGCTGGAGCCGGCGCGGTACAGCGTAAGCTCCGCAGAGTCCCCCGGGTGGTAATCCCCCAGGAGGGCACGCAGATCCGCGGCACATTCCACCGGGACCCCGTCCAGGGCCAGGATGATATCTCCGCTGCGGAGACCGGCGCGGGCGGCGGCGGAATCATCTTCCACGTACTCCACAAAGGCGCCGGGAGGGAGCTTGAAATACAGGGCGGCCATGGCGTCATAATCTTCGTCCAGCCGCACGCCCAGGTAGACCTGGTCCTGCTCCGGACCGCTTTCCCGTTCCTCCGGGACGCCAAGCACCTGGTTGGGGCCGTTCTGCTGCTCTTCCAGGGCGGTGATCGCCTCGCTGTTTTCGTTGCTGATGCGGGCAGTCTCCACAAGGGCGTATTCCATGGCGGTCAGGCGGCCGTCTGTGAACAAATAGAGCAGACCGGCGCCGAAGAACCCGCCCAGGAGGGTGCAGGCCAGGCACATGCCCAGCACGGCCGCGGCGCCGAAGCGCTTCCCTTCCCGCTTTTGCTTTTCGCGCCTGGGGCGCGGCTGCCGCACGGGCGGGGTGTAGAAGCGGGGCGGGGCGGTGGTGGAGCCTGCCGGCTCGTAATGCGCATCGGAATAAAAGATTTCCCGCGTCTCCTGTCGGGAGGCTGCGCCGGGGCGTCCTCCCTGCTCCGGGACAGCGGCCCGGTCATAGGCCGGGGCCTCGCCGCTGCGGATTTCCGTTTCCGGCTCAGACATGCCAATGAACCTCTTTTGTTCTGATTTGATGGTCGCATTGTATCGTATATATTTGAACTTGGCATGAACAAAGCCAAAAATGATTATGAACATTCCGCGGAAAAGGGCCAAAAGCTGCGGACTTCCGGCCCGTCGCCCTCTTCGGATCCCGGATTATGCGGGAATCCGCCTCAGGCAAATTTGGCATTGGCAAACACGCCCCGGATATGATATGATAAACGGGAAGATATCCAGAAACGGCAAAAACGGACGGATCGGCCGGACGGCTGACCCGCAATTTGTGAATCATGTGAGGAGGATACCGATGGCAAACAAACCCCAGCCCGGCAAGGACGGCAACAAGTATGTGCCCTTTGAGGAGCGGACCGGCGAGAGCTCCGTGGTGTTTTTCACCCGGGACCTGTCCGAGGAAGGGCTGAAGAAGATCTATGACAAGGTGAGCGCCGTGCTCTGCGGCAAGGTGGCGGTGAAGCTGCACACCGGCGAGGCCGAGGGCCCCAACATCATCCCCCGCCCCTGGGTGAAGGAGCTGCTGGAAAGCCGCCTGCCCGAGGCGACCATCATCGAGACCAACACCTATTACAAGGGCAGCCGCTACACCACGGAGGACCACCGCAAGACCCTGGAGGTGAACGGCTGGACCTTCTGCCCGGTGGACATCACCGACGAGCATGGCGTGGCCACCCTGCCCGTGAAGGGCGGCAAGTGGTTTTCCGAGATGCACGTGGGCGAGAGCATGCTGAACTATGACTCGCTCCTGGTGCTGACCCACTTCAAGGGCCATGTCCAGGGCGGCTTCGGCGGCAGCAACAAGAACATCGGCATCGGCTGCGCCGACGGGCGCATCGGCAAGGGCGAGATCCACAGCCGTCCCTTGCTGCCCTGGAGCATCCTCAAGGAGGAGCTGATGGAGCGCATCAGCGAGAGCACCAAGGCCACCATCGACTTCTTTGCGCCCCACGTCTGCTACATCAACACCATGCGCAACATGTCCGTGTCCTGCGACTGCGAGGGCCCCGGGGCCGAGCCCGTGGTGA
>JAFRQP010000072.1 GCA_017428565.1 Oscillospiraceae bacterium
AGCAGGGCGTCCATATCGACGCCCAGGCCCTGGCAACCGCCCTGGGCGTGCCCGTCACGGGTGCCGCCGCCCGGAGCAAGCAGGGCGTCGCCGAGGCCCTGAGAGGGGCCCTGTCCCTCGTGGACGGCCCCGCGCCCACGCCCGCCCCCGCGGTCCCGACCCCCGCGCCCGCCGGCACGCCCTTTGCGCCCACCGTCCTCCAGACCGGCAGCTTTGAGTCCGACACCGGCACGGGTCTGAACATCCGCGCCGTGTGGAGCGCCACCGCCATCAACGAGAACCAGGTCGAGATCACGGTGTCCGTGCTCTGCCTGCACCAGACCCTGCAGACCGGTTACTACAACCCCCTGAACATCATGGTGGACGAGCAGTACTTCACCATGGACGCCAAGCGGATCGACAGCAAATCCTACGAGCTGCAGGAGACCGAGATCGGCTCCCACACCTTCACCATCGACCTGGCCCAGGGTTCCTCCAAGACCTTCTGGGTGGCCGTGGAATGGGAGTACGGCGGCACCTACAGCGGCGTGAAGCTGGATTCCGTCAAGTGCGGCCAGAACATCACGCTGAGCCGTTAAGCTGTCGGGAGAACCGAAAAGACCCCTCAGTCCGCCTGACGGCGGACAGCTCCCCTTGGCAGGGGCGCTTAAGCGGAAGACCCCTCAGTCCGCCTGACGGCGGACAGCTCCCCTTGGCAGGGGAGCTTAAGCGGAAGAAATTTTCAATTGCAATTGACGAATCTGCAAGCCCAGCGTAAAATGGGCTTGCAGATTTTTTTGACATGACACGAGAGAAAGAGAGGCCGCCATGCGCACTCAGGAACAAGTCAACGAGATCGTCCGGCTGCTGCTGGCGGAATACCCGGAGGCCAGCTGCACCCTGGACTACGGCAAGGCCTACGAGCTGCTCTTCTCCGTGCGCCTGGCCGCCCAGTGCACCGACGAGCGGGTGAACCAGATCACCCCCGCCCTCTTCGCCCGCTTTCCCACGCTGGAGAGCTTTGCCGAGGCGGACGTTCAGGAGGTGGAGCGGTACGTCCACTCCTGCGGCTTTTTCCGCGCCAAGGCGCGGGACATCGTCGCCTGCGCCCAGGCGCTGCTGGAAAAGCACGGCGGCATCGTCCCCCGGACCATGGAGGAGCTGACCGCGCTGCCGGGCGTGGGCCGCAAGACCGCGAACCTGATCCTGGGGGACGTGTACCGGGTGCCCGGCTCCGTGGTGGTGGACACCCACTGCATCCGCATCGCAAACCGCCTGGGGCTGGTGGATGATCTGAAGGATCCCCCGAAGATCGAGGCGGCGCTGCGGAAGATCCTGCCGCCGGAGCGCTCCTCGGACTTCTGCCACTGCATCGTGCTCCACGGCCGGGCCGTCTGCGACGCGAGAAAGCCCAACTGCGAGGCCTGCTGCGTCCGGCACCTGTGTCAGCACTTTTCGGGCTGAGGGGCAGCGCCATGTTGATCCACGACGACTGGTTTATGCGCCAGATAGAGCTGATCGTGACCGCACTGGCCCGGCTGCTGCTGGGCAAGGAGCTTACGAGCAGCCCTTCTGCCGGAGAGGAGGCTGCACGGGAAAGCGGGGAGCTTCTGCTGACGTTGTCGGCAGAGGGCAAGATCTGCGAGGCGGAGAATCTGCTTTTTGAGCGTGCCGCGCCCGGGGACTCCTTCTGGCTTGCCGCCGGGCTTCGGTTTTACCAACGACTTTCCGAGTTCCCGGAGGAGACGCTGCATCAAAACGGCTTCTCCCGGGAAGAGATTCTGCTCGGGCTGAAAGATCTCTGCGAACAATGCGGACACCCGGAGGCCCTGGCGCTGATCAACCTGGAATACCTCGGATAAATCCAGGCTCGTTTCCTCTGCACAGTTCCCCTGCGGAAGCGCGCTGAATCCCTGTACAGGCCCTCAAGCGCTTTGCGCCCGCCTCCCTTTGGCACTCTGTTCACGCACACCCCTTCAGTCTGCCCTTCGGGCAGCCAGCTCCCCCTGCGGGGGAGCCTATAAGGAAAGGAGATCAAAATATGACCAACCAGCAGAAACTGAAAAAACTCTTCGGCATCCTGGACGAGATGGAGTCCTACTTCCACGCCATCGGCAAGCTCAGCTTCGACATGGAGTGCTGCGCCCCGGAGGAGGGGCTGGAGCCCGCGGGCAAGGACATGGCCGTTCTGGGCAAGCAGGTCCACAAGCTGACCCACAGCAAGACCTATGAAAAGCTGATCCGGGAGCTGCACGAGGACAGCGAGGGTCTGACGCCCGTGCAAAAAAAGGCCGTCGAGCACCTGTACGACTACTGGAGCAAGGAGAAGAACATCTCCGCCCAGCTCTCCTACGAGATGGACCTGGCCTCCAACCGGGCCTACGGCGCCTGGCTCGGCGCCAAGAAGGCCAGCGACTTCTCCCAGTTCCGGGACGCGCTGGCGGATCTCATCAAATACACCCGGGTGGCCATCGACCTGCGGGACGAGAAGAAAGACAGCTATTACGACACCTGCCTGGACGACATCGAGAAGGGCGGCAGCATCCGGCAGCTGGACGGCTTCTTCGCCGCGCTGAAGGAGCGGATCGTGCCCCTGCTCAAGCGCGTGGTGGAAGAGGGCAAGCCCATCCGGGAGGACTTCATGTCCCGCCCGGTGCCCATCCCCCGGCAGGAGGCCATGAGCCGCTACCTGCTGGAGCTGGAGGGACTGCGGAAGACGGCTCTGGTGCTGATGACCACGGAGCACCCCTTCACCACCAACTTCGGCAATCACGACGTGCGCGTCACCACCCACTACCACGAGGACAGCTTCATCTCCAACGTGTTCACCACCCTCCACGAGGGCGGCCACGCGCTCTTCATGCAGAACGAGCCCCAGGAGCTGCACGATCAGCACTGCGCCAACAACATGTCCAACGCCATGCACGAGACCATCTCCCGCTTCTATGAGAACCTGATCGGCCGGAGCGAGGCCTTCGTCTCCCTGGTGGCCCCCAAGATCCGGGAGCTGAGCGAGGGCGTCTTCGACGATATCACGGATCGGGAGCTCTACGAGGCGGTGAACGTGGCCCGGCCCAGCCTGATCCGCACCGAGGCGGACGAGCTGAGCTACTGCCTGCACATCATGATCCGCTACGAGCTGGAGAAGGCCTTCATCAACGGCGAGATCACCGTGGATGAAATCCCGGCCCTGTGGAACGCCAAGTACAAGGAGTATCTGGGCGTGGACGTGCCCAACGACACCCAGGGCTGCCTGCAGGACGTGCACTGGTCCGGCATCTCCTTCGGCTACTTCCCCTCCTACGCTCTGGGCAACGCCTACGGCGCCCAGATCCTGGCCACCATGAAGAAGGACTTCGACGTGGACGCCGCCATCGCCGCCGGGGATCTGCTGAAGATCCGGGACTGGCTCATCGAGCGGGTGTTCTCCATCGCCTCCCTCTCCACCCCGGACGAGTGGATCCGCGCCGTCACCGGCGAGAGTCTGAACGTGAACTACTACCTGGACTACCTGGAGGACAAGTTCACCAGGCTGTATGAGCTGAAGTAGGGGCGGCTATTCGCCGCCCGTTCGGCGGGCTGCTGCAATATAAGAAAACCGTGGGGCGAATTCGTACAATCTGCGAATTCGCCCCACGTCTTTTCTTTTCGTCTGCGCGGGCGTGGGGTTTACGCTCCATTCTCCACGATCACAAACTGGTGCAGGTAGATCACATCGCCGTTTTTCATGTGCAAAACCCAGGTCAGCTCGTTCTCCCGCCAGCGCTCGTCATAGCTCATCGCCACCGACGCCGCGGCAAAGGGCCGGCTTCCGTCCCGGGGCACGCTGTCATATTTCGGCGGCTCATAATCCGGCAGGCTCCCCACGCGGATGTCCACATACTTGATCTGCTCCGCAAAGGCCGCGCCGTCTTCCAGGGTGCCGCCCTCTGGCACAGCGCAGAGCGAGCTGACGAAGCCGCCCTTTCCTCTCTCCGGGATCGTGAAAAAGACTTTTTCGCGTGGCTCCGCATCCTCCTCCGTCTCCGCACAGCTGAGGAAAAGGCGGTAGCGCACGCCGTCCTCCGCGGTATACTGCAGCTCTACGGCCGGCGCGCCGGCGTTGCTCACCCGCTTCTCATCCTCTACATACACATATTGGTGCAGATAGATGACGTCCCCGTTTTTCATGGTCAGCACCCAGCCCAGCTCATTCAGCCAGCAGTGCCTGTCATACCGCAGCGTCACCGCCGCGGCGGCAAAGGGCCGCTGGGGGTCATAGGCCGGCTCCCCGTGCTCCAGCGCATCGGAGCCCTGCAGCTCCGCCGCCAGGATGTCCGCATGGTCGACCAGCTCCAGAAAGGCCGCGCCCTCCTCCGGGGTTCCGCCCTCCGGCACGGCGCAGAGCAGGGAAACGGCGCTGCCCTCTCCGCTCTCGGGGAGCGAGAGATGGATCCTCTCGCAGGGCTCGGCCTCCTCCGCCGTCTCCGCAAAGCTGAGATAGAGGCGGTAATTCACGCCGTCCTCGGCAGTGTACTGCATCTCGGCAAGCGGCTTGCCGGCGTTATAGACCTGGGGCTCATGGCGAAGGCTCCGGCGCCAGAGTCCAAGCCCGCCCGCCAGCAGCGCGAGGGCCAGCAGCACCGCGAGGATCGCCCGGCGGCGCTTGGGGCGCGGGGCGCGGAGCTGCAGCTTATCCACCAGCTCCGTCTCGCAGACGGGGCAGAACAGCGCGTCCTCCGGCAGCGCGGCGCCGCAGTTTTTGCATTGCTTCATCTTCTTACTCCAGATCCTCCATCAGATAGAGCACGCTCTTATAGCGTTTTTTGGGGTTGATTTGGGTGCAGCGCTGCACAATGCGCCCCAGCCTCCCCGGCGCCAGCTCCCGGGAGGGGTGCTTGCCGGTCAGCATGATGTTCAGCAGCACGCCCAGGGAATAGATGTCGGCGCGGCCGTCGGTCTGGGAGATGCCGTACTGCTCCGGCGCGGCAAAGCCCGTGGTGCCGAGCACCACCGTGTCGGTGCGCTGATCCTGCTTCACCACACGGGAGGCGTCAAAGTCGATGAGCACCGCCTCGTCCCCCCGCAGGAGCACATTTTCGGGCTTTACGTCCCGGTGCACGGCGTCCAGGCTGTGGAGCACATAGAGCGCTCGGCAGAGCTGCCGCGCGATAGAGCGGGCTTCTCTGGGAGACAGCGGGCCGCCCTCCAGCAGAAAGTCCAGCCTGTCCCCGCTCACGTACTCCTCCAGAACGGCGACTCTGCCGTCCTTCTCGGCAACGTCCAGGATCTTGGGCAGGTTGGGGCAGGCGATGCCCAGGAGCTTGCGGTAGACCTCGCCGCTGCCCTCGTAGCGCCTGAAAATGTAGCTCTTGCCGCTTTTCTTGTGGCGCAGACGCCAGATGCCGCCCGTCAGGCTGCTTTTCAGTTCTTTTTCCTCGTCAAAGTTCTCGCGGATCAGGCGCAGGAATTCGTCGTACATGGGCACCCCTAAAACCGTATGCAAGCTGCATCGTATTGAAATTCTCGCAAATTCATGTAAAATAACAATATATTCAGTATATAGCAGCCGAAACCAAAAGTAAAGGAAGCGCAGCATGAAAAAGACAGACGATCTCCGGCAGGAGCTGATGGAAAGCGAAGATCTGAGCCGTTTTCTCTCCGAGAACGAGGAGAGCTTTGAGACGGCGGAGTGCGGCGCCCTTCTGCAGCGCCTCTTCGAGGCGGCGGGCTGTTCCAAGGCCGAGCTGGCGCGGCGTTCCGGGATGAGCACGGTGTATCTGTATCAGATCTTTTCCGGGCGGCGCAGACCCTCCCGGGATCGGATCCTCTGCCTCTGCTTCGGGCTGGGCTGCTCCCCCGGCACGGCGCAGGAGCTGCTCAAAAAGGGCGCTTTCTCACCGCTCTATCCAAAAAACCGGCGCGACGCGATCATTCTCTTTGCTCTCGGCAAGGGCCTGACCCTGCAGGAAGCCAACGACAGGCTTTTCCAGGAGAACGAAGAGACCCTGATGTAATCCTGATACCTGGATGTAACAACAATACCTGAACGGCGCTGTCTCAGAACGTTTTCGTTTTGGGGCGGCGTCTTTTTTCGGCAAAAATTTTCCCCAAACACGATGCAGCCAGACAATTGTTTTCGCTTTTTCGTTTTGCTAAGATTGATGTGGATCCGTTTATGCCGCGCGCCTTTCCCAAAAAGCGCGCAGAGAAAATGAAATAAGAAAGAGAGGAACACCCAAATGGAAAAACTGACTTCGTTAAGCAAAGAGAAAAGCAAAATCATTACCCTGATCCTTCTGGCCTTAGGCCTTGTCCTGGTAGTGACCGGTCTGGTCTTGATGTTCCAAAGCGGCACTTCCCACACCGGCGGCTCAGGGGGCTTGTCTCGCGCCTCCACCTCCATTCAGTTTGGCGCGGATTTTTATACGACTTCCGCCCAGGCGACCGGTCTCGCGGCGAACGCGGTGATCGATTTATATAAGCTGGTCTCCATGGCGTCCGGCATTTTCTTCCTGTTCGTCGGCGGCGTGGAAATCTGTTTGACCCTTTTACTTGCTGGTAAGCAGTGCGAGAAGGCGGAAGAGAGAAAAGAAGAGGACGCTCCCGCGGCCGCCGCACCTGAGACAAATTGATGGTATTCTCTCAATAAAACCAGTGCTTGAAAAGGGAGGAAAAGAAACATGAAAAAGCTTTTTGCATTGCTTCTGGCCTTGTCCATGATGCTGGCGCTGTGCGCCTGCGGTGGGAAGAGCGAGGCGGCGCAGGCTGTAGACGATGCGATCACAGCCATCGGAGACTTTTCACTTGGAAAGGAAGAAGATATTCGCGCGGCACGGGAGCTGTACGACGCCCTGTCCGACAGCGACAAGGAAGATGTGGAAAACCTGGCTCTGCTGGAGGAGCACGAGGGCAAGCTGGATCAGATCTACACCTATATCGAAAAGCTGAGCGATATGAGCAATTATTTCACCAGCTATGATTTCGTCCACGGCATGGAAGCCCTTGAGGCAATGGAAGCGGAGCTGGAGGCGATGGATGCCGACGTCCGGGAGGCGATACTCATGATCTCGGCTCACGACGACGAGGATATTTACGACCTGTTTGAGCAGTTTCGGTCGATCCCGGCGCTGTACTGCGTGAACAACACCCTGTATGCCCAGCCCAATTTTGTAATCTCCTGCCCGATCACCGGCGCCTGGCTGGTAAACGACCATGGCAACTTCGCGGCCTACAACGTGTGGATCACTGACAGCGGCGATATGGACGAAGCGCTTCAGCAGTATCAGGAGTATATCAGCCGGTACACCACCGTGACCACCAGCGGCTCGTCCTTCACCTTCCTGGACGAAGACGGTCAGACCTGTACCGTGCTGGATTCGGGCAATGGGCTCCTCCAGGTACGCGTCCCGCGCTTTTAACTGACAACTCGCCGTTTGAGAAAGCTCACACAAGAGCCACCCAAGGGCGCCAGCCCATACAAGATACAAAGGACGCTGCAGTTTTGCAGCGTCCTTTGTCGTTTATTCTATCCTTTTACAGAAAACTTGCAGCGGGCGGCTGATAGCCGCCCCTACAATTTACAGCTCCGCGATCATGCGCTCCAGCTCCTGGGCGAAGCGGCCGATGTGCAGCCCGTCGATGAAGCGGTGGTTGACCTCCACGGAGAGGCCCAGGGTCTCCCGGCCGTTTTCCTCCGTGAACTTGCCCCAGGCGATGCGGGGGATGGCGTCGTCCACGTCCAGGTCCCGCTCGTTGGTGAGGGCGGTCAGGTCCAGCCAGGGCAGGCAGGAGAAGAAGATCATGTCGATCCCCTCGCCGGCGAAGTCGATGAAAAAGTCCTGCTCCTCCGCCTTTTTCTTCGCGGCGGCGCAGAAGTCCTCCATGCTCCCCTCACAGGGCAGGGTGACGATCTGGAAGGCGTCGCTGCCGGGCTTGAGATGGGTAAAGCTGGGCCGGCGGCCCGTCAGCTTTACCACCCGGCCCTCCTCCGCGGCGTAGGAGAAGGCCTCCACCCGCGCAAGCGCCCGGGTGCAGAGCCAGATCAGACTGTGATAGAAGCTCAGCCCCCGCGCTTTGGTATGGCGGTGCAGCTTCGTCACGTCCAGCCGGAAGGTGACGGAGTAAAAGGGGTTGGAGATGGGGGAGAAAAACTCGTAGATCTCCCGCCGGGGCCAGGAGGCAAAGTCAACGGCCTGCATCCTGCTGCTCCCGGATCTTCCGCTTCCAGCAGCTGTGGCACATGGCCACATAGCTGTCGTTGCCGCCCAGCATGACCTGGGCGCCCTCGGTGATGACCCGACCCGCCCCGTCGATGCGGGCGTTGACGGTGGCCTTGCGGCCGCAGGTGCAGATGGTCTTGATCTCGGTGATGGAGTCCGCCAGCTCCATGAGCCGCCGGGCGCCGGGGAAGAAGTGGGTCAGAAAGTCCGTGCGCAGGCCGAAGCAGAGCACGGGCAGGTCGTCCTCGTCCACCAGGGCGCGGAGCTGATCGATCTGCTCGGGGGTGAAGAACTGGGCCTCGTCGGCGATGATCACGTCATACCTGCCGGCGGCCCGGTAGGCGGCGATGATGTCCTGCTCGGGGGTGATGATCTGGGCCTTGTTGGCCAGGCCGATGCGGCTGCGGATCACGTCCGCCCCGTCCCGGGTATCCACGCTGGGCTTGATGAGCCAGACGGACATGCCCTGCTCCTCGTAGTTGAATTTGGTGATCAGCGCCTGGGCGGACTTGGAGGAGCCCATCGCGCCGTATTTGAAGTACAATTTGGCCATTTCAATCTCCTTTCCATATAGGCTCCCTCTTTGAGGGAGCTGTCCGCGTAGCGGACTGAGGGAGTGCCGGTCCTGCGGCCGGCTTGCCCGGCTCCCTCTTTGAGGGAGCTGTCCGCGTAGCGGACTAAGGGAGTGCCGGTCCCGCGGCAGAGGCGTATCCCCCCGGCCCTCGCAAGCTCGGGCCACCCCCCTTTAGGCAAGGGGGGGCTTTGGAGCGGCGCGCCTCACATAAGCGAAGCGGACTGAGGGAGCGCCGGTCCCGCGGCAGAGGCGTATCCCCCCGGCCCTCGCAAGCTCGGGCCACCCCCCTTTAGGCAAGGGGGGGCTTTGGAGCGGCGCGCCTCACATAAGCGAAGCGGACTGAGGGAGCG
>JAFRQP010000073.1 GCA_017428565.1 Oscillospiraceae bacterium
CATGTCCGGCATCCGGGACATGTCCACCATCGAGGAGCCGCCGGAGGACCGGCTGCCGGTGCAGACCTTCGTGATGGAGCACGACTGGAACGTGATCGCCGACGCCATCCGCCGGGAGCTGCAGCGGGGCGGCCAGGTCTACTATCTGCACAACCGCATCGACGACATCGACCGCACGGCGGTACGCCTGCGGGATCTGCTGGAGGGCGTCACCGTGGCGGTGGCCCACGGGCAGATGGACAAGAACATGCTCTCCGCCGTCATGGACAGCGTGGTCAGCGGCGAGACCCAGGTGCTGGTCTGCACCACCATCATCGAGACCGGCATCGACATCCCCAACGTCAACACCCTCATCATCGAGGACGCGGACAAGCTGGGCCTGGCTCAGCTGCACCAGATCCGGGGCCGGGTGGGCCGCTCCACCCGCAGAGCCAGCGCCTATCTCACCTTCCGGCGGGACAAGGTGCTCACCGAGATCGCGGAAAAGCGCCTCTCCGCCATCCGGGACTTCGCCGCCTTCGGCTCCGGCTTCAAGATCGCCATGCGGGATCTGGAGATCCGGGGCGCGGGGAACCTGCTGGGGGCGGAGCAGTCCGGCCACATGATCGACGTGGGCTATGATATGTATATGAAGCTGCTGTCGGAGGCCGTGCTGGAGGCCCGGGGCATCCCCGTCCCCCCGCGGGCGGAGTGCTCGGCGGATCTGGCCATCGCCGCAAACATCCCGGAGCGCTATGTGCCCGCCTCGGAGCAGCGGATGGATCTCTACCGCCGCATCGCCGCCATCCGCAGCGAGGAGGAGGCGGACGACCTGCTGGACGAGCTCATCGACCGCTACGGCGACCCGCCCCCGGGCGTCAGCGCCCTGATCCAGGTGGCGCTGCTGCGGGGCGAGGCGGGAAAGGCCGGCGTCACCGACATCGCCCAGAAGCAGGGCTATCTGCGCTTCACGGTGAAGGACTTCGACATGGAAAAAGTCTCCGCCCTCTATGCGAGAGCGGAGTACAAGGGCCGCCTCCGGGTGGAGGCGGGCTCCAAGCCCTGTCTGAGTCTGAAGATCAAGGCCAAAAACCATGTGGTGGACGAGGCGCGCCGCTTCGTGGCCGACTGGCACGGAGAAGGAAAAGAGGGAAACGCATGAAAAAGTTCGTTCTGCTGCTGCTGGCCCTGTGCCTGCTGGGCGTGACCTTCCTCAGCTGTCTGGACGGCGGGGAGCCGTCCGCGCCCGCGCCGGAGGAGAGCGCCGCGCCTGCCGATGCGGGCGAAGCGCCCGGAGAGCGCGAAGAGAGCGAGGAGAAGCCCTCCGGCGTGGACTACGAGGCCATCTACGCCCTCCGCGCCCCGGAGGAGATCGTGATGACCGTGGACGGGCGGGAGATCTCCTGGCAGGAGTATTTCTACTATTACTATACCCTGGCCGCCAACTGCGAAAACAATTTCACCAAGATGATGTACGAGGGCGTGGCCGTGGGCTGGAGCTCCGAGGCCGACGCCGAGGGCAACACCTACGCCCAGCTTCTGGCCCCCAGCGCGGAGAATCTGCTGCGCCGGGACCTGGCGGCGGAGCAGCTGGCCGAGGAGAACGGCATCCGGCTGACGGAGGAGGACCAGGCGGAGCTTCAGGCGGCCCATCAGGAGGATCTGGACTACATCGCCTCCCAGGGCTACAGCGAGGAGCGCTTCTTCGAGGCCCTGGAGCCCCTCTACATGAACGAGACGGTGTACTGGCGGCTGCTGCGCCGCCCCCTGCTGTACGACGCCTGCAACCGGGCTCTCGTGGGCGAAAAGGGCGAAAAGCTGCCGGAGGAGCTGGTGCTGGACTGGATGGAGAAAGAGGGCTACCTCTCCGTGGACCGCATCCGCATCCCCGCCGGGGAGGGCGCGGCCGCCCAGGCGGAGGAGCTGACCCGGGAGCTGCAGAGCGAGGAGGATCCCGCCGCCCGGGAGGCGCTGTTCCTGGAGCGGAAGGCGGAGCTGGACCCGGAGGGGGCCTCCTATGTGGCGACCCAGACCTGGATCGACCCGGCGATCTTTGAGCGGGCCAGCGCCCTGGAGCCGGGACAGGTCGCGGAGCCCCTGGAGCTGGACGGGGACTGGTATGTGATCCTGCGCCGTCCCCTGCGGGCGGACGACGAGATCTCCACCACCTACAGCCGGGAGCAGGCCCGCGCGCTTCTGGCGGGCAAAGGCCTGGACCTGCTGATCCAGAGGCGGGCGGAGCGCCAGCGGGTCGTCTACGCGGAGGGCTTTGCGCCTCCGGAGGTCCTGGACTACTACACCAGGCCGGACTACGCTGAGTAAACAAGAGAAGAGAAAAAAGCTGTGACTGAACTGCGGTCACAGCTTTTTTCTTGCGATCCCGAGGGCGCAGAGCCCGGGGAGCAGCAGGGCGGCCGCAAGGCTCAGGGCCGGGATCAGCTTCCGGGACCAGAGCAGCAGGCTCGCCGGGTCCCGGGCCAGGAAAAGCCCCAGCGCGGTGGACCCCGCGCCGCCCAGCCAGATGAGCCAGCGGCCCCGGGCCAGGGAAAAGCGCCGCTCCCCCTCCCGGGCCGTGTAGCCGCAGCCCAGACGCAGGCAGCGCTGGGCGGCGTGGAGGCACAGGCCGGTCAGCAGGAAGTCCGGGAAGATCCAGAGCCCCACCACCAGGGCCTCCATCCGCTCCAGGCTGCGGAAAAAGACCAGATTCCGCACCAGGGCGAAGAAGGGGGTGGAGAGCCGGGCGCAGAGGGCTGGGCCGAAGCGCCCCTGCACCGCCGCGCCCAGGGCGGTGAGCAGCAGACACAGCGCGGCGGCCCAGCCCCCCGTCCGGGGAAGGAGCCCCTCCTCCCCGCCGGCGGGGAGAAAGAAGAACCAGGCCGCCAGACCGAAGCCCGCCAGGTCCAGCGCCGGCCAGGCGCTGCGAACAAGGGCCCCGGCGTCCGCCGGCGTGAGGGGCAGCAGCTCCGTCGGGTCCGCGGCGCGGAAGGCGGCCAGCAGGATGCTGAAGAGCACGCCCAGCAGCAGGGGCTCCACCATCCGCGCCAGGCGCAGCAGGCTCCGAAAGGGCCCCAGGGCCGCCAGCAGCGCCAGCAGGCCCATGGGGATCACGAAGGCCGCCGCCCCGCTGCGGGGGAAAATGGTAACCATGAAGCGGTCCGCCCCCACCCGCAGGGTGAAGCCGGTGTAGAGCAGCAGCCAGGCGCCGAAGAGCAGCAGCGCCGCCCGGCCCGGCCCCCGCCCCAGGGCACGCAGCAGCAGCTCCGGCAGGCGCTCCCCCTCCCGCATGGAGCGGCGCAGGCGGCACAGCGCCCAGACATAGAAAAGCAGCAGGGGCAGGGCCGCAAGGGGGCCCGCCCAGGCCGCCCGGCCGCCCTGCTCCACGGCGGAGCCGGGGATCAGCCGCAGGCTGGGGGACAGCAGGGCCATGGCGCAGAGACTTCTCAACTGCCGCCGGGAGGCTTGCAGATCTTCTCGCATCGTCCCCTCCTCAGTTCAGATCGCCGGCGTGGCGCAGCTCGCCCCGGACGCTCACCCGGACCGGGAGAGAGGGGAGCAGCGCCCCCAGCTCCCGCCCCAGGCCCCGGCAGCGCAGGGGCGCGGCCTGCTCCAGCCGCCGCCCCAGACCCAGGAAATCCGCGCCCAGCTCCCGGGACAGCCGCAGCAGCGCCTCGATCTGCCGCTGCAGCTCCGCCTCCATCCGGGCGGTGACGGCGCTTTGGACGGCCTCGGCCGACGCCCGGTCAAAGCCGTCGATCTCCAGCAGGGCGGCGCTGACCCGGACCGAGAGCTCCAGACCGCAGAGGGCGCCGTCTGCGTCCCAGAGGGGCTCCAGCCGGAGCGCCCCCTCCTGCAGCTCCACGGTCACGGTCCTGCCCATGGCGTCCCGCAGCAGCAGGGGGCAGGGGCGCAGCGAATCGGTCAGCAGCGCCGCGGCCGGAGCGTCCTCCGGGCCGATCAGCGCCTGCAGGGAGTCCCGCACCAGGACGCCGTAGCCCTCCGGCGCTACGGTGAGGACGCCCTCCTCGCCGTTCTCGGAGCTCGGCGTGAGACGCAGACAGCGCACCAGGGCGCTGCCCTGCCGCTCCAGATCCCGCAGGATGGCGCCGGCGGTGGAGAGACGGAGCTCGTTCCCCTCGGCCTGCCCCAGCGCGTTCAGCGCGTCCGCAACGCCCCTGTCGCCGCTGCCGACCTCCGACATGGCGCGCCCGGCGCTGTCGCCCAGCAGCAGAAAGACCGGCATGTCCAGCCGCAGGTCGGAGGAGCGGCACACGAAGGCCAGAAAGCCGCCGATCCCCTCCCGCGCCAGCTGCTCGCCCAAAAGGATGTGCTGCAGATGGCCGCAGAACAGCGGCTCCTCCGGCGAGCGGCTGCGCAGCCGCTCCATGGCCTCGGAGACGGAGGCGCCCGGGGCGCTGTAACAGGCGGCGCCCTCCTCCCCGGGCCCGGAGGCGCAGGCCAGACTCAACAGCACGCCCGCGGGCGCCGCGTCCAGGCCCAGGGTCTCCGCCAGGCGCAGCCGCTCCACCTCCCGCCGCTGGGCGTAGAGCGAGCCGCAGCCGCAGAGCAGCGGCGCCAGAAGCAGAAGGAATAATAGCGCTTTTTTCATGATCGCCTCCTGCGGTCGGGCGTGCGCAGCAGCGGGTCCCGCCGCTTCCGCAGCCGGTCCGGCAGACGCAGCAGCAGCCGCCCCAGGCCCCCGGGCCGGCCCTCCGAGAGGGGCGCGGCGTAGGGAACGCCGAAGCTCTCCAGCTCCGCCAGGTGCAGCAGCAGCAGACAGCCGACCAGCCCCACGCCGTAGAGCCCGCCGAACACCGCCCCCAGCAGCAGCGCAAGCCGGCTCAGCCGCACGGCAAAGCCCAGATCCTGGCTGGGCAGGGTGTAGCAGCAGATGCCGGACACCGCCACCACGATGATGGCGATAGGCGAGACCACCTTGGCCTCCACCGCCGCCTGGCCCACGATCAGCGCGCCGATGATGGACACCGTGTCGCCGATGGGCTCGGGCATCCGCAGGCCCGCCTCCTGCAGCAGACTGAAGGCCGCCAGCATCCCCAGCACCTCCAGGGAGGTGGAAAAGGGCACGTCGCGCTCCGCCTCGATGATGCTGAGCAGCAGCCGGGTGGGGATCATCTCCTGGTGGTACAGGGCCACCGCCGTGTAGAAGGCGGGCAGCAGCAGCCCGATCCCCAGGGCCAGCCAGCGCAGCAGGGTCAGAGCCGTGGCCGCCGCAAAGTGCATGCTGCCGTCCCCGGTGACCTTCATGAACTCCGACAGCGTCACCGGCAGCAGCAGACCCAGGGGCAGCCCGTCCACCAGCAGGCCCACCCGGCCCTGGCTGAGGTGCATGGCAAAGCGGTCCGGCCGCTCGGTGTGGATCAGCTGGGGGAAGGGGGAGAGCGGCGCGTCCGCCACCGCCTCCTCCAGGGGGCCGGTGGACAGCAGCGCGTCCAGATCCAGCCGGTCCAGCCGCCGGGCCAGCTCCCGCACGGTGTCCGGCGCGGCCACGCCCTCCAGATAGAGCAGGGCCACGCCGGTGCGGCTCCGGCGGCCGATGCAGCTCTCCGTGAGCTTCAGATCGGGGCTGGCAAGCCGCTGGCGCACCAGGGCGCTGTTCACCCGCAGGGTCTCGGTAAAGCTGTCCTTGCCGCCCTTCAGGGACTTTTCCAGGGTAGGCTCCCCCACGGCCCGGCGCTGCCCGGTCCGCACCTCGAAGCTCAGCGCGCAGCCCAGAGTCTCGAACAGCAGCAGACAGCAGCCCCGGCACAGATCCTCCGCGGCCTGGCCTAGCTCCTCCCGCCGGGTGACGGCGCAGCGGTAGACCCCGCCTTCCAGGATCCGCGCCAGGGCCTCCCGGGGCTCCCGGACCCCGGCCGCCCGCAGCAGCTCCGTCAGCGGACGCAGGATCTCCAGACCCAGCGCGCTGCCGGACACCATGCCGTCCAGCCAGCAGACGGGCAGCTCCAGCGCCCCTCCGAGACCGAAGCGGACGCGCCGCTCGGTATAGTCGCCGCAGCCCGCAAAGCAGTCCCGCAGGGCGGCGGCGCTGATGGTTTTTGATTCAGAAGTGCTCATATAGCGTAGTATGAGCAGAGAAAACCACAATATGTAGGGGCTGGAAAAATTTTTCAAAAAAGTTCAAAAAAAGCCAAAAAATGTGTTGACAAAGGAGAAAAACGGTGCTATATTAGCCGGGCGCCTGTGAGAGGGCCCGCTTCCACCGAAACGGCGAAAGAAAAAAGTTTGAAAAAAGAAAAAGTTTTTCTTGACAAACGGTTTCGCCTGTGCTACTATATACAGGCTGACGCCGATGAGGCAGAAGCGGCGTGTACCTTGAAAATTGAACAATGTAAGAAAAAAGCTTATGCTAAATAAGCACCAGAGAAGGGTTCTTTTAAAGTCAGAAATGACTATAAAAATTCTTTTGAGAGCTAGTAAGCTTCAATAAGATTTTAGGGCCGAAAGGCTTTAAGATACGATTATTGAGAGTTTGTTGCTGGGTCAGGATGAACGCTGTCGGCGTGCCTTAGACATGGAAG